>CAZUNC010000250.1:0-1540 GCA_964621475.1 uncultured Defluviitaleaceae bacterium | reverse complement strand
ATATGTATATGTTTGAGCGTGTATGCGGTATATTGAGGAATTGGATAGACAATAAGATCGCACCGGTCGATATCTCGGTAAACTTCTCACGGCATCATTTGAACAATCCGGATTTTGTCAATGACCTCTGCGAGATTGCAGATAAATACGGCGTGCCACATAAACACCTCGAGATAGAGCTGACGGAATCCACGATGTTCGGTAACGAGGAGTTGATATTAAGGGTACTCGAGCAGTTACACGCAAAGGGCTTTACGTTGTCTATGGACGATTTCGGTACGGGTTATTCGTCGCTCGGACTTCTGAAAAATCTTCCGATAGACGTTATAAAGATAGACCGCGCGTTCTTTATGAGTTCACACGATGTGAGCCGAGCCGGGCTCGTTATCTCAAACGTCATGAAGATGGCGCATGAGCTCGGTATAAAAACCGTCGCGGAGGGTGTCGAGACAAAGGAGACTATCGATTTCTTGTTGAGCCTCGGATGTGATGTCGTACAGGGATACTATTATTCAAAACCGCTGCCTATCGATGAATTGACGCAGAAGCTAATGGAGGCGTGATAAATATAGAAACCATGAATATTACAGGGAAGCTCCTGCGTTTATTCATGGTTTTTGATTTATTGGTCAAGTTTTTACATGAGAGAAAGAGGCCGTAATGAACGAGCATCTATATATACTGTGGCTTTCGATGATCGAAGGCTTGGGTAGTAGAAAACACACCGAGCTGCTAAAAGCATTCGGCAGTGCGGAGGCGGTTTTTCGGGCTAGACCCGAGGCGTTGCGTGTCGTTAAGGGGATATCGGAGCATAATGTAAATATAATCTGTGCAAACAGGGATACGGACAGGATCATCGCATACGCAGACAGCCTCGCGAAACGCAATATCGGGTTTGTAGGTATTACGGACCCGGATTATCCGCAACGTTTAAAGGATATCTTCGATCCGCCCACGGTGCTGTTCGTTTCCGGCACGTTACCGGACCCCGATGTACGCTGTGTGAGCATCATTGGCTCACGTCACTGCACGGAATACGGCAAAACCGTCTCGCACGAGCTCGCGAAATACCTCGCGCAACATGGAGTGGCGATAGTGAGCGGCATGGCACGTGGGATAGACAGCATGGCGCATAAAGGTGCGCTCGAGGGCGGTGGGATTACTGTGGCCGTATTGGGCTGCGGTGTAGATGTTTGTTATCCGCCCGAAAACAAAGCATTGCGAGATCGTATACGCGAGAACGGCTCTGTGATCTCCGAGTACCCGCCGCAGACACAACCTATGCCGGGCTTTTTCCCGGCGCGTAACCGTATCATCAGTGGGCTGTCGTCAGCTGTGATCGTCACGGAGGCCGCAAAACGCAGCGGTACATTGATAACGGTCAGCGCCGCACTCGAACAGGGCAGGGATGTGATGGCCGTGCCCGGTAATATCACCAGTAAACTCAGCGGCGGTACAAATGAGCTCATAAAGGACGGTGCGATTGTACTGTCGGAATATGCGGATGTTTTGCGGCTTTTGGGTATCGATCCCGAAAAAA
>CAZUNC010000249.1:0-1545 GCA_964621475.1 uncultured Defluviitaleaceae bacterium | reverse complement strand
ACATGGACAATATTACATACAAAACCCGCTTTAAGGAAATATTTGCGATCTCAACACCTATCATCGTTGAGCAGATATTTATCAGCGTAATGGGGCTTGTGAATACCGCAATGGTCTCGTCGGTCGGCACGCATGCGATATCTGGTGTAGCGATCGTCGATAATATGTCAAACATCGTGATCGCCGTATTCGCCGCGCTCACGACCGGTGTTGCGATCGTTACCGCACGCTACACGGGCGCCGGTGAAATGCGCTCGGCCTCGGAGGCCGGTGCACAGTCCGTACTGATGTCCGTGTTACTCTCGCTGTTTATCACGCTGCTGTGTCTGCTGTTTCAAGGGCCGATCATGAACCTCGTGTTCAACGCGACCGCCGCCGATGTAAAGCAGGCCGGCTCATCCTATTTCTTTATCGTAAACTTCTCGATCCCGATCCTCGCCGTGACGCAGACGATTTTTGGTGTGATACGCGGTAGCGGCAACACCGCCATGCCGATGTTTATCTCGCTCGCGATGAATCTGTTTAACTTCCTGTTCGGTTATATCTTTATCATGGGCATCGACCTGCCGTTTTTGAAGACACCATCGCTTGGTGTCACGGGTGCGGCGTTGGCCATAAGCCTCGCACGCACGACTGGCCTCGGTCTCGCGCTCGTGTATATATTAAAATTTTCTAAACGCATACGCTTCGACAGGCTCTCGTATTTTAAGCCCAACGTCATACTTCAGAAGGAAATCCTCGGGCTCGGCGTACCTACGAGCATCGAGTCCACGCTGTTTCAGGTCGGGCGTTTTATTACCCAGCTCTTTATTTCGGGCATGGGCACCGCCGCTATGGCTGCAAACGCCGTGGGCTCTGCCATATTTGCATTTATCAACGTGCCCGGTAATGCGTTTGCGACAGGCGTAATGATCTTGGTAGGGCAGCGTGTCGGCCGCAAGCAATATGATGACATAACAAAAACCACCGTATTTTCCGTGTTGCTCGGAATGGTGGTTATGCTGATGGTCTGTGTGACCGTCTACCCGCTGACGGGTGTATTTATTTCTCTGTATAACTTAGACGGCGAAGCCGCCCAGCATTTCTACTACCTCGTATTGACGGGCTGTATAGCCACGCCGATAATCTGGTCTGCGTCGTTTATAACCCCCGCAGCATTGCGTGCCTCAGGCGATGTCCGGTATACGATGTATACCGCTGTCGCGAGTATGTGGATATTCAGGATATTTGCGGGTTATTTCTTCGGTATCGTGCTGAAATGGGGCGTTGTGGGCGTATGGTGCGGCATGTATGTGGATTGGTTTGTGAGGAGTATATTATTTGTACAGAGGCTTCTGCGTAAAAAATGGAGCTAATTGAGCTGTGCCGTATAACCTACGAAATCGCTATTGACGGCCTTTTCAAGTGCCGTCTGAACAGCCTCTATCAGTATCCCCGATGTAATAGGATAATCAGCCGACGGCGCTATCTGCGCGCTCTGCAGCCTGATGACCTCACCGGATATCTCTTCCATAGCCTTGCCGAAAAGGGGATAGAACACCTCTT
>CAZUNC010000248.1:0-1603 GCA_964621475.1 uncultured Defluviitaleaceae bacterium | reverse complement strand
ACTTGTAATCATGCGCGGCTCCGAAGTTCGGTATAAACCCGGCCTCGGTTCGCTCGTGCGTGATGGCCAAAGCGTTCAGATACGCGAGCTCCTTGTTATCAATATTTGCCATCATCGACGCGAAATATGTATCCCAGCAGAACAGTACATAACCACCCCAGCCGATGTTCCATATGCGGCTCACGGGTGTGCAAATGCGATCGTGCTCGGGCTCGTAGATCGTATCCCAACCCAGACACGAACGCATAGCTGTATATGTCTCGGACAACGGGCCGTACTTCATCGCCTCATCGTCGAGGCATTTTTTATTTGCGTTTATAATGTGTCGCGCGTCGGCAATCGATACGTCTTTTTTCGTCGAGACGAGCACGGGTTGATCGAGAGCTACAGATAGATACGGTGTCAGCGAGTAGGTGTGTTTGATCTCGATATGCGGTGTGCTCACAAATACCTGAACAGTCCTGTCGTCAAATATGGCTTCAAGATAATCGAAGCGGCGGCCCACGAGCCCTGGTTTGTTCCAGAGCAGGCAACCCTCAACGATTAATGTCGGGACACGCGTGCCATAAGACTTCGGGGTCAGCAATATGTATAACTCGCCGTTATCTACGGCGGACTCAACGGTCAGGCTCAGCGACATGTATGTGATATCGAGTGTGGTATAGCTGCCGTCATAGCTGCGTGGACCCGGATGTATGTGCTCGTCCTTTTCGTCAAAACGCCCGATCAACGCCTCACGCAGTACGCGTTCGGTTGAGTATTCCTTTATGCATAGATTGATGCAAAAGCCATACGGCAGCAGCACATGCGACAGCACATTCGCGGTGTTCCATGTGTTCCAGCCACAAGCTGTCTGTTGCTTTAGCGTCTCGTAGTTCATGTTATCTGCTCCTCGCGTTTGTATGTATTATTCATTATAACATAAAAAAGACATAAATCCTTGATAAGCTTTGACATCATAAACCTTGGGGGGTATTTGAAATGAAAACGGCAAGATATGTGCGTTATATCATTATGGGTGTGATATTGGTTGGAGTGATGGGTTTGAGCTATTTGCATCTGCATGGCGGTACGCAATACCCATCTATCCATGCGATATGCCCGCTTGGGGGACTCGAGAACCTATGGGCATGGATTGCGGGTAGAGCCAATCTGCAAAAGCTGTTTTCCGGTACGATGACGCTGTTCTTTTTCACTGTGGCGTTCGCGCTCGTGTTCGGTAGAGCATTTTGCGGTAATCTATGCCCGTTCGGATTTTTGCAGGATATCGTGGGCAAAATCACGAAGCGTAAGGTCAAACTACCCGAAAATGCCGACCGCGTCATGCGTTATGGAAAGTACATAGTCTTAGCCGTCGTAACCGTGATGGCGTGGGTGACCGCGACGATCTGGGTTTCCCCTTACGATCCGTGGACCGCGTTTGCGCATATCTGGTCCGGAGCAGAGCTGTTCAAGGAAAACGCAGTGGGCTTTGTGATTTTAATTATCGTCCTTGGCTTGTCCGTTGTGATCGACCGATTCTTTTGCAAATATCTGTGCCCGGCCGGTGCGCTGTACGGGCTCATATCAAAGCTCAGCCCCGCACGGATAAAACGTGAGCAAT
>CAZUNC010000247.1:0-1773 GCA_964621475.1 uncultured Defluviitaleaceae bacterium | reverse complement strand
TTATTTCCTGAGTAATAGCACCCTGTCTTGCGCGGTTATATTGAAGCGTATATTTCTCGATCAAGTCCGTGGAGTTCTTCGTAGCCGAGTCCATACTGGTCATACGAGCACCCTGCTCGCATGCTGAGGACTCCACCATCGCACCGAATATAAGTGTATCCACATACTTCGGTACCATGTATGACAGCAGCGTATCCTCGTCCGGTTCGTAATTCATCAGCTGACCCGAAGCAGCGCCGTCCGATCCTGCGAGTATCTCCTCGGGGTCTATCGGCAGCAGCTTCATAGCCTTCGGCTCATGTGATATCGTGGACTTAAACTCGGTATACACCAGATATACCTCATCGACCTGCCCCGAATCGTATAACTCAAACACCAGTCTGCCTATTTCCTTAGCATCCTCGTAAAACGGCTTTTCCGACATGCCCACATATAACTTGTGGATGTTCTTTTTGCGTCTGCGAAAGAAATCCCTCGCCTTTATGCCGATCGCGATGACCTTCTCGTTAGGCTTACCCTTCATCATCGTATACGCGAGTTTTGAGACATTCGTGTTATATCCGCCGCAGAGACCCCTGTCGCCGGTCATCACGATATATGCCGTCGACTTGACCTCGCGCTGTACGAGATACGGGTTTTTGAGGCCCTTTGAGCTCGATATAATCGACTGTATAACGTTACGCGTTTCCGTATAGAACGGGCGCGTGCGTTCCAGTTTCTGCTTGGCTTTCTGAAGCTTTGAGGCGGCTACAAGGTTCATGGCCTTGGTTATTTGCTGGGTGCTTGCCACGCTTCGTATCCTGCGCTTGATATTACGCATTGACGCCATGTACTCACCTCATTATTTGAATTCTTTCTTAAATCCGTCTATAGCAGACCTGATCTTAGCATCCAGCTCGGCACTGACTTCCTTCTTTTCGCGTATCTCGTCTACGATCTCCGAATAGCGCGTATCGAAATACTCAAGCATTTCCTTCTGGAAATCCGCAACGCGTTCGACATTTACATCGGTCAGGTACTTGTTTGTTACCGCGAATAATACCAATACCTGATGCTCAACGGGCATCGGCTGGTATTGTGGTTGCTTCAGGATCTCAACGATACGTTCGCCCTGACGCAGACGATCCAGTGTATCCTTATCCAGATCCGAGCCAAACTGCGCAAACGACGCGAGTTCTCTATACTGAGCGAGCTCGACACGGATAGGTCCTGCGATCTTCTTCATGGCCTTTATCTGAGCGGAGCCGCCTACACGCGAAACGGAGAGACCGGCATTGATAGCGGGACGTATGCCCGAATAGAACAACTCGGACTCCATGAATATCTGACCGTCTGTGATCGAGATGACATTGGTCGGGATGTATGCGGAGATATCACCGGCTTGTGTTTCGATGATCGGCAGAGCCGTAATCGAACCGCCGCCGAATTCCTTTGACAGACGCGCTGCACGTTCCAGCAAACGCGAATGCAGGTAGAATACGTCGCCCGGATAGGCCTCACGACCCGGTGGCCTACGAAGCAGCAAGCTCATGGCGCGATACGCGACGGCGTGCTTGGATAGGTCGTCGTAGATGATAAGGACATCCTTACCGGATTCCATCCACTCCTCACCTATTGCGCAGCCGCTGTATGGTGCGATGAACTGCAACGGAGCCGTCTCCGATGCCGTAGCAGCTACGACCGTCGAATACTCCAGTGCGCCGTACTCCTCGAGTGTTTTAACGATACGCGCAACGGTCGAAGCCTTTTGCCCTATCGCTACATATATACAAT
>CAZUNC010000246.1:0-1797 GCA_964621475.1 uncultured Defluviitaleaceae bacterium | reverse complement strand
TAATCGGAAACATCATCATGTTCAGCGCCATCGCAGACATGGCCAAGATGATGGTGTTCTGGTTGCCTTTTTTTATGATGCGCTTCTGCCAGAACGACGCGCTGAAGAACGAACCGATCGCTGTGCCTATCGCATAGATCGCAAACCAGAGCTCGCTTGTACCTAAGGTCTCGACTTGAAAATAGCTTACGATAGGCCAACCTATCTGCCACGAGAACACGAATGTGATGCTTGTCAGCAAATAGGCTCGAAACGGTTTGTGCTTAAATACCAATTTGATGAACTCAAGATTTATGTTTGTAGGCGCAGCAGTCTCGTCCGGTGGTTGCTCCTTAAACCGATTAAATACAAATATCTCCACAAGCCCGACCACAAACGCGACGATATAAAATATCCGGTACATATTCATGAGCTCCGTATCGTTTCTTGGTATGGTGGTTATCAACAGACCCGTTATAATCGTCACGAGAGGTACCACGATGTTGCCGAACTTGTTGCGTAGAGTGATGGCGGTAGCGCGCATGCGTCCCTCAAATACATTACCCAGAACCCCTTGTAAGGCCGTTTGGGATATCGCGTCAGGGACGTTCATAAACGTTACCAACAGCACAAAGACAAGTGGGCGCAAATGCTCCGGGAGCACAGGCACAAACGACAGCAGCGGTAGAAACAAGCGGCTGATCAGGAAAAATATGGTCGTTACGCGTTTCTTTGTGCGAAAGCGTGAGATAAACATCGATGATGGTATCAGAATTATCGCTGCTACGATCCCGGGTAACGCATTATAAAGCGAAATGTAACCGGCCCCACCACCGAGCCGCGACAGGAATTTTACACCGAAAGGCTTCCAGATGTTGAGGACCATGTCGTACAGAAGGCCATATAGGATGAATGTAAACACATTCGGGCTCTGCCGTCTGAGCGAGCGGTACGAAAGCAACGCTTCATTATAGAAACTCGATAATATCTTAAACATGTCCTAACCCTCGATAAATGTCTCGATGATCTCAGCAATGGCTCCCTGATCATTCGTGGCTTTTGTGATATAGTCCGCAGCTGCCTTGATCTCGGGTACCGCATTTGCAACAGCAATACCGAGCCCGGCCTCCTTGATCATCTCCATATCGTTATAGTTATCCCCAACCGCGATTACATCCTCTTTATTAATACCTAAGTAGTCGCGTAAAAACGCAAGCCCTGTCCCCTTATTTGCTTTCAGATGACCGATCTCAAGCAGGAAATCACATGAATAGGAGATACTGCACCTGCCATTTACATAGTCCCCTACCCTGTCGTGAACCTGCTTTAAGTACCTCATATCGTCACAGAATAATATCTTTGAGATATCCTCTCTAAAGGTGGTCATGTCGGGTACGATCTGAACCTCTACCCCAGCATGACGTCTGTAGTCGCGTACCCGCTCCGTTTCTTCTTTTGCTATGAGCTTACTGCCCACATAGAACCAGATCTCCGGATGCAAATCCTCCGTCATCCTAACGATATCCACAGCAGATGCGTTTTCGAGGCGATGTTCTGTGAATATCTCATATCCCGTTTCCATATCGCGCTTGTAGATAAGTCCTCCATTAAAGCCCTCACCGAAATAATATCCACGTCCCGTATGTATCATTTCCTCAAATTTCCTCAATGTTACATGTGAACGCCCTGAACAGATCACAAATTCCACACCTTTATCCCGTGCTCGTGTTATCGCTCGTCTGACTGTGGATAAGATTGCGGACGAACTGTTTAATAATGTTCCGTCCAGATCAGAAAATATCATTTTGTATGCCATTT
>CAZUNC010000245.1:0-1814 GCA_964621475.1 uncultured Defluviitaleaceae bacterium | reverse complement strand
ATTGATAAAATAGTAACTGCATGACATGCTTTACCGTAATACGCAGCAAGACAGGCCAGCTTTGCGGCTTTGAGATCGAGGGGCATTCGATGTCACAGGTCTGCGCGGGGATTTCAATACTTACATTCAACACGATAAATGCCATCGAGGCATTTACCGATGAGGATATCGAGTACGAATGCCCTGAGGATTACATGCAAGAGGGTTGCGAAGACAATCTTCTAAATATGTATCTGCCACAGATCGCAAACGGCTCGGAGAACCACGATGTGCAGCTACTGATGTCTGCGCTTGTATTGGGTATGGAGGGTATACGCGATATGTATCCCGACGAGCTGCGTATCATAGATAACGAAGCTATAGAAAACGAAGCTATAGAAAACGAAGCTATAGATAACGAAGTATAACAAAGGTAAGAGAGGTGAAGATGATGCTTAAGATCAATTTACAATATTTTGCACATAAAAAGGGCGTAGGCTCAACAAAGAACGGTCGTGACTCCGAAGCGAAGCGTCTCGGCGCGAAGCGTGCGGACGGTCAGGTCGTAAAGGCCGGCAACATCCTCTACACGCAGCGTGGGACTAAGATCCACCCGGGCAATAACGTTGGCATCGGTTCGAACGATTCGTTGTTCGCAAAGGTCGACGGACGTGTGAAGTTTGAGCGTAAGGGCAGGGATAAGAAGCAGGTCAGCGTTTATCCCGTAGAGGCTGTTTAATAGCTGAATACAATATAAGCGGCTGCGGCTAAGGACATCCTGATTAGCCGTGGCCCTTTTTATTTCTTGGAGACGAATATGTTTGTAGATAAGGTAAAAATCAAGGTACACGCGGGTAACGGCGGTAACGGTTGCGTGTCCTTTTATAGGGCGAAATACGTCCAAAACGGCGGGCCCGACGGCGGTGACGGCGGGCGTGGCGGTGATGTGGTATTCGTCGCGGATGAAGGGTTAAACAACCTGATCGATTTCCGTTACCACCGCAGCTTTAAAGCAGAACACGGCCAGAACGGTCGCGGCAACAACTGCACGGGTGCGGATGGCGAGGATGTCATCATCAAGGTGCCGGTCGGCACGGTTATAAAAGAGGCCGTGTCCGGAAAGGTAATGGCCGACATGGTCAAGCCCGGAGAACCACGCATCCTGACACGCGGTGGGCGCGGCGGCAAGGGTAACAAGCAATACGCGACAGCCGTTCGCCAAGCCCCGAAATACGCACAGCAGGGCAAACCCGGCAAGGGTTACGAATTAATACTGGAGCTCAAGCTCATAGCGGATGCGGGGATCATAGGGCTGCCGAATGCGGGCAAGTCAACGCTGCTGTCGATGGTAACGAATGCGAACCCGAAGATCGCGAGCTATCGCTTCACGACGCTGTCGCCGAATTTGGGCGTGGTCAGGAACCGATACGGTAAGGACTTTGTGCTCGCGGATATACCGGGACTTATAGAGGGTGCGAGCGAGGGGGTAGGCCTCGGGCATGAATTCCTGCGGCACATCGAGCGCACAAAGGTGCTTGTACATGTCGTGGACAGCGCAGGTATAGGCGGCGGTGTCGTTGAAGCCGATCCGATCGACGCGCTCGAGATGATCAATAAGGAGCTGTTCGCATACAACCCGGCGCTCGCGGAGCGCCCGCAGATCATTTGCGCAAACAAGACCGATCTGCCCGAGAGCGAAGAGCACATGGCCGCGATAGAGAAATACTGCGCGGAGCATGGCTATAAGTTGTATAAAATCTCGGCTGCCACGAATACGGGCTTGGACGAGCTCATGAACGGGATATGGGATATATTGCAAAACTACCCGACCGATG
>CAZUNC010000244.1:0-1956 GCA_964621475.1 uncultured Defluviitaleaceae bacterium | reverse complement strand
GCATACTGTATTACACCGGCCGAAACTACAAGATGGGCGACACGCACGAGGGTACTGCGACGATGGACTGGATGGAACAGGAGCAGGAGCGCGGTATCACGATAACCTCTGCAGCCACCACTACCCAATGGGAGAATCACAGGATAAACGTCATCGACACACCCGGACATGTGGACTTTACGGTTGAGGTAGAACGTTCTCTGCGCGTATTGGATGGTGCTGTGGGCGTGTTTTGTGCTAAAGGCGGCGTAGAGCCTCAGTCAGAAACGGTCTGGAGGCAAGCCGATCGATACAACGTACCTCGTATCGCGTTTGTAAACAAGATGGACATCATGGGCGCTGACTTTCAAAATGTTGTAGACATGATGAAGGATCGCCTCGGCGCAACGCCTGTGCCTGTTCAGATACCCATCGGCGCGGAGGATATGTTCAAGGGCATCATCGACCTGATGGAGATGAAGGCCTATATATATAAAGATGACATGGGCGTAGATATATCCGTAGAGGATATACCGGATGATTACAAGGATAAGGCCGACGAAGCGCGTACTTTTATGCTCGAGATGATCGCCGAAAACGACGAGGACTTGATGGAGCGTTATCTGTCCGGTGAAGAACTTACGATAGATGAGCTCAAAGCTGTATTGCGCAAGGAATGTATCGCTTGCAAGCTTACTCCGGTGTTCTGCGGCTCGGCATACAAAAACAAGGCCGTACAGAAGCTTTTGGATGGTATCGTGCAATACATGCCCGCACCGACCGATATACCCGCTATCAAGGGTATAGACCCGGATACGGAGCAGGAGATCGAGCGTCATTCATCGGATACGGAGCCGTTCTCGGCGCTTGCATTCAAGATTATGAATGACCCATTCGTCGGAAAGCTCGCATTCTTCAGGGTATACTCGGGTGTGCTTGACTCAGGTTCATATATATATAACGCAACAAAAGATAAAAAGGAACGTGTTGGCCGTATCTTGCAGATGCATGCTAACCACCGCGAGGATATCGACAAGGTATATGCGGGTGATATCGCAGCCGCTGTCGGTCTGAAGTTTACAACGACCGGTGATACGCTCTGCTTTGAAAAGGACGCAGTCATACTCGAGTCCATGAATTTCCCGGAGCCTGTTATCCACGTAGCTATCGAGCCGAAGACGAAGCTGGGTCGCGACAAGATGGGTATCGCGCTTTCGAAACTCTCCGAGGAAGACCCGACCTTCAGGACCTATACGGACCAGGATACGGGTCAGACGATTATATCGGGTATGGGCGAGTTGCATCTTGAGATCATCGTAGACAGATTACTGCGTGAGTTCAAGGTCGAAGCCAATGTCGGTAAGCCGCAGGTTGCCTATAGGGAAACCTTCAGAAAATCAGCGGATGTCGAAGGCAAGTATGTAAGACAGTCCGGTGGTCGCGGTCAGTATGGTCATTGTAAGGTTCGCTTTGAACCGCTGGATGCCAACGATCCGTCAAAGACATACGAGTTTGTCAATGCGGTCGTGGGTGGTTCGATCCCGAAGGAATATATCCCGGCGATCGACGCGGGTATCAAAGAGGCAATGCAGTCCGGTATCATCGGCGGTTATCCGGTTCTGGGCGTTAAGGCTACGGTTTATGACGGTAGCTACCACGAGGTCGACTCGTCCGAAATGGCATACCATATCGCAGGTTCTATGGCATTCAAGGAAGCCATGAGAAAAGGCGATCCGGTACTTTTGGAGCCGATCATGAAGGTAGACGTAACAGTACCAGAGGATTACATGGGCGATGTCATCGGCGACATAAACAGCCGCAGAGGTCAGATCGAAGGTATGGAGGCGCGTAATAACGCACAGATCATCCACAGCTATGTACCACTGGCCGAGATGTTTGGTTACGCGACAGACCTGCGCTCAAAGACGCAGGGTAGGGGTGTGTACGCGATGGAGGTTCATCACTACGAGCCCGTAC
>CAZUNC010000243.1:0-2095 GCA_964621475.1 uncultured Defluviitaleaceae bacterium | reverse complement strand
CGGTCGCGCATATCGGCTACAAGGAATATCTCAAGACCAGGAAGCTAAATTTTGATAAGCAGATGCAGGTAGCACGCAAACAGCGTAGCGATCACGAGGCGCAGATGGAGCGTTGGAAGCAGATATATGACCGTGTAGACCACGAGCAGCAAAGCATCAGCCGTCAAAATCCATCGGGCGGGCGTCTGCTTAAGAAGAAGATGAAGTCGGTCAAGTCCCAAGAGCGACGGCTCCGGAAACAGGAGGACGATTTCCTCGATATCCCGCAGGTCGAGGAGGCTATACTGACCAAGTTCAGCGAGGAACTATCGTTGCCGAACTCGAAGACAATATTGGAGCTGAGCCTGCCCGAGCTTATTACCGGTGACCGATTACTTGCGCGTGATATATATCTTAAGGTTATCGGACCCGAGCATATCGGGATAGTGGGTAAAAACGGCGTCGGCAAATCGACGCTATTGCGTGCGATATGGGACGCGCTGAGCAGCCGCAAGGATATCATGCCCGCATATATGCCACAGGACTATTCCGAAAAGCTCGACTACTCGCTTACACCGATTGAGTTTTTGGCCGCGCGCTATACAAAGGACGAGATCACCAAGGCACGCACGTATATGGGCAGCATGCGTTTCACACATGAGGAAATGACCGGTAGAATATCCGAGCTCAGCGGCGGCCAAAAGGCCAAGATGCTATTTTTGGATATGGTATTGAGAAATGCTAATGTATTGGTTTTAGACGAGCCGACGCGTAACTTCAGCCCGTTATCAGGCCCTGTGATCCGAAACACTCTCGCGGAGTTTAACGGTGCGATCATCAGCGTTTCCCATGACAGGAAATATCTTGAGGAGGTTTGTGATAAGGTTTATGAGCTTACGCCTGAGGGGTTGAAGATCAAAATATAGGGAGGAATTTAAGTGGAATATGCAAAGCTCGGAAATACGGGGCTGGATGTATCGCGTATATGCTTAGGCTGCATGAGCTTCGGCGACACGGAAAGGGCATTTCATAAGTGGTTGCTCAATGACGAGCAGAGCCGCCCGATCATCAAACGAGCATTGGAGCTGGGTATCAACTTCTTTGATACGGCGAATGTGTATGCAAGCGGCACCAGCGAAGAGATTCTCGGTCGCGCGCTGAAAGACTACGCAAACCGTGACGAGATCGTACTCGCGACAAAGGTACACGGCCGGATGCACGAAGGCCCAAACGGGGCCGGGCTCTCTCGCAAGGCGATCATGAGCGAGATCGATAAGAGCCTGAAGCGTCTGGGTACAGACTATGTTGATCTGTATATCATTCACCGCTGGGATTACACCACGCCCATAGAGGAAACCTTGAGCGCCCTGCACGATATCGTCAAGGCTGGTAAGGCTCGGTATATAGGCGCGTCTGCGATGTACGCCTGGCAATTTCAAAAGGCGTTATATCTTGCGGACAAATTGGGTCTAACGCGATTTGTGTCCATGCAGAACCACTTGAATCTACTATACCGCGAGGAAGAACGTGAGATGCTGCCATTGTGCATTGACCAAAAAATCGCCGTAACACCATACAGCCCACTGGCCTCCGGACGGCTGTCGAGGGATTGGTCTGAAACCACTAAGCGTTTGGAAACCGATCAGATCGCAAAGTCGAAATATGATGCGACAGCCCAGGCCGACAGGTTAGTCGTAGAGCGGGTTACGAATCTTGCGGAAAAGTACGGCGTAACACGCACTCAGATAGCGCTGTCTTGGCATCTGCAAAAAGCCCCGGTGGTCGCTCCAATCGTGGGTGCGACAAAGATTTCACACCTCGAAGATGCGGTCAAGGCCGTGTCGGTTAAGATAACACCCGAGGAAGCGGCATATTTGGAAGAACCATATATACCGCATGCGATAGTCGGGCATGAATAGGAATACATGGGGGGTGGCGAGCAATAATATTTGTCCGCCACCCAGACTATATCAATCTGATGCTCAAGACAGCTTTATGATCAAGTCTGCAATCTGTTTGAGTGATCCCTCGATCAAATTTATGCATACGCTTCTGCCTTGTGCTCCCGACATCAATGTGACATGACATTCGTGGATCAGCCGATCAATCTGCATCA
>CAZUNC010000242.1:0-2096 GCA_964621475.1 uncultured Defluviitaleaceae bacterium | reverse complement strand
GAATCCAAAGACTGAGAATCATGGCATATTTCTGACAGATAAATAAATGATATAAATAAAATGATATAAGTAAAATTAAGGATGGGTGAATAATGCTGTTTCAAAAAGGAACATCGATATACAAGCGAATTGCAGGTTGCGTGATTGCCGCGGTGATGTCGTTTACATGTGTTACGGCACATGCGCCGAAGGATATCCTCGGAGCAGATGCGACGATATTTAACGCAGCTGTGGACAAGACCTATACAGGTCGTGCCGAGGCGAAGGATCTGATCAAAAACCTGAATTTTACAGATATCACGGACGCACAGCGGGATGCGGTGACACGCGCGGGCGCGTTCAATATGGTTAAAGGCTACGGCACGACATACAAACCACAAAACGCGGTGACTAATCAAGAGGCCATAGCGTTTGTTATGCGTGTAATTGGTCAGGAACAGCGTGCTCAGAACGCGGGACTCGCATTGCAGGCACAGATGCCCGAGGGCACGGACGCGTTGACGCTCTGGACACTCGGTTATTTGGATATCGCGCGCGGGTATGGGCTCATCACGGCCAATGATTTCAACGATGCGCTCGTATGGGATCAGTCTCAGCTCGATCCGAAGTATAGCTTCATGCGCAACAACCCCGTTTCACGCGAGCAGATGGCTCAATGGCTTTTGATCGGTTTACGCTCGCAAAACAACACGATTTTCCCTGCCTATGAGAATCAGCAGGGCGTATATACCGCGAAGGATTGGAAATCGGTAGGGGCTCAATATATTGCGGCAGTGGAAACGATGATCCAGAACCGGATCATGTCCCCGGATGCAACGGGCAATTTCAAGCCGAAGGCCAATGTAACACGCGCAGACATGGCATATTTATTAAAGAAGCTGGACTCTATCTACTATAAACAAAACGGTATGACCAAGAAAACCGGTACGGTTGCCGGTATAAAGGACGCGCAGAAATCGGCTACGGGCAGTGCCACGTTGACACGTGGTATCTATGTGCGCAGAGATGACGGAAAGGTCGATCTACTGCAGTATGACGCGGTATCTAATACCTCGCCTCAGGCCGGTGACAAGGATGCCGTGGTATTAAAGGGATCCAAGGTCGGCGGGCTCGGCACGCTCTTAGAGGGCGATGCGGTCGAATATATCGTCAGGGATGCGGACAATGTAGTCATGTATGTCCAGACCACCTCGAACACGGTCGAGAGCAAGACGATCGTCGGATTCATGGACAACATAAACGTTACAGACGGCACGGTCACCGTAACCGATTCCACAAAGAAGAGCTTTACCTACAACATGGCCGAGGGCACCTACGGCACTGATAACAACAAGCCTTACATCCGCAGCGGCGGTTTCAGAAAAGACCTCTCCTCGTTTCCGCAGGGCAGCAAGGTTGAACTCACATTAAAGAACAATATCGTAAACGACATCAAATATATCGGTGACCCTGTATTAGTAAAGGAAGCAAGGGGTATAGTAACCGAAAATGATCCTGATCTCGGCTTTGTGACGGTCATAGACAATACGGGCAATAAATTAACCTTCAATTATAACCCGGGCAATATGAAGGTCACGAAGACACAGTACTACGATATGTCCGACGAGGTCGGATATATCAATGAGGTATTTCCGAACTTCAAGTTCAACCCAAAGGAAACGGACATGTCGACGGTCCAAGCGGGCGATATCATCTTTTACAGGACCGATCCGGCGGATCCGTCTGTGATAGTGAATGTCAGCGCGGCAACCAACTATACGACGCGTTTCGGTAAGATAAAGGAAATGAAGGCCGGCGACGAGCTCACAGAGGTGCTGCTCGAATTCGACGACAAGCAGACAGCCTGGTACGATGTCGCGAACGATGTATTTGTGACAAAGACGGGCAAACCGTCAAACGTATCGGCGTTGCAGGTAGGCGACAGCGCAAAGTTTCTTATTAATCAAGCTCTGATCGACAAGGGTTATATCACGGAATCCGTTATCCAGATATCCGTGGAGGGTGACGGCAAGAATATAAGCACTATCGTGAAGGGTCAGCTCGCGGGTATCAACAGGATACAGAGCAATCTGTCTATACAGAACGCTCAGACCCTC
>CAZUNC010000241.1:0-2139 GCA_964621475.1 uncultured Defluviitaleaceae bacterium | reverse complement strand
AATTGTTGGATATCATAAACACCGAAGGGATGGAAATTGTCATACCCGGTTCTCGGGAAGAGCTCAACGAGCTCGCGATGGGTTCCTCTGACGCGCTCACATACGAGGTCAACTTCGATGTAGAGGGTAAAGGCAAGGTTCGTGAGGCCTACCTAGTAAAATGTAAAAACGGTATCGTCGTTAACTACGATGATAAATACATGCGCCGCAGGGATCCGGACAGCTTAGTAATAGCTGACCATTTACCGACAGACAAAATCACACACGAGGAGCGTTTCGGCACCAAGTTCGACAGCATCCGCACAGAGACCTTTGCATGGCTCAAGCAGCAAAAGTCGCTGATTGTTATGCCGTTCATGTCCGGTAACGGCGCTATGAACCTCGGCTACAATTCTATCTTGGTCGTACCGACAAACGCCGCGTTCTTCGCTGCCGCATTGGCCGACATCCAAGGTTTTATACCTAAGGACGAGATCCCGAACTTCTTTAAGCCAAAGGCGATAGTGTATGTGGCACCGCCGTTTAGACATATGTATTATGAGGGCAAGCAGGTGGTTATACACAACCGTCTGTTTGATCTACATGAGGTCTTCTCATACAACCTCTATCCGGGTCCGAGCGCTAAGAAGGGTATCTACAGCGTATTGCTTAACATCGGCGAGCAGGAGAAATGGGTCACATTACATGCATCGACAGTCAGAACCGTTACACCGTACGAGCTCACGCTCACAATCCTGCATGAGGGCGCAAGCGGCGGCGGTAAGTCCGAGATGATCGAGCAATTCCACCGCGAGCAAGACGGCAAGCTGCTATTGGGCACAAACACCGTAACCGGCGAGCGCATCGTGCTCACGATCATGGACTCCTCGGAGCTGCATCCGGTAACGGACGACATGGCACTCGCGCATCCGTCGCTGCAAAACAACAGCAACAAGCTCGTCGTTGCCGACGCGGAGGACGGCTGGTTCGTGAGGGTCAACCATATCACCAAATACGGCACGGATCCCGATATCGAGAGCAACACAATACATCCCGAAAAGCCGCTTGTATTCTTAAATATGGACGCGTCACCGGGCTCGACCTGTCTGATCTGGGAGCCTATCATGGACGCACCGGGCAAGGCATGCCCGAACCCACGCGTTATCATGCCGCGTACGTTTGTCAAGAACCATATCGACGGCGCCGTGGAGGTTGATGTCCGTAGCTTTGGTATACGCACACCACCAACCACAAAGCAAAACCCGAACTACGGTATCGTGGGCATGTTCCATGTATTACCGCCTTCGCTTGCATGGCTCTGGAGGCTTGCAGCCCCGCGTGGTCATGACAACCCGAGTATCGTAGACAGCGGCGGCATGAAGTCCGAGGGTATCGGCTCGTATTGGCCGTTCGCAACAGGCAAGATGGTCGACCAGGCCAATTTGCTTTTAGATCAGATTTTACGCACAACCGAGACACGTTACATCCTGATCCCTAACCAATACATCGGCGCTTACAAGGTCGGCTTTGCGGGACAGTGGGCTACACGTGAATACCTCTCACGTAGGGGCGGTTCGAACTTCAGACCCGAATCCCTTGAAGAGGCACGCTGCCCGATCCTCGGCTACGCACTCAAGCATGTAAAGATCGACGGTACCGATATACCAAAGGGTATCCTGCAGGTACATCATCAGCCTGAGGTCGGCACAGAGGGTTATGACGAGGGCGCAAAGATACTCACTGCATTCTTCAAAAACGAGCTCAAGAACTTCCTGACAAAGGATCTGATGCCGTTAGGCAAGCGCATCATCGAGGCCTGCCTGAACGACGCAACGGTTGCAGAGTATCTCGAGTTGATTCCAAGAATGTAAGATTTGATTAAAACTAATGCCACGGATGCGTATACAATATATAACCGCATCCGTGGCACTATTTATTTTCGAGAGGATATACCTAAAAAAACAATACCACGGATTTACACGGATTTTTTAGGATTTACAGGGACATAGACATAAATATCTTTGATATAAATGTTTTATCCGTGTAAATCCGTTTCTAATCTGTGTAAATCCGTGGTAAAGGTTTGCCTTGCCACAGTTTAATTATGCGGATGACAGGACTTGAACCTGCACAGAGTTGCCTCCATAAGAACCTGAATCT
>CAZUNC010000240.1:0-2165 GCA_964621475.1 uncultured Defluviitaleaceae bacterium | reverse complement strand
ATTACTTGATGAGAGTGGGTTGACGCCCACTCTCATGTTTTTATAAGGAAAAATTTTATAAAATTTAGAAAGACATACGCATAAAAAACGCGTGGAGGTATTGATGTCACAAAGCAATCTGTTATCGCAATTAGAAGCCCTCATATCACCTATCGTCGAGACGAACGGCTGTAAGCTCTGGGATCTTGAATATGTCAAGGAGGGCTCGAATAAATATCTGCGCATCTTTATAGAAAAGGACGAACCCGTCAGCATCAACGATTGCGAAGCCGTGAGCCGTGCCGTCGAAAAGGTGCTGGACGAAAAGGATCCCATACCTGAGGCATATATCTTGGAGGTCAGCTCCCCCGGATTGGACCGCCCGTTAAAAAAGGACAGTGACTTCGTACGCTTTGTGGGGCATATCGTGGACGTCAGACTATATAAGCCTGTGAGCATGCCGCATAAGCCAGGCGACAAAAGTAAGAATTTTCAAGGCAAGCTATTAGGCCTTGTGGACGGTTGCATAGAGATCGAGGACGAGAGCGGTAAGACACTGAGTTTTGCAAGAGAGGATGTAGCCATTTGCAGGCTTGCAGTGATACTTTAAAAGACGCTCTTTTATACAGAAAGAAGGGATGATAAAAAAGCATGGACAACAGGACGGAATTGATTGATGCATTAAGGCAGATTTCAAGGGAGAAGGGCATAGATGAGGAGGTCATATTCGAGGCGATAGAGACATCGCTAGTAACTGCATGTAAAAAGAATTTCGGCTCAACCGCTAATATAAAGGTGGTCATAAACAGGGATACCGGAGAGGTTGCCGTCTACTCGCAGAAAAACGTTGTCGAGCAGGTAACGGATCCGGCTACGGAGATTTCGCTTGATGATGCGCGCCGCATACAAATAACCGCGACTGCCGGGGATGTCATAGACATAACGGTCACACCGCGCAACTTCGGACGCATATCTGCACAGACGGCCAAACAGGTCGTCGTACAGAAATTTCGCGAGGCCGAACGTGAGATACTCTACAACGAGTACATCGCAAAGGAACGCGATATCGTGACCGGCATCGTCCAGCGTAAAGAACGCCGCAACGTGATCATTTCACTCGGAAAGATCGATGCGGTGCTCTCACACGAGGAGCAGATACCCAGGGAGCGTTACGACTTTCAACAGCGCCTAAAGCTCTATGTGCTCGACGTAAAACAGAGCACAAAGGGACCCGTGATTAATGTATCGCGTACACACCCGGAGCTTGTGAAGCGATTGTTTGAGCTCGAGGTGCCCGAGGTATACGACGGCACGGTCGAGATCAAATCCATATCCCGCGAGCCCGGCAGCCGCACAAAGCTCGCTGTGTATTCAAAGAACACAAACATCGAGCCCGTTGGCGCGTGCGTCGGTCAGAACGGTAGCAGGGTCAACGCAATCGTTTCGGAGCTCGGCGGCGAAAAAATAGACATCATCGAATGGGATCCCGATCCGCATAAATTTATAGCGGCTGCGCTGAGCCCGAGCCGTGTACTCGCGGTCTGGATATCCTCGGAGGATCAGAGCGCAAAGATCGTGGTGCCTGATCATCAGCTGTCGCTTGCGATAGGACGCGAGGGCCAAAACGCGCGCCTCGCCGCAAAACTTACGGGCTGGCGCATTGACATAAAGAGTGAGACGGTCGCAAAGGAGACAAATTTTATTCCGGAGATGGAGTATGACGAGTAGCGTTAGAAAAATGCCGATGCGTAAATGCACGGGATGTAATGAAATGAAACCGAAAAAGTCCCTGCTGCGCATCGTATTTTCGGAGGAAGCGGGCACGATGTCAATAGACCTGACCGGCAAGCAAAATGGTCGCGGCGCGTACATCTGCAAGGACATCGCCTGCTTTGAGCGTGCGAGGAAAAACAAGGGGCTGGAGCGTTCATTTAAGAAATCGGTACCCACACAGATATATGAGAGCGTCAGACAGGAACTGGCGGAACATATCGAATCGGACGGCATCAAACAAACAGGAGGCATGTGAATGGGGAAACGTCGAATACATGAAATAGCAAAGGAACTAAACAGAACAAATAACGAGGTAATGGCAAAACTAAATGAATGGGGTGTATCGGTCACGAGTCATTTCAACAGTGTCGAAGATGACATCATCGCAAGGCTCAGGGACACGTACCAGAAGA
>CAZUNC010000239.1:0-2219 GCA_964621475.1 uncultured Defluviitaleaceae bacterium | reverse complement strand
CGATGATAGTGACCCCGTTCTCACGGTTTATCTTTTTCAAAAAGTCGATCATCTGTCGTTTTGCAACTACGTCGAGCCCGAGCGTCGGCTCGTCAAGCAATATCAGCTCCGGCGAATGCAGCAACATCATCGCAAGGTCTGCGCGCATACGCTGTCCGAGTGAAAGCTCCCGTGCAAAGGTCTTGAGCAGCTCGCCGATATCCAGTAGCCCCGTGACCATTTCGAGATTGCGTTTATATACAGCGTCCGGGATATCCCAGACGACACGCTTCCATTCGAAGCTCTGCGAAACCGGATGGTCCCACCATAACTCTGTACGGTTGCCAAACAACACGCCGAGCTTACCCATGATCGCAATGCGATCCCTTTCGGGTGACATACCGAGCACCGAGATCTGACCGTCGCTGGGTTGTAACATCCCGGATAGCAGCTTCATCGTTGTGCTCTTGCCCGCGCCGTTTGGCCCCGCATACGCAACGAATTCACCGCGCGAGACTGTAAACGACACATCGTCAAGTGCCGTTATGATCTTCTTTTCGGGGCGGAGCAGGTTCTTTAGGAGTCTGCGTCCTGCGTTTTCCCTTTGCCATTGTATAAAAACCTTTGTTATATGCGAGACACTAACTGCGGTGTCCGCCCCAAATGTATCTGTTGATACCCTTTTTGACATAGTATCTAAACCCTTTCTTAAAGAAATACGCCGCAGATAGCGACAGGATAAGTGCGACAAACACAGGCAATAAGGCCGAGAGATCCAACGGCCGTTTGCCGAGCAGCACGAGTGACGGAAACCAAGCGATCAGTCCCGCGGGTAGTACGGTTAAAAGCGGCAGCAGCAAAAAGCGCGGCATGCCCGAGAGCGGGAACGTGCTCGTATGCGACAGTGCGCCGAGCACGTAGCTCGATATCTCTTCACATTGCACGGGTGCATAAAATGCGAGGCTGGATGCGAGGTACGAGAGCGCGATATATACGATCGCGGCCACTACTACATAACCGACAAAAACCGGCAGCCACCACCATTGCATCACGAGTCCCAGCTTGATCACGGAAATGATCATCAGGATGATGCCTGTAAAAAAGTTGCTCATGCAGGTAAACGGAAATATGCCGATCATTAGCTGCACACCAAACGGTAGCGGCATGATGAACATGTGCTCCCATTGTCCTCGCCCGATGATACGGCTCACATAGAGTGCGTTGCAGCCGCCCGCTATCTGTAACAAGCCGTTGACGATGTTTGCGAACGCCAGCATAAACAGAACCTCATATTTACCCATACCCCCGATACCATCGAAAGACCATGCGAGCAGAAAGATACCCGATATCCCCGAGATATTTGCGATTGTATCGGCTGTGATTGCATACAAAGCGAAGCTTGTGTCACGCAGCAGCGAGGCCAAGTCCATCCGCGCATATATGCCCAATAACGCGAGGATGCGCTTAAAGGTAAGTTTATTACGTTTATCCACCGTAACTCACGATCCTTTCCTTTGATTTTTTGAACCAGATGACAGCTAAGGTCCACATCACAATGTTCCAAAATATCTGAATCGGGATGATTCGCTCGGGCTCCGCTGCACCCACAAATAACGACAGCGGCGCACCACCGAGGCTTCCGAACGGCTGATATTCGAGCAGCCTCGTCAGCCCGAACGGTAATATCCTAAACGGGATCACAGTTCCGGAGAATAATGAAGTGATCGCCATGCGAATAACACTTGTGAGCCACATCACGTTTCGCATCCGAAGCATCACACAGACGAACACAAACTCGAATGCGAAGCCCAGTGACACACATAGCAGCAGGCTCGGCAAAAACCATAAGGTTCGCGGCACGAGATTGATCCCCAATACCGGCCCCACGACCACCATCGGTAGCGAGAACATCAGCAACATCGGTATCCACGAGCCTACACTCTGCGAAACGACCTGGCCGATCACAGGCAACGGTCGTGCGAACAACCCGATGAGCTTCCCGTCGGCATTCCAGTCGGTCATGAACGAACGCACGATCAAAAGCTCCGAAAGTAAAGTGTTCAGATACGTATATGTAAGCATCTGCGACAGGCTCATACCAACCTCCACGCCACTTGAGGCGAGCACGCGCCACATAAACATCAGCGGTACTAGGTATATCACTTTTACGATTATGTTTGGCAGCAGGTAGAGTGTGCCGCCGTTGGTCTGACCCTGCAGTGATACTTGTGCGGTCTTTA
>CAZUNC010000238.1:0-2335 GCA_964621475.1 uncultured Defluviitaleaceae bacterium | reverse complement strand
TGTACGATAATAAACAGCGGTTTCCTGAGCTCACGCAAGGGCGTAAACGTGCCCGATGTCTATGTAAACCTGCCGTCTTTGACTGAAAATGATATCAGAGACATCGAATTTGGCGTAAAAATGGGCTTTGATTATATAGCTGCATCGTTTATACGCTCCGCAAATGATATCGTGAAGATCAGACAGGTGCTGTCAGATCTGGATGCGGACTATATGCGCATCATAGCAAAGATCGAGAGCCGCGACGGTGTAAACAACTTGGATTCGATATTAGAGCTTGCGGACGGCATCATGGTTGCGCGTGGCGACTTGGGCGTAGAGATACCGCCGGAGGAGGTGCCGCTCGTTCAGAAGCTGCTTATAAAGAAGGCGAACCTCGCGGGTAAGCCAGTCGTAACAGCTACGCAGATGCTCGAGTCCATGGTCAAGAACCCGAGACCCACACGCGCGGAGGCCAATGACGTAGCCAATGCGATCTTCGATGGTTCGGACGTTATCATGCTCTCGGGTGAGACAGCAAACGGTAAATACCCGGTCGAAGCTGTAAAGATGATGGCGCGTATCGCAATAAAGACAGAGGAGTCCATCGACTACTATAACGAGATCACGAACCATACGGGTTCGTTTATCTCAAATATTACAAACGCAATCAGTTATGCGGCATATACAACCGCTGCAGATCTGAATGCAGCGTGCATCGTAACACTGACGGATTCGGGCTTTACGGCGCGTAGCGTTTCTAAGTTTAGACCACCATGCCCGATCTTGGCTGTTACCCCGAATGAACGGGTTTGCAGACAGTTGGGCTTGACATGGGGCTGTATACCGGTGTTGTCCGAGACGATCATCCATGGTACGGACGAGGTGTTCGATAACGCCGAGAAGATTGCATTCGAGCAGAAGCTCGTTAAAAACGGGGATATCATCGTCACCGTAGCGGGTGTGCCGGTGGGTATCGCGGGCACAACAAATACGCTGAAGGTGCGTATCGCAGGAGACGTGCTTACAAAGGGTAAGGGCTTTGGCGGCGCACTTGTAAAGGGAAACGCACAGGTCATCAAGGTCGTCGAGCAGGCGAACCGCTTCTTTGACAGGAATGATATTATCATCGCATCAAAGACCACAGATGAGATGATACCGTTTATCCGAAAGGCAGCGGCACTGGTTGTGGGCTCGTGGGATAAATCCGACAATGCTCATGCATTGACGGTGTCTAAATCGCTGAACATACCGCTAATCATATCCGATCAAGGTGTCGTTGATTTGATACCTAATGGCGCGCCTATAACCGTTGACAGCATGAACGGCATTGTATACAATGGATACAAGGAATGATTCTTAAAATCAGAGAGGAATGAAAGAAATGGACAAGTGGACATGTGTAATATGCGGTTATGAATACGATCCGGCAGTCGGAGACCCCGACTCGGGTATAGCACCGGGTACACCGTTTGAAAATATCCCGGAGGATTGGGTATGCCCGCACTGTGGTGTTGGTAAGGATCAGTTTGAGAAGATCTGAGTAAAAAGGGCATCTGAGTAAGAGCGTATGAATAAGTAAGTACAAAATAGGGCTGTAGTAAAATAAAACCTTTATCACGGATTCGCACGGATATAAACGGATTAACACAGATAAACCACTATTTACATTATGCTATCTGCGTAAATCCGAAAAATCTGTGTAAATCCATGTCATGGTTTTGATTTTGCAACAGCCCATATTTGTAGTAAAAAAGAATAGGGGGCTTATTTATGAAGGATCGAGAACAATTAATGCGGACTTACGCGAGATCCAGGATCAATCTGTTATCTATCGTAGGTTTTACGATTGTGAACGTTCTGCTCACGATCTTTAATGCTAGCATATCGTTTCTGTTTTCGGCGAGTGTACCTATGATTGTGGCCGGGTTGGGTATGGATATAAGCAGGCAAAACGGTAGCCCTGTGTTTGTGATAGTTGGGTTGATCATAACAGCTGTTATGATAGGTACATATTATTTATTCTATCGCCTCTCCCGGACAAAGCATGTATTCCTGTTGATATCCGCCATATGCATGGTGATAGATACAGCGGTGCTGTTGTTGCTGACAGGAGCAAGCCTCGATACTTCGATCATAATTGATATAGGCTTCCATGTGTATATTGTGTATGGGCTCTTTATGGGTGTAAAGGCTGCATATGATTTGAAAAAGCTTACACCAGAGGAAGTAACAGATGTAATAAATACTCAAGCCGATGTACAGCTGGCTGTTGAAAAGAAACGTATGCTGCGGCACATTGTGGCGTGGGACTATGCGGACGGCTTTTCCGATGATAAAAACACGGCTAATGCAC
>CAZUNC010000237.1:0-2374 GCA_964621475.1 uncultured Defluviitaleaceae bacterium | reverse complement strand
TCTGCGAGAGTGCATATCAGATAGCTACTGCGTTTTCAAAGTTCTATCACGACTGTCATATCCTGACTGAAACATCGGATGATAAGCGCGATTCATGGTTGAACCTGTGCCGCATCACACGTGCGGTGCTTTTGAAGCATCTGGAGGTATTGGGGATCGAACCTGTCGATGTGATGTAGAAAGTAACAAAACATTACCACGGGTTTTCACGGATAAGGAGAAATGAATTTTACAAAGGAGGCGGAGTATGAGGAGTATCGTGTATCCTGAGGTGGACGGAAACGAATATAACATCACAGTTTTAGCGGATTTGGATGAGGACTGGGATGAAGATGACGACGATATGGACGACGAAGATGACGACGATGACTGGGACGACGAAGATGACGACGATGATGACTGGGATGACGATGATGACGACTGGGACGATGAAGATGACGACGACGATGACTGGGACGATGAAGATGACGACGACGATGACTGGGATGACGAGGATGGCGAGCCTGTAGAGGCGTAAGCGATTCTATTTTGATCGAAAGAATAAACTGAATGAGTGATTGAGTGAGACCGACAGACGAGATGTTACTGCGGGTTGAAAAGCCCGCGCGATATATAGGTAATGAAATAAATATGGTAGTGAAAGATCCGCGTGATGTTGCGGTTCGATTTGCGTTTTGCTATCCGGACGTGTACGAGGTAGGCATGAGTCACTTGGGTATGCAGATCATCTACCATATGTTAAATAAGCAAGAGGATGTGTATTGCGAGCGTGTATTCGCGCCATGGGTGGACATGGAAGAGGTCATGCGCAGCAAAAACATCCCGTTGTTTGCGTTGGAGACCGGGGATGCGGTCAAGGATTTTGATTTTTTAGGTATAACCCTGCAATACGAAATGAGCTGCACCAATATCGTGAATGTATTGGACCTGAGCGGGATACCTATATGGGCAACGGAACGTGGCGAGGCCGATCCGATTGTGTGCGGTGGCGGCCCCTGTGTCTACAACCCTGAGCCGCTCGCGGATTTCTTTGACTTCTTCTTTATAGGGGAAGCCGAGGCCGGGCTTTTGGATATATTAGACGCATACAAGCAGCACAAGGCCTCTGGTGGTTCGCGCAGAGATTTTCTAGAAATCATTGCAAGTAAACGCGGTATCTATGTACCCGCTCTCTATGATGTCAGCTATAAGGCAAACGGCGAGATACATAACTTTACGCCGAAGCATTCCGCAGCACCGTCTACAGTCAGAAAGGTGTTTGCTGATGATCTGAACAACGAGGCCTTTCCGACCAAACAGTTGATCCCGTTATTGGAGACCGTGCACGACCGCGTGACGATTGAGATATTTAGGGGCTGTATCAGAGGCTGCCGTTTCTGCCAGGCCGGATATGTATACAGGCCATACAGGGAGCGCTCTGTAGATAATCTGACCGGACAAGCCGAGGCGCTACTATCAAACAGCGGCTGCGAGGAGATCTCGCTGGTGTCGCTGAGTACGAGCGATTATACGGGCTTTACAGAACTCACGGACAGGCTGACCGATGCACACGCGTCTCAAAACATCAACATTTCCCTTCCGTCGATGCGTGTCGATGCGGTTTCGCTGGCCGCACTCGAGCGAATACAGGAGGTGCGTAAGAGCAGCCTCACGTTCGCGCCGGAGGCTGGCACACAGCGTATGCGTGATGTTATCAACAAGGGCATAGACGAGCAGGAGATACTTGAGGGCTGTCGCCTGGCATATAATGCGGGCTGGGACAAGCTCAAGCTATACTTCATGATCGGTCTGCCGACCGAGACCGACGAGGACGTGATAGGGATCGTGAGCCTCGCGGAGTCGCTTGTCGATCTCTATTACAAGCGTCCAAAGGAACAACGTATACGTCAGGTTTCCGTGAACATCAGCACATCAGCATTCGTGCCGAAGCCTTTTACGGCGTTTCAATGGATGCCACAGGACAGCTTCGACAGCTTTATGCGCAAGCAGCGTATGATAAAAGACGCTATTACAAAAAAGCAGATTAAATATAGATACCATAATGCGATGCTCGCGGTGCTCGAGGGTGTCATAGCACGCGGAGACAGGCGGGTGTCCGCTGTGATCTATGCGGCATGGAAGAACGGTGCGCGTTTCGACGGTTGGACCGAGTATTTCAAGCCTGAGATATGGCACCAGGCGTTTAATGAGACCGGGTTATCGATAGATTTCTATACCCGTGAGCGATCCTATGATGAGGTGCTGCCATGGGATTTCATCGATGCGGGTGTGAGCAAAGATTTTCTTATAAACGAGTGCGAAAAGGCGCACAAGCAACAACTGACCCCGAATTGCAGAGAGGGCTGCGGGGGATGCGGATTTGTACGGACAGGGA
>CAZUNC010000236.1:0-2382 GCA_964621475.1 uncultured Defluviitaleaceae bacterium | reverse complement strand
TTAAAAACTGCACACCGACAGAATATAAGGCAATATATGCAAAGTAAAAAAAGGGAGAGGCTTTAAAAGCCCCCTCCCCTACCCTAACCCAGCATCCGTGCCACACTCGCCACCACAAAACATGCCGCCATACCAAGAATCGTTGGAACCGCTATAGAAACGAACGTCCATTTGAGACTGTTCGTTTCTTTTTTTATTGTGAGGCATGTGGTCGAGCATGGCCAGTGCATCAGAGAAAACAGCATCATACATATCGCGGTGATCGGCGTCCAACCGTTTTCGACTAATAGCTCACGCAACGCGGACAGGCTATCGAGCTCCACGAGCGTCCCGCCGGACATGTATGCCATGATTATAATAGGTACAACGATCTCATTCGCAGGGAACCCCAATATAAACGCAAACAGTATCGTGCCGTCCATGCCCAGCATGCGCCCGAACGGATCCAGAAAGCCCGCGCAATGTGCGAGCAACGACATACTACCTACGTTTACATTCGCAAATATCCAGATCACAAGCCCCGCGGGTGCGGCGACAGCCGCAGCCCTTCCAAGCACGAACAGCGTGCGGTCGAACACGGAGCGTATGATCACCTTGCCGATCTCGGGCTTGCGGTACGGTGGCAGCTCAAGTGTAAACGAGGACGGTACGCCCTTTAGCGCGGTTGCGGACAGCAGTCTCGACACGACGAGCGTCATTATAACACCGAGCAAGATGACCAGCGTCAGTAGCGTCGCCGAAACCAATGTGCCTATAAAGCCTCCCGCTCCGGCCCCTACACCACCCGCAAAGAACATGGTTAGTATAGCGATCAAAGTCGGAAACCGCCCGTTACAGGGCACAAAATTATTCGTAATAATCGCAAGCAATCGCTCTCGAGGCGAGTCGATGATCCGGCATCCTATAACCCCCGCCGCGTTACAGCCAAGACCCATACACATCGTGAGTGCCTGTTTTCCACATGCGCGGCATTTAGCAAAATGCTTATCGAGGTTAAATGCGACACGCGGTAAATAGCCGAGGTCCTCGAGCAATGTAAATATCGGAAAGAATATCGCCATCGGCGGAAGCATCACCGACACGACCCATGCGAGCACCCTGTACACGCCGAGCACGAGCATACCATGCAGCCACTCGGGCGCATTCAAATATATAAACAAATCCGTGAGCTTATCCTGAACCCCGAACAATAACCCGGACAGCAGTTTTGTCGGGTAATTTGCACCCGCGAGCGTGAGCCAAAATACGCCTGTCAGCAGCACGAGCATGATTGGTATGCCCGTGAGCCTGTTTGTGATCAGCTTATCGATACGCAGATCGGCTTGATTGTATTCGGCATTTGTGACCGTGACAGCTTCTGCGCTAATGGCTTCGGCTTGACGTATTATCGTCGCGACCACCTTGTCCTTCAATGCATTCTCATCAATACCGTTTTCAGTCAGCAGTATCTTTGCTCTTTCAAGCCCCTCATAAACCGCCCCGTCCGCCAGTAGCTTACTCCCCAGATATGCATCCAACGACCCAAGCAGGGTCTCGTCCCCCTCCAAAAGCTTTAGGCATACCCACCGGCTGTTTAAGCTCTGCTTACCCATCCCATTTAACGCAACGCATACATGCGGCTGCAATATCGCAATCGCTTCCTCTATAATCCCGTCATATTCCACACTCACAAAACCCGTCTCGGCTGTACAATCGGGTTTTGTGGTATCTGTTGTGAGCGTGCTCATCACCGCGAGCAGTCTATCGAGGCTCTTGCGTTCCCTTGCCACGGTCTTTACAACCTCCACGCCGAGGCGTTTCGACAGCGTATCTGTATCTATATAAATCCCCTTGCGCTCGGCTTCGTCCGCCAAATTTACACATATGGCCACCTTGCGTGTGATCTCCGTAATTTGCAGCGCGAGATTCAGGTTTCGTTCGAGGCACGTTGCGTCGCATACGACCACCACCGCATCCGCACCGCCAAAGCATATGAAATCCCGCGCGACCTCCTCCTCCGCCGAATGCGCCATCAGTGAATATGTGCCCGGTATGTCTACGAGCATGATCTCCCTGTCCCCGACCTTGCAATACCCCGAGGCATTTGAGACCGTTTTGCCGGGCCAGTTTCCGGTGTGTTGCTTCAGTCCCGTGAGATTATTAAAAACCGTGCTCTTACCCACATTGGGGTTTCCCGCCAAGGCTACGATACCCATTCGCTCATTCCCTTCATATCCTGCAGACCAAAACGCCCCTCGCGTCCTCTCGCCGCAGAGCTATTACCGCACCCCTTATCCAATACGCTGTCGGATCACCGCTCGGGCTACGCAACACACAGCGTAGCGTCGTCCCCTCCACAAGTCCGATGTCCAGCAGCCTCCTCCTGATCGATCCCATGCAGTT
>CAZUNC010000235.1:0-2389 GCA_964621475.1 uncultured Defluviitaleaceae bacterium | reverse complement strand
ATAACAGAAAACATATATTGGAGGCAATTATGAAAAAGGAACTCAATACAGTAAGTATCAGGACAGACCTTGCGCTTGAGGCACGCGAAGAAGTCGGTAAGGGCCGCACAGGTGAGATAGACGGCATGGAGGTATACGAGGAGGAGTTCGCGAACCACAGGATCAAGCTCACATGGGTTGAGATAACGGGTGAGGAAGCGTCGGAGGCAATGGGTAAACCGCCTGGAAACTACATCACTATAGAATCCGAGGCGATGAAGGAAAACGATACGAAGACCCATGAGCAGATCGCAAAGATCATGGCGAAGTATCTCGGCAAGCTGCACAAGCTTAAAAAGAGCGCGTCGATACTGATAGTAGGGCTCGGAAATCAATATGTCACGCCGGACGCACTGGGGCCGAAGGTGGTTTCGAGTGTGCTGGTCACGCGACACATTCGTGATGGTCTGCCAAAGGAACTGACGGGCGCGATGCGTGGTGTTTCAGCCATATCGCCCGGGGTTATGGGTTTGACAGGTATTGAGACTATGGATATAATAAAAGGAGTAGTTGACAGGATAAAACCCGATTTGGTTGTAGCGATCGATGCACTGGCCGCACGCTGTACAAATCGTATCAACGCAACGATACAGATGTCCGATACGGGTATCTCACCGGGTGCCGGGATTGGCAATAAGCGTGCGATGTTAGACAAAAAGTCCCTTGGCGTGCCCGTTGTGGCGATCGGGGTTCCGACCGTCGTAGACGCGGTCACGCTGGTCAACGACACGATGGATATGATGCTTAAATCAATACTGGTATCGCTTGAGGAAATGAATACGGAGGCTGGCTTTTTCCGGATGCTGGAGGGCCTGACACAGGACGAAAAACGCGGCTTGATATCGGAAATACTAAGCCCGTATGCGGGGGCTATGTTTGTGACGCCGAAGGAAGTAGACGCGGTTATCGAACGATTGGCCGGGATTATAGCGAACGCGTTGAATATGGCTCTGCATCCGGGCATAACGGCGGACGATATAAATAGGTACTTGTGATGAAAATAAGGAGCGGATACTAATGTTTTGCAAGGGAGACAAGATAGTATATCCATTATACGGAGCCGGCGTTATAGAGGATTTGGAACATAAAGAGGTAGACGGCGACACCCAAGTGTTTTATGTGCTGCATATCCCAGTAGGTGATCTAAAGATCTTGATATCGGCGATAAACGCTGAAAACCTCGGTATACGGGCCGTATACAGTAGCGAGGAGATCATAACGGTCATCAGTGGTGTACTCGCTATGCCTATCGAAATGCCGGATAACTGGAACCAACGCTACAAATCCAACATGGAAAAGATCCGCTCGGGTAATCTGGCTGAGGTTGCGTTGGTATTTAGGAACCTGCTGCTGCGTGAAAGGGAACGTGGGCTCAGTAGCGCCGAAAAGAAGATGCTTACAAACGCAAAACATATTATTGTATCAGAGCTCATACTCTCACAGGACATAGAAAGGAACAAGGCCGAGGAAATACTGACCGGCCTGTTTGAGGCTTCTTAATATGATGTATGATTCACACCTACACTCAAAGGTATCGGCGGATTCGGAGATGGAGCCCGCCGATATCATAGCAACAGCAAATAAGCTCGGTATAGGCATTGTCTTTACCGAGCATGTCGATTACGACCTGCCGGGCTGGGAAAACCGGTTCGTATGCGACTATGACACGTATCTGGACGAATATCGCAAATACAAAAGCGATACGGTTCTCACGGGCTTGGAGATAGGCTTAACAGCCGAGTCATATGACCGTAACAAGGCAATCAGCAAGGATGAACGCATAGACTTTATATTGGGCTCGGTGCACCAGGTGGATGACGAGGACATCTATGTAGGTTTTCTAACGCAGGATAAACCGCAGGACGAGATATACATGCGATATCTCGAATGTGTATATACTATGGTGGAGGCCAATGAATTCTTTGACAGCCTATCACATATAGATTATCCGTCTCGTCCGCACTGTAAACGCGCGGAACATATCCGTGAAACCAATATAAAATATGAGCGATTCTCTAAGCAATACGACAGGATATTGAGCCTGCTGATAGAAAAGAACAAATGCCTCGAGTTAAACACGGTAATGCTCGGTAACAAGGATGCAGAGGCCAATCTCACATCGATATTTAAAGCCTATCGTCGACTCGGTGGCAAATACATAACCGTAGGTTCGGACTCACACAGGCTTGATGTAATAGGTCACGATTTCAATAACGCATTTAAGCTCGCCGCACGGCTCGACTTAAGCCCTGTTCATTACGTTGAAAGAAAAATGTGCAATTAATGTATAAATAAAGGTGTAAGGGATAAACTGATATTGAAAATTCTTAAATGGAGGAGTTGCCTTATG
>CAZUNC010000234.1:0-2454 GCA_964621475.1 uncultured Defluviitaleaceae bacterium | reverse complement strand
TTTGTCGACAGATAGAATTTGACAAAAAACGACAATTCATTGTATATTTCTTATGGAATATTCTTATGAATTGTCGTTTTTTTGTCGATAATTGACGAGGAAAACGAATACAAATGGTATAGGAGGCATGGACATGACTACAGCATTGGCACATACAGGCGAGGCTCTCGCCACGACATACGAAAATCTCTTGCACGATATAAAAGCGCCGCTTTCTATCATGTATTCGTATATGCAAACGATTGAGGAAATGGAAGGAATGCCGGTAGAGGTAGTGCAATGCATTGCGGGTATGAAGCGAAACTGGATGCGTGTGATGAAACTCGTTCGTGATGCGGGCGACCGAACAAAGCTCAGCAAGGGTCTTATGATACCGGAGTTTGCGGACTGTGACATCGTGCAGATCGTGACAGAGATAACAGATGCTGCGACCAATCTGGCTATACGCAAGCATATCCGCGTAAACCTGCATACGGATACTCAAAAAAAAATCATGGCTGTTGATAAGGCCATGATTGAACGCATTTTATTAAATTTGCTGTCAAATGCAGTGAAGTTTACCGACGATAACGGCAGAGTGGATGTATACCTGTCTGACCGTGGTAATAAATTGTTTCTATCCGTATGTGATACGGGTAAGGGTGTACCCGATGAGGTCAGGAAACACCTGTTCAAAAAGCGCGGTAATGTATCTGGCGGTCTTGGGCTTACGATCGTGAAGGATCTCGTGGATGTATTGGGTGGATCCATAACGGTCAAGACCTCGGCAAAGGGTACACAGATGCAGGTACGTCTACCCGTGTTTCATGTAGCTACCCCGCAAAACGTCGAGGAGGGCTTTTCCGATAAATTGATACAGATCGAGCTATCTGAGCATTTTTGATCCGGGTCTTTTAAGCCCGGCTAAATTTCACGACAGCGCCGCAGCAGTATAAACGTCGAGAGTATGCGGCATATATAACTCAGCGTTGCGATCTCGTCGCCGCGCCAAAAGCGCTCGCTCTTGCAATCGTGGAAGCCTATGAAGCCTATGATGTGACCCATATCCATGATCGCACAGCGCATGAACGATCTGACCTGCTGCCGCTTCATGATTTTCTTATTATATTCATCGAGGGATTCGACATCCATGCAGTAATAGATGCCATCCTCTTTAAATTTGGCTAAGATCTCACCCATTTCCGAAACCGGCAGGTATCGGATTTCTTTTTGTTCGGGTCTCAGATCCTCTGACATCCATTCGTTAGTCTTGTTGAAGAACAATTTATCGTCGCCGATCTCGAACACTACGCAGCGGTCTATATCAAACCGCTGCCCGACGATACCAAGTATCACGTTGATTGTCGTATGTAAATCCTTTGTCTCATAGAGCATCGTAAAGATGTTATAGATGATATCGTCCGCATAATATATCGCGATAAAACGCTCAGCGTCCTCGATGGCCTCGTGCGTGGTACCCTGATCATCGAGCGCATCGTGATATATCGTAAATCTATCCTTGCCCAGATGCTTGGATTCGTATAGTGCGATATCCGCGAGCCTATAGAGTTCGTCGTATGTATAGCCGTGTAACGGTGCGAGCGCAATGCCTATACTGCCGGAGACCTTGTACTTTGCATCCTCACCCGTATATGTGTTTCGGAATACCTCGCACATCTCCTTCGCCTTTTGCTTGATGATCTCCTCGTCCTTAATATTCTTCAGAAACACGATCATCTCGTCACCGCCGATGCGTCCGAGTACATCGCTGTCACGAAATAGTTTCTTTATCTTAGTGGCGATATTTGTTAGCACCGAATCCCCGAACTGATGACCGAGGTTGTCGTTTACGGCCTTAAAATTGTCCAGGTCTATAATCATCAGCGCATGCAAACCGTTTTCAGGCAGCGTTTCGTTCAGAAACATATCGACGCGGCGCTTGGTTTCCATCTTGTTAAACAATTTGGTCAGCGGATCGGTTTCGGCCTGCTGGATCAGTTCGTCGAGATGCTCCTTTTGTCGGGTGATGTCGACCATCTTTCCCACGATCTTTGGCATCTCTCCGGTCTCGTCTTGCAAAACCACATAGTATAACGAATACCAGACAAACTCACCGCTTGGCAGTTTAAAGTGCATCTCCTCGTCTTTGAAGCGATCGGGTTCGATATGCGCGTTCGTAGCAAAATCTATAAATCGCTCTGCGTAGTCCTCGACTATGATACCGGCATCGACAATGGATTGTGGAAAGGATTCATTTATCTCGGGGATGTCGAAGCGCTCTGAAAAGTTTCTCGAATACTTTATCGTATGTCGGCCGATCTCATAGTCGAACAGCACGTCGTCCGTAAGCCCCAATATCGTGTTGCTGTATTCTTTTTCCTTATGCAGACGATTCTTATTTATATAGAAGTTTACATGCATATCAACCCTTGCGCGCACGATACTGGGCCGCAGGGGTTTTGTTATATAGTCCGA
>CAZUNC010000233.1:0-2473 GCA_964621475.1 uncultured Defluviitaleaceae bacterium | reverse complement strand
TATTTCACTGGTAAGCTGTGTTATCTCGGCTTGGATCTTTGTACGGTCACCAGATGCCTGGTCGTTACTGTCATTTGCAGCCTGCACAGTCAATTCTCTGATACGCTGTACCATAGAACCGATCTCGGTCATACCACCCTCGGCTGTCTGAATCATCGAGATACCATCCTGTGCGTTCTTGGAAGCCATATCGAGGCCTCTGATCTGCGAACGCATCTTTTCAGATATAGCCAAGCCTGCAGCGTCATCTGCTGCTGTGTTTATGCGTTGACCTGTTGACAGTCGCGCGGATGACTGCGCCTGCATATTACCTACGGCCTTTAAGGCTCTGTGGCTGTTTAATGCTAGTACATTTGTATTAACTACCATGTTTGACATAATAAATGTCTCCTTCCTTGGATGCTTTAGCCCTTATAAAAATTTCTTCAATGCCTCGACATTGTTTTGCTCGGTCTTGAGAAGATCCTTCGCAAGCTTTAGGATGTCCTTGTTCGCGCCGTCATATGCGTTCAATCGTTTCGTCACATCGATGATACCCATGTTGCTGCCCTGCATAAGCATTTCCGCAATATGGGTAGCGGATTTATCCGTTAGGGTCTTCATGTTTATCATGATATAGGACGATATCTTCGTAAACGGGCTGATATCCTTACTTTCCTTGCCTGCCTGTGCAAAGATGCGCTCGGTCTCGTCATAGATCTTCTGGTATTCGCTGAGCTGCTTGGTCAGCTCCTTCTTGAACTCCATATCCTCTACGATTAAAACAATCTGTGAGAGGGTTTCCTTGCCCATTTCGGCATTCTGGTGGATGTAGTTTAATAACTCGGCATTACCTGTCATACTTACCTCCGTGTACATGTAACATAAAAAAAGCAACGCCATATTTGACGCTGCTTTTAGTATTTGAAAATATATGCAATTTATTCGATTTGTGCTTATTCCATATCAATTATGACCTTCATCGACCTATCCATCCGCTCGTCGATCAACTTATATGCAAGCATATAATCCTTGAACGCGACATGATCCGTGATGAGCGGGTCAAATGCGATCAAACCCTCACCGGCCAAACGTATCGCCTCTATGTAATCCTCCACTCGATACATTGCTGTACCGATGAGCCTCAGCTCGTGATCCTGCACATAACCCATGTTGATGGTGCCCCAGTCTGCGAACACGCCCACAACAACGATATCGCTACCCTTGCGCGCGTTGTTGATGGCCTGCTCCATCGTCGCGTTGATGCCCACGCATTCAAAGATCACATCTGCGCCGTCTGTACCAAAGCATTCGAGCATGCGAGTTTTCAGATCGGTCCTCCACCCAACACGAGTACCTTCTTGCCGGTGATGTCACCGTAACGCCTGATAGCATGAACCGCCACCGCAACGGGTTCGATCATCGCGCCATGATCCCAGTTCATATCGTCGGGTAGCTTTACGGCCTTGTCGGCCTCAGTCACAAAGTATTCGCTGGCCATGCCCGTCGTTTGAAAGCCCATGACCTTCAGCTGCTCGCAAGCGTTATACATGCCGTGCGTGCACGGATAACACGTACCGCATACAACCTGAGGCTGTATCGTAACCCTATCACCTATAGCCACATTTGTGACCAAGCAGCCTATTTCTACTACCTCAGCAGACATCTCATGACCCTGCACAACCGGATAACTCGTATACGGATGCTTGCCATGGTTTACATGCACATCCGAACCGCAGACGCCGATACGCTTCATCTTTACCTTGATCTGATCCGGCTTTAACTCGGGTATAGGTACGTCGTTGAACTCGATATGGCCGGGTTTAGTCATAACTGCCTGTAGCATATACATTCCTCCCGTTAATAGGCATGGCACTCCCTTTGAACCATAATACCACAAAAGCCAAATATTGTTGTAAACGATTCGCATAAAGCATATACTTATTTAAACTTGACTTCCAGAGACGGGAGCGAAATGGAAAGGATATATGAATGAAAAATAAGCAGAGCTTTTTTCTGGGCCTGATTACAGGCATTGTGGCCTTGATATGTATAAATTCGGCGATCAACGGCTTTTCGCTGTTGTACGGCAGGATGACAAGCCAAAGTCTCGTGCCTGAACGCAAGATAGATGAGATATTCTCTATATTGGATGAACATTCGATTAATGAGTATAAAAAGGATCGGCTGATCGAAAACATGTATCGCGGCTTGGTATTGGGGGTAGGGGATCCGTACACCTATTACTATGACAAGAAAGCCCTGCAAAACCTGCTGCAACAGACCGAGGGCGTTTATGCCGGCATAGGTGTGGTGATTAGGTACGATGCCGAGGACGGACTGGTCACGGTAGATGTGCCTTACGAGGGTTCACCGGGGGCTCTGGCGGGTATCCTGCCCGGAGACAAGATTATAAAGGTGAACGGGTTGGATATGATGGGTGCGGATTTGGAAGAAGTCTCGAACCTCACGCGCGGTGAGCCGGGTACGACCG
>CAZUNC010000232.1:0-2497 GCA_964621475.1 uncultured Defluviitaleaceae bacterium | reverse complement strand
TACGACACGACAGGGGAATACAGCTGCGCAGGCTTTGTAAAGAATTACTTTCAAAGGATGTATAACGTCACGGTCATGAACCTGTTTGACGTAGGTCCGCCGCAACCGGCCGAGAGCTTTGAGCGGGTGCAAGAACCGCAGCGTGGGGATTTGATCTTCTTTCCTACGCCGCCAAATAAAAATAACCACAGCGCTATCGTAAAGGCGTTCGACGGCAAGGAGATCACACTGATAGAGCAAAACGTAAAATGGCGCGATCATACAAAGAATGAAGACTATACATATATAAACAGGCGCATCCCGTATCCGTCTTCGGATTATGAAATATGGCGCTGCAGGCCCTCCGGAACGGTGTTGCCACCGATTGCTACGCCGACGCCGACTCCTATGCCAACGCCTACACCAAGTATTACACCTACGCAGAGCCCCGAGCCCGTAAACCCTGATCTGCCTGTGATGGATGGGGACTCTCTGTTCGACGCGCAGCCTCCTGTGCTCATACAACCCGAGCCTACACAGGTTATCATGCCGACACCGGATCCGAGCCTCACACCACCCGTGATTATACCGGTGTTTGATATCGAGCCTATCTACGACCCAGCAAACCCGTCTGTGCCGGTTTTTGCGCAGGTATCTACGGTGCCTGTGGGTAATATAAATACGAGCAGTGTGAGGTTAAAGATCGGCGAGCCGTATATCGATACGGACACGCGACGTATTGAAATGGATACCACGTTGTTTATACACGACGGGCGCACGATGGTGCCGATACGTTGGTTATCCGCGGCGCTGGGTATTGCCGAGCAGAACGTGGACTGGGATGCCGCGACGCGCATTGTTTCCATATATGAGGCGGAAAAAGTTATACGTGTACAAATAAACAGTACGGATTTGTATGACAACGGTGTCTTAGTGCAGATGGATACAACCGCGATCATAAAAGACGATCGCACGTTTGTCCCTATACGTTTTATAGCGGACGCGATGGGGTTAACCTACGCGTGGGACCCGCAAAACCGCATCGCGACGTTTTATACAAGTCCACAATTATAAGGAGGTCATTATGAGTAATATCATGATCCAAAACGAAATGTTTACGGCACAGATCTCGCCTGTCGGGGCCGAGCTTCAGAGCTTGAAGTCAAAGGTCACCGGCACCGAATACATCTACGACGGCAGCTCACAGTATTGGGGTTCGCGCTCACCCGTTCTGTTTCCTATCGTCGGCGCGCTAAAGGACGACAGCTACAGCTACAACGGAAAAACCTATCATATGAACAAACACGGCTTCGCGAGACCGTCCACGTTTGAGGTAATGCCGCAGACATCAGAGGATGCCGTATCGTTTAAGCTCACGCACAGCGAAAAGACCCTTGAGATATATCCGTTTGAGTTTGAGTTCGTCGTGAGATTCAGATTGGTCGGTAATTGTTTGATCACGGACTATATCACCCAAAACAAGGCAGACGGGGATATGTATTACTCGGTAGGCGCGCATGAGGGATATTGCATACCGCGAGAACAAGGCGAAACCTTTGAGGATTATTACCTTGAGTTTGAATGCGAAGAGGATCTGACCATCCATAAGATGGTGGGCCTCGGACTGTTTACGGGAAAGACAGAGACCCTGAACCCATGTTCAAAGATACTGGATCTGAAGCACGAGCTGTTTAATGACGATGCACTGGTATTTAAAGGGATAAAGAGCAGGTACGTGTCCCTGAAGTCCAATAAAACAAAGCCCGTGATCACCGTTGATTTCGCGGGAACGGGCAATTTGTTGATCTGGCAAAAGGTTGGTGCTCCGTACATCTGCATCGAACCCTGGTGGGGTATACCGGACGCAGCTGATACAGATGGCGAGTTTTCCACAAAGCCATATATCATGCGCCTAAGAAAAGGCGAGCGCCAATCTATAGCTCATACGGTTACGATATCAGAAGAGTGAGTTATCTCGGTTCAGGTCTCTCCACATGCGAGCAGATATTGATGTGCTTGCCTTCCTCGCTGCTCTTGACAAAGCTCGTCATGACCTCGAGCACGTGGAAGGTAAGATCGATATCGGCGCGGTGCTTGCGGTTTTCGGTGATCGCTGCGGCCATATCGGAGAGACCGAGGCCGCGGCTGTTTTCCGCGTAGTCGTAGCAGAGCGGCATCTCACAGAAGCTGCCCTGCTCGGGGCGATAGAGCATGATCGGGCCGCCAAAGGTGTTCGGGTCCGGTACAGACAGTGTCCCCTCGGAGCCGTAGATCTCGATCCTCGGTACCTGCGCGGTATAAACATCAAAGGTCGTGAATATCGTACCGACAGCACCCGACGCGAATTGCATCATGCCGGTTATATAAGTGGGCACATCGACGGTGACTACCGTGCCATGATGAGGCTGTGAGGTGATCGTGCGGGTCGGGAAGGACTTTTTGGCCATGCCCGAAACCGAACTGATCTCGCCGAGCAGATTTACAAGTGCCGTGAGGTAATACGGTCCCATGTCCATCA
>CAZUNC010000231.1:0-2550 GCA_964621475.1 uncultured Defluviitaleaceae bacterium | reverse complement strand
CTGATAACCTTCACGCTTTTCTCTCCCCAAGGCACGTTTTTCTCTACATAAATCTATTCGGAACGGTTATGAATTATGTACATTGACCGATTCATTGAAATGGTATATCATGTTCTGTAAACCGTTCGACAAGGGGAGGGTTTTATATGAGTACATTTTTTTCCGTCGCATTCGGTGTAGGCGTCGGGTACGCGATTATATCGTTCTTTTTGGGCGAGGTCATCGGCTTTCTGGAGTTTGATGGGGACGCGGACATAGGCGGCGATGCGGTCTCTCCGCTAAAGCCTGCCGTGATATCGTCGTTTCTGGTCGTGTTTGGCGGCTGTGGTATGCTGCTACGCTCGAGGCTCGGTTTGCTCATGACATTGTCCATGGCGATCGGGATCGCGTCTGTGATAGCGTTCGTGATATATCGCTTTATCATCGTACCGCTGCACAATGCCCAGAGCGCACCCGTGGCCGAGCATCAGAGCCTAATAGGCCTCGACGCAAAGGTCACGCTCAAGATACCGCAGGGTCGGTTCGGTAAGATTATTTATCACTACAATGATAATACCTATTCCGCGCCCGCGCGTTCCGAGGACGGCTTCGAGATCGCCCGAAACGAGCTCGTAGAGATCGTCAGCATCGAAAAGAATGTGTTTTTTGTCTCAAAGCTTAATTAGATACTGATTAAGCTTATTTAAAATGGGGAGGGAATGTTATGTTCTACACAGAGGATTTGATTTTGATCGGTATGATCTTGGGTGCTGTGTTCCTGTTGATCTTGGGTATCTTCAAGCTCTGGCGCAAGGTACCGCAGGACAAGGCTTTGGTAATCACGGGTCTGAAGAAACGTGTGATCGCGGGTGGCGGCGGACTGGTCATTCCGCTTTTGGAGCGTACAGACAGGATATCACTTGAGAACATGAAGATAGAGGTCCGCACAAACGGTGCGCTCACGGAAATGGGCGTTGACATCAATGCGGACGGCGTAGCAGTTATAAAAATAAAAAACGACAAGGAATCGATCCTTGCCGCAGTCGAGCAGTTCAACACGGGTAACGAGACCAAGACTATAAACGTCATCATGGATATCTCGCAAAACGTGCTCGAGGGTAAGCTGCGTGAAATCATATCAAAGCTCACGGTCGAAGAGATTTATAAGGACAGAGAAAAATTTGCTTCGCAGGTGCAAGAGGTTGCCGCTCTCGATCTGGCCGAAATGGGTCTCGAGATCAAGGCATTCACGATCAGGGATATCTCCGATGACAACGGATACCTTGAGTCCCTCGGTAAGCGTCGTATCTCAGAGGTCAAGAAGGATGCCGTGATAGCGGAATCCGAGGCCGCAAAGGAAGCCAAGATCCGCACTGCCGAGGCCACAAGGCTCGGTGAGGAGGCACGTCTTATTGCGGAGACGCAGATAGCCGAGGCCACAAAGGAAAAGGAACTGAAGCTACAGGCATACAGAAAAGACTCTGAGACCGCGAAGGCTATCGCGGACCTCGCATACGATATAGAGGCAAACAAGGTCAAGAAGGAAGTCACCGAGACGCAGATGCAGGTCGAGATCATAAGAAAACAAAAGGAGATCGAGCTTGCACAGCAAGAGGCACTGCGTAGGGAGCGCGAGCTCGAAGCTACCATGATCAAGCAAGCCGACGCCGAGAAATACAAGACCGAGAAGAACGCAGAGGCAACCAAGTACCGCGAGATCCAGGATGCTATGGCACGCTCCGAGTCCATCAGGCTCGAGGGCACCGCGCGTGCAGACGCAAAGAGGCTCGAGGGTATGGCCGAGGTTGACATCATCCGTGAAAAAGGTAAGGCTGAGGCTGAGGCGATGTTAAAGAAGGCCGAAGCATATAAGCAATACAACGAAGCCGCCGTCACACAGATGATCATCGAAAAACTGCCCGAGCTCGCTCATGCTATCTCCGAGCCGCTCTCACGCACCGAAAAGATCGTCATCATCGACCAAGGCGACGGAAACGGAAGCGGCAAGGGCGCAGCGAAGGTATCAGGTTATGTAACTGATATCATATCGAGTTTGCCCGAGACCGTAGAGGCTGTCACAGGCATCAACATCTTTGAGGCACTAAAGAATAAACTTGGAAACAAGACGGCGGGCGAACTGAACAATGTCGAATAATACAAAACATCAGGTAGTTATATATACAGACGGCGCGTGCTCGGGCAACCCTGGCCCCGGCGGTTACGGCGCGATATTGATGTACGGCGATCACCGCAAGGAGATATCGGGCGGTGAACGTCGTACAACCAACAACCGCATGGAGCTGTCAGGGGTCATCGAGGCCCTGTCGCTTTTAAAAGAACCATGCGAGGTTAAGCTGTATACGGATTCGCGATATGTGGTGGATGCCGTCGAAAAGGGCTGGGCAAAAAAATGGAAATCGCAAAACTGGATGCGTAACAAAAAAGACCCGGCACTAAACCCGGATCTTTGGGAGCGTGTGCTCCAACTGACGGATTTGCACAAGGTGCGTTTTTTCTGGGTAAAGGGACACGCCGATAATCCCGAAAACACGCGCTGTGACGAGCTCGCAC
>CAZUNC010000230.1:0-2556 GCA_964621475.1 uncultured Defluviitaleaceae bacterium | reverse complement strand
TACAGAAATGAGACTTGCATATGAATATCATTGACATACACGCGCATATATTCCCAACAGAGCTCGAGCGTCGCGCCACGGAATTCCTCTGCGGGTATTATGATATGCCAAAGAAGGACAACGCACTCGTGAGCAACCTACTCGAAAACGCCGCACGCATAAACACGAGCAAGATCGTCGTGCATACGACCGCGACAAAACCCGAGCAGGTACCGAATATAAATAACTTCATAGCCAGCACAATACAAACAGACGAACGGCTGTTGGGTTTTGGCACGATACACCCGGACTACAGTGACATTGAGGGTGAGATAGCCCGAATAAAATCCCTCGGACTAATGGGTATCAAGCTGCATCCGGATTTTCAGGCGTTTGATATCGACGCGCCGTCCATGTACAACGTGTACGAGGCCGTGGGTAATACCCTGCCGTTTTTGATACACCTCGGCGATAAAAAGAGCGATCATTCCTCGCCGCTTCGCATGGCCAGGGTGCTGGATGACTTCCCGTTCCTACGAGTGATCGGCGCGCATCTGGGCGGCGTGTTCCGCTGGGAGGAGGCTATATCCTGCCTCTACGGTAGGAACATATACTTCGACACGTCAAGCGCCGTACGCCTGCTACCCGCAGACGAGGCATTACGCCTGATACGTTTGCATGGTGTAGAAAAGATCCTGTTCGGCACTGATTTCCCGCTCGCCTCCCACGAGGAGGAGCTCGCACTCGTGCAGGGCCTCGGTCTCACAGATGATGAGCTCGAGCAGATTTTGAGCAAGAACGCGGAGATATTTTTAGAGTTATAGAAAAACAAAAAAATACCACGGGTTTTGCGGATACGTTTTGATCCGTAAGATCCGTGGTAATGTGTTTAGGAGGTGGAGTTTTGCCTGAAAAACCGTATGTTCCACCATATCGTATAAATGACAAAATAGTAAATCTAATCGCAGAAATAAATGAGTATGTGGGCATAAACCCGCATTTGCGGCGCGAGAATCAGATACGCAGTATGAGGCCTATAACCTTTTGATTACATTTGATCCCTTCAGCATAGACGATTTGCTAAAAGCGCATAGGTTATTAATGGAGGACTTGACAGCGGAGGCAGGGCGTTTTCGATCAGGTGGCATCGGGGTATTTGCCGGAAAGCAGCCGGTCCACATGGCCCCGTCTGCGAGCATGGTGCCAAAATTGATGCACGACCTTGTTAAGCGTAATAAGGGATACATTGCTCGAGCACGCTCAACCCCAGCAAGTCGAAACGGAGATGACAGACAGATGAAACTACTTATACTTTGCGACCAGCAGAGTCTGGACTATCACGATGTGAACCTCGGGGAGGCCGTTACCGAGGCTGTGAGAGCTACGGGCTGGGATGTTAAGAAGCTGACCATGGATTTTGACGATATACACTTTTGTACGGGCTGCTTCGGATGCTGGATAAAAACCCCCGGTTTATGCGTGATAAAAAATGACAACGCAAATGTCATAGCCCATGATTTTATGAACAGCGACGCCGTACTGTTGCTCTCTCGTATCACATACGGCGGCTTTAGCGCGGATATAAAGGCTATATTGGATCGCATGATACCAAATGCGTTACCGTTTTTTCAGATGCTCGAAGGTGAAATGCATCACCCCCAGCGTTACAAAAAGATACCACACTGGATAGCTTTTGGCTTCGGCTCCGTTACAGACGAGGAAGCCGATACCTTTACCGAGCTCACGAAACGAAACGCGCTCAACTTCCATCCCCCGAGGTATCTCACATTGATCGCCCGCAGCGAAGCGGAGCTGCCCCGGGCATTGTCCGATCTAAAGACATTTCTAAAGACGGAGGGTGCCATATGAAACAAGTAGCGGCTATTAACGGCAGCCCACGCGCAAACGGCGTATCGGCTATGTTCATCGAGCAGATAGGAAAGCGGCTCAAGGCGCAGGTCACGACATATCAGGCCACAAAGCTTTTAAAAGAGCAGGGTTCCGGGCAGGGAGGGCTTGAACAGATCCTTACCGCAGATTGCCTGCTCATTGCGTATCCTCTGTATGTGGATGAGCTGCCCGCACCGCTTATCAAGCTACTGACACTGCTCGACGAGGCCACGCAATCTGGAACCATGCCGCTCCCGAAGGTGTATGTGGTGTGCAACTGTGGCTTTTACGAGGGACACCAGATTAGCACCTCACTGAAAATCCTGAAAAACTTCTGCCGCCGAGCTGGGTTTAAGTGGCAATACGCCGTGGCGATCGGTGCAGGCGGGCTCTTTAGGCCAGGGATGAAGGACCTGTCCAAGGGGATCACCGCCACAGTTTCCAAAGCATTGGATGGGCTGGCGAAGGATATGGACGATATCAAACCATCCGCAAAGCAATCTGACAAGCAGGATGTTTATGTAGGTCCGCGGATACCCCGGTTTCTGTATAAGGCCGTGGGAGAAATATCATGGCGTGTAGCTGCGCGGAAGAACGGCGTCGGCCGGAGGATTTATGATAGGCCGAATGAGGATGTATAATCCTTACAGAGGGCTAACTCATATAGATATACTATATATTATAGCC
>CAZUNC010000229.1:0-2560 GCA_964621475.1 uncultured Defluviitaleaceae bacterium | reverse complement strand
AAAACGCCGGAAAGTATCAAGGCATGGACCGCTACGATGCGCGTGAGCAGCTGATAAAGGAAATGACCGAGCTAGGATTATTTACAAAGACCGAGGGCATCAAGCATGCGGTTGGCACACACGATCGTTGCCACAAGGTCATCGAGCCCATGTTAAAGCTTCAATGGTTCGTAAAGATGGATGAGCTCGGCAAGATGGCTGCGGACGCTTATACAAACGGTGATCTGCGTATCGTACCCTCACGCTTTGGCAAGGTTTATATGAACTGGCTCAACAACATCCGTGACTGGTGTATTTCGCGTCAGCTCTGGTGGGGTCACCGCATTCCCGCATATTACTGTACAAAATGTGGTGAGGTTGTGGTCGCACGCGAGATGCCCACATCATGTAAGTGTGGAAATTCCGGTAATGATGCTAACCCTGCTTTTGTCCAGGATGAAGACTGCCTGGATACCTGGTTTAGCTCTGCACTTTGGCCGTTCTCTACGCTCGGCTGGCCCGATCAGACACCCGAGCTTGAATACTTCTATCCGACCGACGTATTGGTCACGGGTCATGAGATCATCTTCTTCTGGGTCATACGTATGATGTTCTCAGGGCTATTCCACATCGGTAAGGTACCGTTCCATGACGTTATGATACACGGCATAGTAAGGGATTCTCAGGGCCGCAAGATGAGCAAATCCCTCGGCAACGGCATCGACCCGCTCGATGTTATTGATCAATACGGCACAGACGCGTTGCGCCTCGTATTGGTTTGCGGCAACACACTTGAAAATGACACACGTTTTTACTGGGAAAAGCTCGATACCTGTCGTAATTTCCTAAACAAGGTTTGGAACGCAACAAGATTCCTGCTGATGAACTTCGATGCAGACCCAAAACTGCAACTGTCGGAGCTCACGACCGCGGATAAATGGATACTCTCACGTCTGAATACGGTAGTCAAGGAAGCGACCGCACGTATGGAATCTTATGACCTGGGAAATGCGATTCAATTGGTATATGATTTTGTCTGGGATGAATTCTGTGACTGGTACATCGAGACTGTAAAGCCACGCCTCTATGACAAAGAGGACAAGACCCGTGACGCTGCGCTCGCGACGCTAAAATACGTGCTCGTTACCTCTTTGAAGCTGCTGCATCCGGTTGTGCCGTTTATCACAGAGGAGATCTACGGCTACGTGAATACCGGCAGCAATTCCGGCACAGAGCAGAGCATCATGATCTCCGAATGGCCCGTGTATAACGAGTTGCACGCATTCCCGGAGGCCGAGCGAGAGATGGATATGTTCAAAGATGCGGTAAAGGCTATCCGTAACCTACGCCTCGAGATGAACGTACCGCCCGCAAAGCGCGTAAAGATATCGATCATATCCTCCGACCGTGAGGTACTCGGCTTCTTTGACGGTGTGAAGCCATTCTTTAGGATGCTCGCGAATGTCCCGGAGGTAAACACGGGTTCGGATGCCGCGACCTGTGTGGAGGCCGGTGACGTTTCGATCGTGCTGCCGTTTGCTACGGTCTACATCCCGCTTGAAGACTTAGTGGATAAGGAAAAGGAGCTCGAGCGCCTGAACAAGGAGAAGGCTCGTCTGGATGCAGAGCTCGCGCGTGTGAACGGTAAGCTCGGCAATGAGGAATTCGTCAGAAAGGCACCACAAAAGATCGTGGATGAGGAAAAGGCTAAGAGAGAGAAATATGCAGAAATGCTTGTGAAGGTAGAGGAAGCGCTTGCGAGCTTGAAATGATGCGGAGGTCGATATGAAGCTCACAGATAATGTAATAAGGCTTGATTGCACAAAGGGAGCGTATGCATACGCTGCGATCACAAAGGATGGGGTTACGCTAATAGACACGGGCATACCGGGTCAAGCAGACGCGATCTTAGCCGAACTCGCAACACACAACATTCAACCCCAGAATATCAAGCGGATTTTGCTGACCCATCATGATGTGGACCATATCGGTAACGCGGCGGCCTTGCAACAGAAAACGGGTTGCGAGATCTATATCCACAGCGATGATTATCCGTATATGATGGAGAACAAGAAGCGCGAGGGTATCAAGGGCCTCACGAGTAAGCTGTTTAAGGTTCAGAAGCCGAACGAGGTCAAACGCATCAAGAGCAATGCAATCGGTAGCTTTATCGTGATACCGGCCCACGGGCATACGAAGGGCCACACAGTCTATCGTTTTGAGAATGTGTTGTTCGTTGGGGATCTTGTACGCAGCAAGAATGGTCTGCCTGTGAAGTCCCCCTCGATCATGACCTTCGATAAACGTGCGGCGGTGGAGTCCATTAGGACCTTATCAGTAAACAAGGACTATATCCTGTGCCCCGCGCACGGCGAGCATATAAAAGGCAAGGTATGGGCAGACTTCGCGCGTGAAGCGAGATAACCTGTAAGCCATACATAAAATAGAATCATGCCGCGGATTTACACAAATTATTTGTGTAAATCCGCGGTTATTTTTTATTTTGAATATGCTTTACAACAGGTTCTTTTTATTTTACAATATATCTATACGATATATTGTAAGGAGGATTTGTATGCTC
>CAZUNC010000228.1:0-2692 GCA_964621475.1 uncultured Defluviitaleaceae bacterium | reverse complement strand
ACGGCGCGACATATACCTCGCAGCCCATGATCGGCTTTACACCGTTTAATACAGCCGCCTTATAAAAATCTATAAGCCCATACATCACCCCATGATCGGTCAACGCTATCGCGTCCATGCCGAGTTCCTTTGTACGTGCCACGAGCTCCTTTATGCGCGCAGAGCCGTCCAAGAGGCTGTATTCAGAGTGAACATGAAGATGAGCAAATCCTTTATGTTTATTGTCCATGATCCTTTGATCCATAAAACCTTTCAATATAATGTAAAAAATACCAATACTTATTCAGTATAACGTGGACAAGGTTTAATTTCAATGAATATTTTAAAAGATAATGCGATATGTCAATGTATTGTCATATATTGACTTTGATTCTCGTTGCATCAAAAAAAGAGGCCTAGCAAAAGAAAAACCTTACCACGGATTAACACGGATCAAAACCAATTTACACGGGTCAAAACATTTTGTGTTTATATCCGTGTAAATCAGAAAATCAATGCTAATTTGTAGTATTGTTTTCTTTATTGCTTTAGCCCCTTCAATCAGTAAACATACTTATTCTTTATTCTATTAATCCCCTTACCTTCCGCTCCCCACTCTGAGCCGCCCGCGTATCTCTTCCGCTTCTATACACCCTGTCAATATGACCAACACCAAATATATTAGCACGAGCGCGCCTATCGCTATTAAAACCGCTATCCCCTGCTGCAAGCCCATATTCATTCCCATTTGTGGGCTCATCCTGATCATATTACCCATACCCATCACATCGAGCATCCTTCCGTAGAGCCATTTAACACTCAGTCCCGCCGCTGCCGCACACAAAATTGGTTTAAAAAACCAGTTCGCGTAATCGATATCGAGCCGGATCGTATTGCGAATCTTTTGAATGTCCAAATAACACAACATCAGTAGCCCAATAAACCAACCGCTCAGAAATGCCCATATCCCCAAATACGGTATCAGAAAATATATAAAGCCGATATTAATTAACGATGTAATCATACTGTTTCTAAAGATAAAGACCTGGAAGCCCAAACCGTTCAAAACACCGGACAAAACGATCTGCATATACATAAACGGGCACATTAGACCGAGCGCAAACAGCATCTGCCCTATCGGTTGCTTATATATCAAATACCCTATTTCATCGGGAAACATCATGAACAGACAAGCCGCGCCGATACCGGTCACGGACGCGAACAGTACCGATTTCGAAACGGTTCGTGAAATCCCGTTATAATTCTTTATCGCCATAGCCTCTGAAACCGCCGGTACGAGTGTTATAGACAGCGAGGTAAGCAGTGCTGTCGGAAAAAATATCAACGGCATAGCCATACCACTGATCTGTCCGAATACGCTCATGGCTTGCTTTGAGCTCATGCCGAATGCCATAAGACGTTGCGGGATCAGGACATTTTCAACCGTCGCAAGTAAAGAACCCGCAACGCGGTTACCCGTGAGCGGCAACGCCATCGACAGTATCAACGCAAGTGACGCATATACGGACATTGAAGGCTTCTTTTGCATGCGGGCTTTGTACCCGCCGCTACCGAGTTTTGCTCGGTAATTGCCATACGATATATAGATATAAATAAACGATACGAGCTCCTCACAAACGATACCCGTAACAGCGATCGCAAGCGCGATCTCTATACCGAAGCTCACGAACAGGCTAGCGAGGAAATATATCACTATCATGCGCACGACCTGCTCGAGCACTTGATTGATCGCAGGGATCAAGGTCTCCTGCAGCCCAAGGAAGTATCCGCGTATGCATGTGCCGGCAGCCATCAGAGGGAACGCGGCGGCCATGATACGCATCGACAACACGGTGCGCGTGTCCTTAAAGAAATACATCGATATCTCGCTCGCGAATATAAATAGCACAACCCCAACCACAAGCCCCAGGCATGTCGTTATCGCGACCGATATCTTTAATATTCGCGAGGTATTGCCGTGCTCACCCTTTGCATGCTCGGAGGCCACGAGCTTCGATACGGCGGTATTAAAACCCGAGCAGGCGATGCTCCATGCGAGCCCGTAGATCGGCATGATCAGCTGGTACAGTCCCATGCCCTCCGCGCCCAATATGTTTGTCATATAGACACGGTACACAAAGCCTAACAACCTCGTGATGATACCCGCTACGGTTAAAATCAATGCACCCTTTACTATGCTCTTTTTATTTACAGACACAAAAATCACCCACAAAAGACGTTTGTTATATCTATTCGCGGAAAAAATCAAATATGAACAATCTGTTAACAATGAAAGAACCGTTCCAGTATTTATGTACAAAACTGACAAATAATGATATACTCAGCAGTGAAGGGGGCTTCGATATGGACAGTACAGTAGGCATATTAAAGAATGTCGTTTACAACGTGGAAAAGGTCATAATAGGCAAACGCTATGCGATTGAGCTCATCATCAACGCGCTATTGTGCAGGGGTCATATATTGGTTGAGGATGTGCCGGGCGTAGGTAAGACAAGCCTCGTCTCTGCACTTGCAAAATCCCTTGATTGTTCGTTTAGGCGCGTGCAGTTTACACCGGATATCATGCCCTCGGACATCACGGGCTTTTCGGCATTTAACCCTAAATCCGGTGATTTTGAATACAAGCCCGGCGCTGTGATGAGCCAGTTCATCTTGGCCGACGAGATCAACCGTACCTCCGCAAAGACCCAAT
>CAZUNC010000227.1:0-2773 GCA_964621475.1 uncultured Defluviitaleaceae bacterium | reverse complement strand
GGATAAGGTCTTGGAATATCAAGTAGTTTCCGCATTTAACGAAAGCAAAAATCGTTGGGACGTGTCGATCTCGGGCGAGGTAGATATATTTAACTCCGTCGAGATGAAAAAATCACTGACCGACCTTTTAACCGAAAGGCAAACCGATGTCCGTATCAACTGCAAGGACCTTGAGTATATCGACTCCACAGCGCTCGGCGCATTGGTCGGCGTACTCAAGAATGTGACGGCCTTTGGCGGCAAGATTACCTTGAGTGCATTAAAACCCGCCATCAGCAAGCTCTTTCGTATAACCAATCTGGACAAGGTATTCATAATCGAGGGTGAAGCAAATGAATAATAATGCAGAAAATCAAGAATGCATCCGGCTATCACTGCCCATCAACTCGGCTTATGTCTCTGCGGCGCGCCTGACCGCATCGTCGATTGCCAACCGTATGGGTTTTGAGATAGACGAGATCGAAGATGTAAAGGCGGCGGTTTCCGAAGCATGCACATTTATCATCAAAACCTTTTTGCCGCAAAAGGACAGCGATTTCCAAGTTGTATTCAACATGTCGGCTGATACTGTCAGGATCACGATCTCTACAGGCGATACACTAAACGATTTTAACCCCGACGAGGAAATGGGTTTGATCATGATAAAGGCACTGATGGACTCATTTGAGATCATACAGGCAGACGGTACATTTGCTATAAATATGACTAAGCAACACCAACAAAATCTGTATACCTGATTTTACGCATTTCATGCATTAGTGAATGGAAGTGTTTAAGGTGAACAATTTACGCTTACGCTTTGAGAGCGACATCATGGCGGTCAAACAGATCGTTAGGGATGTGCTGTGTTTTTTAGAGCAGCATGCTGTCGGGTTGACAGACGACGATATAGCCGATCTTAGGCTCGTATTTTCCGAGTTGTTGTTTAACGCGGTGATTCACGGCAACAATAAAGATGTGACGAAGTCTGTACATGTAGTCGTAGAGGTACAGGACGGGCTCGTATCTGCTTCGGTGGCCGACGAGGGTTCGGGATTTGACTATACACTCGTGCTTAACAATATCGACAGTAACGATTACATAAATGAAAGCGGCCGCGGTTTAAGGCTTGCTTACTCACTTATGGATACCTTAACGTTTAATTCACAGGGTAATCAGATCAGCTTTTGCAAGAAAATATCTATAAAAGGTGGCTCCGGCAGATGATAAAACTACTTGTTGTCGACCGCGTGGATCAAAATGCCGATTTGATAAGTCAAAGCCTTGCCTCGGCCGGATATGAAATACTCACCGCTGACAGCGGTAACGGTGCATTGGCAAAGCTGACGTTGTTTAAGCCCGATATCATCATTCTTAGTGACGACCTACCCGACATCAGTGGTTACGACGTATGCAAACGCATTAAAACAAATCCGGATACAAAAATGTCACTCGTATTGTTTACGAGCAACCTTGAATCCCCGGAGATACGCTTTCGCGCCATAGAGGTAGGCGCGGATGACTATATCGACAAGAACTTCAGTTCAGTCCTATTGATCTCAAAGATCAATTCATTGATGCGTGTAAAGCATCTGAGCGACCAGCTCAAGCAAAAATACACAGAGCTCGAGGAAAAGAACAATGTAATCGAGCTGCAACTAAAGATGGCGCGTCAGGTACAGCGCGTACTAATGCCCGATTTAAATACTAGCATAAAGGATATCCGCGTCGCGTCCCAATACATCCCCGCGCTCGACATCGGAGGGGATTTTTACAATCTGTTTCAGATAAATGACAACCAAGTCTGCATCGTACTCGGGGATGTATCGGGACACGGTATCTCGGCGGCGCTTTTAACATCGATGATAAACATGATGGTGCGCTCACTCGCAAATAAATATAAAAATCCAGATCAGCTTCTGTTTTACCTGAATAACGAGCTTTATAACATGTTGGAAAACTCTGCGTTACAGCTATATGCATGTGTGTTTTACGCGGTGTTTGACGTACGCGAAAAGGTACTGATGTACTCGAACGCGGGTCAAGCCCTACCCGTATTTATCGACAGCGCCAATAAGACCGCCAAAGAGCTTGTTTCATCGGGCGTGCCCATAGGCATGATGAAGGACTCCATATACGAGTTTAAAAAGATTGAATATAAAAAAGGGGATATCCTCGCGTTACGCACCGACGGGATATCTGACATCTTTTTCAAGGATGCGCCCGATGAATTTACAGGACGGTATAACGATTTGCTTTTGGAAATGATGAACACAGATAACCTCAATGAGATAATCGATGCCTTGCTAGAGGCATTTTACGATTATTCTGCGTCCGAAACGGATAAATACGTTATGGACGATGTGAGTCTTATTGTGTGCAAGATGTAAAAATACAGGGAGGAACACTAATGATTTCGAATCAAATTTTACAGACAACTATTGACGGGATGAAGTCTATCACCCGCCGCGACATCAGCATCATAGAACGTGACGGTAAGATCGTAGCGTCTACCGAGCACGAGTTAATCGGACGATACACAAATGGCATGGAGAGTTTCATTTCGTCGGCAGCAGAGAGTCAATTGATTCAGGGTTGCCAATATTTTAAGGTATATGACAATAATGTGAGCGAGTATGTCGTCATGATCAAGGGCGAGGATGAGGAAACATATCGCGTCGGCAAGATCACGGCATTTCAAATACAAAACCTGCTCATTGCATATAAAGAACGTTTTGACAGGGATAACTTCATCAAGAACTTACTGATGGATAATCTGCTGCTTGTTGACATC
>CAZUNC010000226.1:0-2831 GCA_964621475.1 uncultured Defluviitaleaceae bacterium | reverse complement strand
TAATCACATCATGCAGGGTCTCTTGATACTCCTTTGTGCGTCCCATGGCCTTTTTTAAGCGTGCCTTTTCCATCATCACGAACTCAAAATCCGCATCCGCCGAGCCGTTTAATATTGTACCGGCCTTAACTATCGCGGCGTTTGCGCGCTGCAGGTCGTAGTCGAGCCGATGATATCTGGCCAAAAGTGTCCAGAGTATCACATCACTCGGGTATGTAATCAGCGCCTTTTCGATACACTTTACCGCCGCGGGTACGTTTTGGTTATCGGCATGTATACCCGACAGCTTGATGAAGTAGTCGCGGTCCTTTTCGGAAAGGCGTTCGAGCACGTTTACGGCCTTGTCATAGAGGCGCATACGCGCATACGCGTCGCAGAGCGCGTGTATATATGCGGGTGACGCATCCTCGGATACGGCCTCCTCCATATATTCGACACCACTCTTCATTTGCCCGTCGTTGAAATATAACATCCCACGCAAATATAACAAATGTGCGCGATCGTCATAGTCCCGCTCCAGACGCTCGAGGCATTTGGACGCGTCGGGCTTGTTGCCCAGTATCAATGCCTCGCAGAGGTTTACTTCGATCTGGAGCCGCGAGGACGTAGAACGCGGCGCACCGGAATGATACGCCGTATATTGCTCGATCGCTCTATAGAAGAATCCCTCGGCCTCCTCCAAACGCCCCAGATACATGCACGCCACGCCCGCGTTGTTCAAAAGCTTATATTGCTGGCCACCCTCTGCAGTCATCGAGCCCATGTTTTTTACGGCCTCTTTATAGCAAGCTGCGGCCTTTGCATATTCTGCGTGCGACATGAGGTTGTCACCGCGCTCCTTCTGCTTTTCCCATTCGTTGCGCTGTTCCCATCCCGTGATATCTGCGTTTAGTTTCTCGAGCTCGGCCTTATCGAAATACCCCGTGCACCCAAGGAAAACGCATAACGCTTCGGAGATGCCCTGCTGAGCTTCGTCAGCGTTTCGCGCGAGATCCTTTAGGCGCAGAGCGACGCTCGGAAGCCCCAGGGTATTTGATACCCATGTGTGGAATGCCTCCGAGCGTACATCGTCAAGTACCTCTTTCCAATTGTTATATATATGATAAAAGGCTTCCTCTATCGAAAACACGCGTACCTTTGTGAGCTTGAAGCGGTAAGGCAGCGTGTTTTCCTCCGAGGATGCGCAGGTATACAGAACGGCTACACTCATAACCTGATCAGTTCTGCTATGCTGATCGCGATGTTGTCGAGGATATCGTAAAACTTGTCACCGAGGTCATAATACTTGCCACTCGGTTTTGTGAGCGGGTCGTAGCTCTCTATGCTGTCCTTATCCTTCTTTGCGACAACATAGGTCGTAACGTTATTAGATTGCAGCATATTACAGATATCCGCTACGGATTTGCCGTTATGCGTAGGCACATGCGGCGGCGCGTCTGTGATCAATATGAAGATGTTCTTACAGGCTTCCGAATTCTTTGTGACACACAATAGCTCTACACCCGTCTCGATCGCGTCGAGAGAGGATTCTGGTATGTCGCCGCCGTAGGTGCGTGGAATGTTCTTGACCTGCTTTTGGAACTTTACGACATCGTCGGTGAAATTGTAGACGCTGGGCTTTTCGCGTTCGCCGAGGTCGCCGAAGCCTATGAGCCCGAGTTTGAACACCGCGCCCTTTGATTGCAAAATGTCTGAGAATTCGATCGCGCGATCCTTTACGCCGTTGATGTAGGTATCCATGCTGCCCGTGGTGTCTATCAGGAACACAATATTTAACGGGTCGCTCGTGGCATGGCCCGTGGGACGCTCCGGCGGTGCCGAGAACTTCGTGCGGTCAAACTCCGCTCGCTGCATATTGCCCGTTGCCATATCCCTTACAAATACCTCGAACAGATTGTTTTCGTCGAGTGCATAGGTGATCTCGAGCTGCGTCGTGCCCTTTAGGCCCGACATAACAACCGTACCGATGTATTTCGCATCGTCGGCGTGTTCCTGCTCCCATTGATAGACGTCTACGTTTACACGTGTCGCACCCGTCATGCTCGCGAAATTATCGTCTGTGTAGCGACTCGGAATCGGACTACCCATCGGGATGATCGGGATCAATCTACGTTCCATCGTCTTTAAATCCGTCACGGCCGAGGTACCGAATATCTGGCGTGTGATCTGCCCGACCTTTACGTTGCAGTTCGGCAGATGTATCAGGTAATTGTAAATCGCTGCGCCCATCGCTACGCTCTTAGCGGGATCGGTCGCGCGATACGGCTCCTTGATGTAACCGGCAACCATGCGGCGTATCATCGGGATCAGTGTCGAGCCACCCACGAGAATGACCTTTGAAATATCGTCAGGCTCAAGACTCGCACGCTTTAAAGCCTCCTCGATGATGCTACGGCTGCGCTCGGCGTATTTACGAATGATGGCTTCGAAATCTTCGCGCGTCAGCTCCATCGAAAGGTTCTTCGGCACGCCGTTGTGAATCATCAGCGGATTTATACGTATCGATACCTTGTTTGTGCCAGAGAGCTTCTTCTTAGCCTGCTCGGCCTCTTGTTTCAGCTTTTGTAAAATGCTACGGCGTTGTTCGTTGTCGACCGCATCCAGATCGATGCCGTTTTCGTTTTTAAACGTCTCCTTCATCAAGTGAATGAGCTCCGCGTCAAAATCGTCGCCGCCGAGGTTCATATCACCTACATCCGATAGCTCCTGGAAAATCTCCTGCCCATGCTCGTCCTGAGACACCTTGAGCACACACGCGTCAAACGTACCGCCGCCGAGGTCATAGACCAAGAGCGTCTGCGCATAACCCTGTCTGTATCCGTATTCGATAG
>CAZUNC010000225.1:0-2883 GCA_964621475.1 uncultured Defluviitaleaceae bacterium | reverse complement strand
TATCAACCCTTGCGCGCACGATACTGGGCCGCAGGGGTTTTGTTATATAGTCCGATGCGCCTAATGAAAGACCCTTTTCCTCGCTTGAAGTGTCATCGAGGCTCGTCAGAAAGATCACGGGTATCTCTGATGTGAGGGGATCGTGCTTCAATTCCTTTATAATATCAAAGCCATTTACCTTTGGCATGATAACGTCAAGTAATATTAACGCGGGCTTGACGGTCTTTGCCATACTAAGTGTATTGGCTCCGTCGCTGAACGTAAATACATCATAATGCGGGCTGAGTATGTCCTTAAGCGCTTTCTGCATTAGCTTACTGTCGTCGACCACCAATATCTTTTCTCTGTTCATACCGCTGTAACCCTTCCTAATTTTTCCTTTTGCGTCGTTTGACAGATTATAACAGTTTTACATTGTGAATGAAAGTATCGAACGAATTGTTCGTTACACTTTTGCAATAAATTTTGCAAAAAATGTGTATGTTATATATAATGAAAAGGATGATTTTTACATTCAGAAAGGGGAAACACCATGAACTTTTTAGAGAGTATCAAGGCGCGCGCTAAATCGGCAAAGAAGACGATCGTGCTGCCCGAATCCTATGAGGCGAGAAACCTTGAGGCTGCGCATTTGGCGATGGCCGAAGGGCTTGCTGATATCATTCTGATAGGCAACAAGGATGAGATATTAAAAAAGGCCGCTGAGACCGGTAAGGGCCTTGACCTATCAAAGGCTATATTCTTTGACCCGGCCACCGATCCTAAGGACAAGGAAAAATCCGACAAGCTCACAGAGCAGCTCTGCGAGCTCAGAAAGGCAAAGGGCCTCACGCTCGAAGCCGCGCAAAAGCTCATGGAGAACCCGCTGTATGTGGGCGTTATGCTCGTAAAGGACGGCATGGCTGACGGTATGGTTTCGGGTGCGATACACGCGACCGGTGATGTGCTGCTGCCATCGCTGCAGATACTGAAGACCTCTCCGGGCACAAAGCTCGTTTCGGCGTTCTTTGTGATCGTGGTACCGGACTGTGAATACGGTGAGAACGGTGTGTTCATCTTCTCGGATTCCGGCCTAGTGCAGCATCCGGATGCGGAGCAGCTCGCGCATATCGCTGTATCCTCCGCTAAGTCCTTTGAACAGCTTGTACAGGCGGAGCCTGTGGTGGCAATGCTCTCGCACTCGACGATGGGCTCGGCCAAGCATGCTGATGTAGACAAGGTTATAACAGCCACAGCCACAGCCAAGGAGCTCGCACCGAACCTAAAGCTTGACGGAGAATTCCAACTCGATGCTGCTATCGTACCCGAGGTCGGTCAGCAAAAGGCACCGGGCAATCCCGTAGCAGGCAAGGCTAATGTATTGGTGTTCCCGGATCTCGACGCTGGTAATATCGGTTACAAGCTCGCACAGCGCTTGGCAAAGGCCGAGGCCTACGGCCCGATCACACAGGGTATCGCAAAGCCCGTCAACGACCTGTCGCGCGGATGCTCGGCACTCGATATCGTGGGCGTTATAGCGATCACGGCAGTTCAGGCTCAGGCCAATAAATAATCGGTGAAATAGAGGGATGGAGGACAATAGATGAAGGTACTTGTAGTTAACTGCGGCAGCTCGTCGCTTAAATATCAGCTGTTTGAAATGGATACAAAGGATGTGCTCGCGAAGGGTCTCGTTGAGCGCATAGGCATCGACGGACGCCTGAAGCACAGCCCGGTCGCAAAAACAGGAGCGGCAGACTATGTGATCGACACGGATATCCCAAACCATACTGAGGCTATTCGCCTTGTGCTGGATGCGCTCGTGAGCACGGAGCACGGCGTTATCGCATCTGTGCAGGATGTTCAGGCCGTAGGCCACCGCGTCGTGCACGGCGGCGAATACTTCAGCAATTCGGTAATAATCACAGATGCGGTCATCAAGGCGATCGAGGACTGCTGCACAGTAGCACCTCTGCACAACCCGCCGAACTTGATCGGTATACGCGCGTGTGCGGAGCTGATGCCGGGCGTACCGCAGGTAGCGGTATTTGATACGGCGTTCCACCAGACGATGCCCGAAAAGGCATATCTGTATGCTATCCCTTACGAACTATATGAAAAATACAAGATCCGCCGCTACGGCTTCCACGGCACGAGCCACAAGTATGTCTCGGGCAGGGCAGCCGCTATGCTCGGTAATCCCAAGGATCTGAAGGTTATCACCTGCCACCTCGGCAACGGCAGCAGCGTATGCGCGATCAATAACGGTCAGTCTGTGGATTCCTCGATGGGCTTTACACCACTCGAGGGTCTGTCGATGGGTACCCGAAGCGGTGACATCGATCCGGCCGTTATCGGCTTTCTGTGCGAGAAGGAGGGCATCTCGGTCAAGGACGCTGAGAGCATCTTGAACAAGAAATCGGGCGTATTGGGTCTTTCGGGTGTTTCGAGTGACTTCCGTGATATCGAGGACGCAAAGGCAAAGGGTAACAAGCGCGCGGCTATCGCATTGGAGCTGTTCTACTATCGTGTAGCGAAATATGTAGGCACATACGCAGCGGCCATGAACGGCGTAGACGCTGTTGTATTTACAGCCGGCCTCGGAGAAAACAGCCCGACCGCACGCGCGGAGATCTGTTCATACCTGACATACCTCGGATTGAATATAGACGCAGACAAGAATAACGTCAGGGGTAAGGAAGTAGATTTTGCGACAGCAGACTCAAAGGTTAGGGCGCTTTGCATACCGACAAACGAGGAACTCGTGATAGCAGAGGATACAAAGGCGCTGATTTGTTCTTGACAATCGAGGGTCTTGTATGTAAAATACACAGGACTAATTTGTAGAATTGTACAACATAAGTGACAGGAAGGGGTGTTATATAGATGGGAGCTATTTGCCCA
>CAZUNC010000224.1:0-2893 GCA_964621475.1 uncultured Defluviitaleaceae bacterium | reverse complement strand
CGGCGAGATACGTCTGACAGAACAGATCGATCCGGAGGATTTTGTCTCGCGTATGAACGAGGCGCTGCCTATGCACCTAACCATTATTTGCGCGCGTTATATGCCAGAAAATGAAAAAAAAACCGCCGCGAGCGTAATAGCGGCGGATTACAGATATGACCTCGGCTCAAATTGTGCCGGGGATCTTCGCGTTTCCGATTTTTTAGCTCAGCATGAGATCATAGCATCAAACGGTAAGGATATTCGATCCGACATATATTCGATGTCGGCGACAGATGAGGGGATTTGTATGCTCATCTCCGCCGGCAGTCAGAGAAACCTGAAGCCCGAATTGCTACTCGAGGCTTTTTTTAGTGAAGCGGGCGCTTTTTCTCCTGGCAGGCTCGTACGCAAGGAGTTATATAAAAACAATGGTGAACGGCTTGTGCCGCTGTTTGAAGCATGAAACGGATATTAATAGATGCGTCGGCTGATGTACTGCGTATAGCATATGCGGTCGATGGTGAGCTGGAGGATTTTGTCGCAGAACGGCGCGGAAGTCGGTCGTGTATAGGTAATATCTATGCGGCCCGGGTGCAGAGCGTTGTAAAGGGACAGTTCGCATTTGTGGATATCGGACTAAAGGCCATGGCTTTTTTGCCGTTGGACCAAAACCTATCCGCACAGGCCAATCCTATAAAATCCGGGCAGGCCGTGCTTGTGCAGGTTCAAAAGGACCCTGTGGGTTCAAAAGGGGCAACCGTCTCGACGGATATATCGATGGGTGGTCGCTTGGCGGTTGTCGCATCGGGTACCCGGGACAGTATAGACGGAGGCTCTGTGGGCATTTCACGAAGGATCGCCGATGAGGCCGAAAGGGCACGACTGAAGGAAATAGCTGTCGGTGTGCTTTCAACTTCACGAGAGAACTCAACCTATAATGTTATCATACGAACAGAGGCTGCGTCTGTGGACGCTAAAGAGATCGAGAACGAGATACGGACACTTACGGAGCGGCTGACCGATCTGCTTTCGACGGGCGCGTATATAAAACCACCCGCACTGCTGCATCCGAAAACGGGGCAAAGGCTCTTGAGGGATTTGCCGCTGCGTGAGGCTGAGGATATCGCGGTAAACGATATTGGGCTCTTGGATGAGGTACGCGACGAGGCCGAAAGCTTATGCGCTGGGTCCGGTGCTAAGGTGCGTCTGTACGAAGGAGACTCGATATTCGGGGAGTATTATCTTACAAAGCGTGTGGACGAGCTGTTGAGTAAGCGGGTGTGGCTCAGCTGCGGAGGGTATATCGTGATAGAGAGGACGGAGGCTTGCGTGATAATCGATGTGAATACGGGCAAGCATATGGACAGGGACCGTTTTACGGACGCGGTGTTCAAGACCAATATGCAGGCTGCTACAAAGATAGCCGAGCAGATACGCCTGCGAAACCTGTCGGGCATGATCATCGTGGACTTTATCAATATGTCCGACGAGCAACGGGTTACGAAGCTACGAACAGCGTTCGAGGCCGAGCTCAAAAAGGATCGCGTGCCTGCGTTCATCATCGGTATGACGGAGCTCGGACTCATGCAGCTCACACGTAAAAAGACCCGCGAACCAATCGGCGATATACTGCAAAGACCTTGTGAACGATGCGGAGGTACGGGACGTGTTTAATATCGTATTGCTTGAGCCCGAGATACCCGCAAACACGGGCAATATCGGCCGTACCTGCGTAGCGACAGGCTGCACACTGCACCTGATAAAGCCGCTTGGGTTTTCAATGGAGGACAAATATCTGAAGCGTTCGGGGCTGGATTACTGGCAGGACCTGGACGTTCGGGTTTACGAATGCTTTGAGGATTTCATGAGGGGTGCCGGAGACACGCCGCTGTTTATGGCATCCACAAAATCCAGCGTTTGTTATACGGATGTGGTGTATCCCGAGGGCTGCTACTTGATCTTCGGAAAGGAAACAAAAGGTCTGCCCGAGGAGCTGTTGCTTACACCCGGGCACACCAATATCCGTATACCGATGCTTAGCGACCGACGCTCGCTAAACCTTGCGAATTCTGTCGCTGTAATACTCTATGAGGCATTCAGACAGCATGACTATGCTGGTCTGGAGCAGAAAGGGAGGTTTTCTGATGGCTAATAACGAGAGTATCGTTGAGAACAAATTGCTCGTACTGTACCTGATCGACAAGATGGATCTGCCGCTTTCACGCAGTCAGATTACCGAATTTGTGCGTGAGAGTGAATTCATGGATTACTTTACGTTGCAGCAGACACTGTCGGATATGGTCGACGAGGGCTATCTGGAAAAATCCTCCGATAACAACAGCACACGCTATACAATAACGGGCGAGGGTCTTACGATGCTTGAGTATTTCGAACGACATCTACCGTTATATATCCGCACACGCATTAATAAATATGTTTACGACAACTTCAATTCGGTAAAGCGCGATTACGAAATCACCGCCAATTATTTCCCGGACAATGAGAACAACGAATACATCGTGAAATGCGGCGTATACGAGGACGAACGCGTGCTCATGGAGATAAATGTATCCGTAGTGAGCAAGGAACAGGCCCGGGTCATCATCAGCAACTGGAAAAACAACGTGAACACCCTCTATGTGAAGCTATTAAAGGAGCTGATCGCGGAGAGTGAGGGCGGGGTCGGCGACTTCATCGCGGACGATGCCGACGAGAACGAGGGTAACGAATAGGCTAAGCGAAGAAGCGCTTCATATTATTGAAACCGACTGTGGTGCCGTACATGCATTCCTCGATACCCTCGTATTCGAGATAGACATCCCCGTCAAAGCCACTGTTCTTTAAGATATCCGCGACCTTGACCATATCCATATCTCCTTGGCCTAAAATCGAGCCGCGCAGATACATACCA
>CAZUNC010000223.1:0-2911 GCA_964621475.1 uncultured Defluviitaleaceae bacterium | reverse complement strand
GTGATTGCCGGCGGCGTTGAGGCTCCGGCAGTAATACCAATTCTATCACCTTCGGTGAAATTATTCAACACCAATTCATGAAATGATTCGACTAAATATGTCCGAGGCAATATTTTTTTGCATGCCTCGTACAGTTTCGCGGTGTTTGAGCTCTGTTTATCTCCAATAACTATCATAACATCGACCTGTTTCGCGAGGTCTATAGCCTCATGCAGTCGTCTGTCTGTAGAAGGACATATTGTGTCATGCACCTCTATTTCTGTCCCGGTCTCCCGCAACCTATCGAGTATGCATTCAAACTTGCTTCGCATAAAGGTCGTTTGCACAACGAGCACATATTTTACACCGGTCTCAAATCGCACAGCGCCTACTTCTTCGGGCGTATTCACGATGATACATGGATAAATGCCGCTGTAATGTCCATTTACACCCATAATCTCAGGATGTTTGCAGTCACCTACAATGATAAGCCCCTGCCCTTCCTGCCCGGCCTTTTGCGCTAAAAGGTGTAACTTCCTTACATCGCGGCATGTGCAGTCGATATATTTCAAGCCGCGTTTTTCTATTTCATCGTACATAGCCGCAGGTACACCATGTGATCGTATCACTACGGTTTCGTCAATGACCTCGTCGAGGTTGTCTATGATCCTGACACCCATCTTTTCAAGATCTGATGTGATTGTCTTGTTGTGTATGATAGGGCCGTATGTACAGAGCTTTTGGGTCTTGGCTGCTTCATAGACCGTGTTCACAGCCTTTGCAACGCCAAAACAAAAGCCCGCCGACTTGGTTGTTATAATGTGCATGCCTTTACCCTCGTCATGATTTCCTCGGTTATATGGGACAATACCTCTGTCTTTAGCTTCTCGTCCCTATATTTCTCAAAAGTCATCGGCTCATCAAATCGTAACGTGATCTTTGAGAAGAGGCCACCGTCGTTTTTAATCCCGCAGGGTATTACAGGTACCTGTGTCTTGACCGCAAACAGTGCGACACCGGCCTTTGCATTCTTGACATCGACCTCGCTCATACGCGTGCCCTGCGAAAAGATCAACAGTACCTCACCGTTATTTAACAGTTTAATCGTGTTCTTATATGTCGAGGTGTCGGCTGACTTCCTATCCACCGGATACGCGCCGAGCGCCGTTATCAACTGTTTCAGGCCCCATATCGAGAAGAGTTCCTTCTTGGCCATAAAGCGCAACTGACGCTTAACATATTTGGCAATAACTATAGGGTCCTTGAGCTTCGAGTGGCTCGAGCAGATGATAAAACCACCCGTCGTAGGTAGGTTTTCGATGCCTGTGACCTCAAAACGATAGAGAATCCCGAATACAACGCTGACTATAAACCTCGCGAATTTATAAAACATCCGTCACAGTCTCCTTTCACGCTCAATGATTTCCTCGATTATTTCCTTTAATCTCGCGACAACCTGAGCAAAATTCATCTCACTCGTATCAAACAATATCGCATCTTCTGCACGCCGCAGGGGGGAAAACTCTCTGCTCATATCCTGTTTATCTCTATCACTCAGTGACTGTTCGACCTCTTTGTAATCCGCCTTTATCCCCTTTGCCGAAAGCTCCGAGATACGCCTTGCGGTGCGCGCCGCAATCGACGCATCCATATATAGTTTCACCTGTGCAAACGGTAGCACATCCGTACAGATGTCTCTGCCGTCCATGATCACATCGTTTGAGCGTGCGATCTGCTGCTGCAGTAATACAAGGCGCTTGCGTACAGCCTCGACCTTAGCGACTGCCGACGCGCCGTCTCCGGCTGCCAACGTACGCAGGTACGGGGTCAGATCCTCACCGTTAATATGTACATGCTGACCGGTTTCGTCATAGGTTACGGATATATCCATAGACTCCAGTGCATTAGTTATCCCCTGCGTATCGGTCAGTGCTATGCCGTTTTGAGCACAGAAATAGCCGATCGCACGATACATAGCGCCGGTGTCCACATATCTTAAGTTAAACATCTCGGCCAAGCGTTTTGCGGCAGTGCTCTTACCCACACCCGCCGGCCCGTCTATAGCAACGGCTAAAGGCCTACCGCTGTTGTCCCTGTTCATTTTTGCCTCCCTACGATTTACCCTTTGCCTTAATCTTTGCCGCGCTCATCCCAGCCAGATATCCCGTCGAAAACGCTATCTGCAGGTTATATCCGCCAGTAGGTGCATCGAGATCCAATAGCTCACCCGCAAAATACAAGCCCTTAACGAGCTTTGATTCCATCGTGGATGGGTTTACCTCTGAGACATCGACACCACCGGCTGTTATCACAGCCTCGTCATAACCCCTATTGCCCGTGACATTAATACGCAGTGATTTTAGCACGCGTAGTAAGCGCTTACGCTCTACCTTGCTGATCTGGTTTACTTGCTTGTCGGGATCGATTTCCGACAGCTTTATAGCTACCGGTATCATGAGTTTCGGCAGCAGCTCGTCTAAGCTGTTTTTAAGCTGCTTATTTTTATACTGTGAAAAGTCCCTCAACAGCCGATCGTCCAAAACCTCTTCGGACAACGCAGGCTTTAGATCTATCTCGATCGTCGGCTCCTGCTTGTAATCCGTTATAAATCGGCTCGCGCTCAATACCAATGGACCGGTCACACCGAAGTGTGTAAAAAGCATCTCACCAAAATCCTCAAATACTTTCTTGCCACCGAGATACAGCTTCAGGCTCACATTTTTAAGTGAGAGCCCCTGTAGTTGTGATACCCATTTATCCGCAGCTATAAGCGGCACGAGCATCGGTTTTAAAGGCTTTATCGTATGGCCTACATCTGCTGCGAGTTTGTAACCGTCCCCGGTCGAGCCCGTACGCGGATAAGATAACCCGCCTGTACAGAGTATCACCGCGTCGGCTTCGATGGTTTGGACATGAAACAAGCCGGTGTTTT
>CAZUNC010000222.1:0-2916 GCA_964621475.1 uncultured Defluviitaleaceae bacterium | reverse complement strand
GTTCAATGCGGTGCTTATCCTTTTTCCAAAGGAACTGATAGAAGCAGCCAGAAACGGATTGCTGCTCTGGTTCAATACCGTACTGCCGTCGTTGCTGCCGTTTATCGTCTGCGCGAACATTTTATTGCTATCGGGTTTTACGCAGCGCGTAGGCAAGTATCTCACACCCGTAACGCGCCTATTTGGCGTTTCCGGAGAGGGGGGCTTTGCGATATTGGGTGGCATGCTCTCGGGATATCCGATGGGCGCGAAGCTCACAGCCTCGCTCTATGAAGCCGGCTCGATAGATGATACCGAGGCGCAGAGGCTTCTAAGCTTTGCAAATAATCCGGGGCCGCTGTTTGTGATTGGTGCGGTCGGAGTGGGTATGTATAAAAACCCAGCGATCGGATATTTCCTACTCTGTGTGATTTATATAGCCGCGATCATAACGGGGTTGTTGTTCCGGTCGTACGGTCGGAAACAACCTGCGCGCGGGCATGAGTCTACCGAAACGATAAAACGGCCCGCATACATCAGTCCCGGTCTTTACATAGGCAAGGCCGTTGCGGATGCGATGCAGACCGTATTGTTCATCGGTGGGTTCATTATATTCTTTAGCGTGGTTGCCGCATTTGTAAAGCGGGTCGGTCTGTTAAACCTTTTACCCGGTGATGTTTCAAGGGCCGTCGCGATAGGTTTTCTGGAGATAACAAACGGAACGAACGCGGTGAACATCGTGAGATCAACGTTGCGTATCAAGCTCGTTGCGACAGTGGCCGTACTATCCTTCGGCGGGTTATGCATACACGTTCAGTCCATGGGTTTTCTCGAAAAGACACCCGTTAGCTTTGGCATATACTTGGCCGCGAAACTTGTAAATACCGTTATAGCAGCCGTTATATGTTATTTCGCGTTGAGCCTGCCGACGATAATGTCTCTGTTGATGGCTTGATCGACACGGTGCGCAAACTGTGTAAACGGTTCGGATTCCATAACCTCGAGCCCGTGTTGCACAAACAACTCGGCTATCTTGACGCGCGGCAATACAAAAGTATTCCACGACAAACAGATCGTTCCGCCCGTTTTAAGCAGTCGAACCCACAGCGGCAATGAATGCTCCAAAAGCTGAACCGGGTTTAACGAACCCGTGCGTTCGCGTGATGAGGCTTTCCACTGTATGCCGTAGGGCAGATCACCGACGATATGATGAAACGATGATTTTTTAAAATATTTATCTGCATTTGTGCAGTCGCCCTGCACAAATGTAAGGTTATAAGTATTTCCGGTTTTCTGGTCGGCCTTGTCCCTTGCTATGCGAAAGCTTGTGACGAGGCTTTTTTTTGGTTTCTTGTCCTTTGGATCTGTAATGCCCACACGCTCGGCATGGGTTTCATGTTTATAGCGGTGCGTCTCTAAGTAGCGCGTAAAGAACGCTACGGCTTCACTGACAGAACGCTCGTCGGACTCTATACCCGCTACATCGAGCCCGGCAGAAAGCCCCTCAAATAACGTAGTGCCCTTACCCGCGACCGGATCCAGCAGCGAATAACGCGTTGAGGATTCAGACGATTGTGTCCCGCCAAACGCCGACGAGAGCCGCGCAACATTGATCAAAAGCTTTGTAAACAGCTCGTTGGTCTTGCCCGAGTATTTGAGTACGGTATTGATATCGGATGGGAAGATACCCTCGATCTGTAGCGTAACAGGTTTAAATATCTCGCCTGTGATCTCAAACATGCAGAACACGAACGAGAGCCCCGAGATAATGCCGAGGTCCTGTTCGGTCAGCGCGTTATCTGTGCGAAATGTGAAGTAGGGGACGTTTGCGATCTCTTCGGTACCGTATTCTGTTACGCGCGCACTCAGATGTGCCGCAGCCACGCCGAACTCGGCGGCCGCTAAGCGTTTAGCCGTCTCGTAATAAACCCGGTTGTGGCCAGGGTGGATGATGATGCCGTATTTTTTATCTTGAATGTTGTCCATCAAAATATTCCTTTGTAGTGTTTAAGTCATCGTTTAGTTGTGCCTTGAGTGCGTCGAGGTCCGCAAAGCGTGTCTCGGGCCGAAGGAAGCGGTGGAAATACACAACGGCTTGCTGACCGTAGGCCTCTATGTTCTCAAAATCCTCGGAGATGATATATGTCTCGACACGGAGCTCTTTGCCGTCGACGGTCGGCGCGAAGCCGATATTGGTCAGACTGAGCCAGAGCCTACCGCGTAATAGGGTCTCTGTGATAAATACCCCGTTTTGCGGCAGCAGCTTGTTTTCGTCCGGTATGATGTTAAGCGTCGGAAAGCCGATAGTTCGGCCGATGCGTTTACCGCTTTTGACCTCGCCGAGCACAAAAAACGGTCGACCGGTTAAGTCCTTTACCGTATCGAAATCATTTTGCAGCAGAGCGGAGCGCACAGTCGTTGAGCTGATGCGTGTTAAAAATTTATTGCTATCGGATGTTATATCGTCTGCCACCACGACATCAAAGCCGTATGCTTTCGCTAAATCCCAGAGGGTTTCAGTGGTGCCGCTACGTTTGCTACCAAACGCAAAGCCGTTACCCACGACCATCGTGTGCATATGAAAATCATCGTATAGCTGTTTGATAAAATCCTCGGCTGAGAGCCTAGCGACCTCCCTGTTAAACGGATATTCGTAGAATATGGCCGGGGTGTCGCTCAGAATGAAGCGTTTTTCGTCCGAGGTATGAAACGATTTGAATGAATGGTCGCGCAGCACAGCCGCGGGATGCGACTTAAACGCTATCACGACAGACGGAATCTTATGTGTCTTAGATATTTGCAATGTCTTGTCGATGAGTGCCTGATGTCCTTTATGCAAGCATTCGAATTTGCCGACCGTCACGACGGTTTTAGTAAATAAATCCGTCCAATTGCCGCGTTCCCTTGCCTGTCTGAGTTGCTTGAGTGTAATGCTGT
>CAZUNC010000221.1:0-2917 GCA_964621475.1 uncultured Defluviitaleaceae bacterium | reverse complement strand
AAGGGTATCGTATGTGATCGCTGCGGTGTTGAGGTTACAAAATCAAAGGTGCGCCGTGAACGTATGGGTCATATCGAGCTGGCCGCACCTGTTTCTCATATATGGTATTTCAGAGGTATACCGAGCCGTATGGGTATCATACTGGGCATGTCGCCGCGCGCACTGGAAAAGGTGCTGTATTTCGCGTCGTATGTCGTGCTCGATCCGGGCGATTCACCGCTTGTGGAGAAATCCCTGCTCACGGAAAAGGAATACCGCGATAACTATGATCGTTATGGCAGTACCTTCCGCGTGGGCATGGGCGCAGAGGCTATTAAGGAATTGCTCTGCGCAATCGATGTAGAAAAGGAAAGCTATGAGCTTAAGGCCATGCTCAAGGATGCAACAGGCCAAAAGCGCATACGTTTGATAAAAAAGCTTGAGGTTATAGAATCCTTCCGTCTGTCGGGAAATAAGCCCGAATGGATGATTATGGACGTGGTGCCGGTCATTCCGCCGGATCTGCGCCCGATGGTACAGCTGGACGGCGGCAGGTTCGCTACGTCGGACCTGAACGACCTCTATCGCCGCGTTATCAATCGTAACAATCGATTAAAGAGGCTCTTGGATCTCGGTGCGCCCGATATCATCGTCAGAAACGAGAAGCGTATGCTTCAAGAGGCTGTCGACGCATTGATCGATAACGGCAGACGTGGTCGCCCCGTTACAGGCCCCGGCAATCGTCCGCTTAAATCCCTGTCGGATTTATTAAAGGGTAAGCAGGGTCGTTTCAGACAGAACCTCCTCGGTAAGCGTGTTGACTATTCAGGCCGTTCGGTTATTGTCGTAGGCCCCACATTAAAGCTCTATCAATGCGGCCTGCCACGTGAGATGGCTATCGAGTTGTTCAAGCCTTTTGTAATGAAGAAACTCGTGCAGAATGGGCTTGCACATAATATCAAATCCGCAAAGCGTATGGTCGAGCGTTTACAGCCCGTCGTTTGGGACGCTTTGGAGGAGATCATAAAGGAACACCCTGTCATGCTGAACCGTGCGCCTACGTTGCACCGCTTGGGCATACAGGCGTTTGAACCCGTGCTCGTAGAGGGCCGCGCTCTGAACCTGCATCCGCTCGTGTGCTCTGCGTATAACGCAGACTTTGACGGTGACCAGATGGCTGTACACGTACCGCTGTCCGTAGAGGCCCAGGCCGAGTGCCGCTTCCTGCTGCTCGCACCAAACAACCTACTGAAGCCGTCCGACGGTGCGCCTATTACGGTGCCGTCGCAGGACATGGTCTTGGGTATATATTACCTGACGATGGAAAGAGGTGGCGAGGACGGAGAGGGCAAGTATTTCGTCAGTGAGAACGAGGCGATACTCGCTTACGATAACCATGTAATCGGTCTGCACGCTAAGATCAATGTGCGCCGCACAGTGACATTTAACGGCCAGACATATACAGGTCTTGTCGAGACTACGGTCGGACGTATCATATTTAATAGTGCCATACCGCAGGACATCGGTTTTAAGGATCGTACAAACCCGGATGAGGTTCTTTTGTATGAGGTCGATTCGCTGACGGACAGAAAGGCACTCGGACGCATCATCAACCGCTGCATAAACACATATGGCACGACGGAAACCGCCGAAGTGCTTGATAATGTAAAGAATTTGGGTTTCAAATATTCGACAAGGGGCGCGTTGACGGTTTCGATATCGGATATGGAGATCCCCGCAGCCAAGAAGGAATTGCTTGCCGTTGCAGAAGAAACGGTTTCGAAGATCACGCGTATGTTCAGACGCGGTCTGATGACCGATGAAGAGCGTCATGCAAAGGTTATCAATGCGTGGAACAAGACCAATGACGAGATCACAAAGCAGTTGTTGGCGGGCTTGGGCGAGTACAATAACATCTACATGATGGCAAACTCCGGCGCGCGTGGTTCGAGTAACCAGATCAAACAGCTTGCGGGCATGCGCGGTCTCGTTGCGAGCCCGTCCGGTAGCATACTCGAGTTGCCTATCAAGTCCAACTATCGTGAGGGCTTGTCCGTGTTGGAGTATTTCATCTCCGCGCACGGCGCACGTAAGGGCCTTGCGGACACCGCATTGCGTACGGCTGACTCAGGTTATCTGACCCGTCGTCTCGTAGATGTATCACAAGATATCATCATCCGTGAGTGGGATTGTATAAAAGAAGGTCATGAGGTTTCGGGTATGTGGGTCAATGCGTTCATGGACGGCAACGAGGTCATTGAATCGCTTGCGGATCGCGTCAGCGGCCGCTGGTCGATAAATGAGATCAGGCATCCGGAAACGAACGAGCTGATCGTCGAGGCCGACACCATGATCACACAGGACCAGTCGAAGGCTATCGAGGACGCGGGCATTGACAAGGTCTATATCCGTACGATCCTTACATGCAGATCACGCATAGGACTTTGCACAAAGTGTTACGGCGCAAACATGGCTTCGGGACGTATCGTGCGTATAGGTGAGTCCGTAGGTATCATCGCCGCACAGTCGATCGGTGAACCCGGTACACAGCTTACGATGCGTAACTTCCATACAGGTGGTATCGCGAGCGGTGAGGACATCACACAAGGTCTGCCGCGTGTCGAAGAATTGTTTGAGGCCAGAAAGCCGAAGGGTCTCGCGATCATCGCAGAGTTTGGCGGCTCGGTCACAGTAAACGATACAAAGAAGAAGCGCGAGGTCATCATCACAAATAACGATACAATGGAATCCAAAGAGTACCTGATCCCATATGGTTCACGTATCAAGGTGTACTCGGGTGATACGGTACAGGCCGGTGACGAGCTTACCGAGGGTAGCGTATATCCGCATGATATCTTGAAGATTAAGGGTATCAGAGGCGTGCAGGACTATATGCTGCAAGAGGTGCAGAGGGTTTACCGTCTGCAGGGCGTTGATA
>CAZUNC010000220.1:0-2971 GCA_964621475.1 uncultured Defluviitaleaceae bacterium | reverse complement strand
CAGATGATCGACTTTTTGAAAAAGATAAACCGTGAGAACGGGGTCACTATCATCGTCACGAGTCACGACATGGACGATCTTGAGGAAATGGCACAGCGGATATTGATGATATCGGGTGGAAAGATAGCATATGACGGGAGCTTTGAGGGATTGCGCGATATCACGGGTAACCTCACGAGATTTACCGTGACAATGGAACGTGGGACAAAGCCACTGATCACGGACGCTACGCTGCTGTCGGCCGAAAACGGTGTATACGAATACGAAGCCGATCTTGCAAAGCTACCGATCAGAAATCTCTTGGCAGAGCTTTCCCAGATCGAGGGCATAAAGGACGCGGAAATTAAAAAAGCTCCCATCGAACAAGTGATAGCGGAGCTGTACAAGGTATGGAAGGGTTAAGTGTATATGAAGATAGACCGCTTGATTGGGATTTTGACCATATTACTACAACGGGAAAAGCTCACATCACCTGAATTGGCGGAGCGTTTCGAGGTGTCGCGCAGGACAATACTGCGCGACATCGACGCGCTCTGCCGCGCGGGCATACCGATCACTACGTCGCAGGGCGGAGACGGTGGTATCGCGATCATGGATGGTTATAAGCTCGACAAGAGCATATTGACCACAGATGAGCTCGCTAACATCATCGCGGGACTTAAGAGTATCGGTAGCGTTTCGGGCTCGAGCGAACTGGAGCTATTGATCGAAAAGCTCTCTCCGGGACCGGACGCAATGGTCTCTTTGCCTGACAGTATCATCATCGACTTGTCCTCGTATTACAAATCCAGCCTCACGGAAAAGATCGCACTGATAAAGCATGCGATCAATGAGCATAGAGTTTTGAGCTTCGATTATTACTACGAAAAAGGGCAAGCCCGACGCAGTATAGAGCCATATTTTATACAGTTTAAATGGAGCTCGTGGTATGTATACGGATACTGCCGAGATAAAGAGGATTTTCGGCTGTTTAAGCTAAACCGCCTCTGGAACCCGCAGCTTACGGACGATACCTTTTCGCCACGCGCGATCCCACCCGACGCACACGATCGGGATACGATCTCCTCCGAGCCGTACCATGTACAGTTGTTGTTTGATGTAGCCGCGCGCTTTCGGCTCATAGAGACCTACGGGCTGAACTGCTACACGGAAACGGAGGATGGGCTTTTGATGGAAATGGACTATACGAACAGGGAATTTATAAAGAGCTGGATATTGAGCTTTGGCGACATGGTCAGCGTGGTTTCTCCAGCAGATCTTCGGGAGGAAATGGCTGGGGTTGTGCGGAGGATGGCAGAGAGGTATCGGAATGAATCATTGTAAATAGTTCCGGAAGCTTTTATAATAGAGCAACCAATAATACCACGGAGGGCCATATGAAAAGATATCTTCTACTGTTAATTTTGGTCGTATTAAGTGGATGCTCGGCTGACGAAAAACCCGCGCCGTCCCCAGAACCCACAGTCGCAACCGCCGAACCCATAAGCACCCCTACCCCGGTACCCACCCCCTCTGCAACCGAGGCTTTGCTTCAGAAATACGCGAGCTTTATGGGGTTTAGTCAAGACGGCAAATTCTTCGAAAAGGATGAATTGGCTGCACTAATAAGCGCGTGTGCGGAAGCAACAACCGACAGCGAGAGAGAGGATACTTATGCCATATTAAAGGCAGGGTTCACCTATCCGCCGAAGGATAGGAGGAGCTTTGACAGCGAATACATATCAGCACTAAAGACAACCGCCTATCCTCTGCTGAACGAACTGCAATCCGATAAGGAAAGGGAGATGCTCGCATTTCTGTGTGCCGATGCTATGTTTGAATATGTGGTCGAGGAATTTAACCGCAACAACATAGGGCTCATCAGCTCAAATCTTCCCGAACACGGGATCATAAAATTTGATAGGGGTTATGACCGCATTACGGGAAGCATCAGCCAAAGCATAATCCCGTCAAAGTGTGCCGAGCTAACATTGACGGGACATGAACAAGCGGACCTGCACCTAATGAAGAGGATACACGACTACGACATGGAAGGAAACTACGAAAAGCCTATCGACAACGCCGAGTTGACGCTTATTACGATGTTTCTGATTGAGAACGGTCAGATAGGCGCATTAATACAGAACAATTGCCTGACGCGTTTCATCGATTACGAAGCCGAAGCAATCATCACGCGTTACCTATATGAAACGCGCATGAATACCGCAACAGCCGATTACTGGAAAAACGCCATGCAAAGTACCGTCGATTACTGCATGGATACGATAAAAGACGATGCATTTAACGATATTGCACGATTCGGGGACTATATGACGATCAATAACGATCCAGTGTTGAAGGATATTTATCAGGACGCGATAAAGCCGACCGGCTCGAAGATAGGTATACCAGATGCCTTTATAGCACTCGGCTTTTTTGAGGACCCGGGGATCAAAACCGCGTTTGAAAAATATACCTTTGACACCAGAGCAAAGGACGCATATTTCGGCGATAGGATTTCGTTTACGAACAAGGTGCTCGCCAAGCTCAACACGAGCGGAGCGGAGCGCTTCGTCCCATCCGACCCGCAGCCGGATTATTATGTGATGATGATCTCCCCCGTTATAGATCCGGTCAGCGGCACTGAGGCAACAGAAGAAACCAACGAACGCGATGCGCCGATCACTACCGATTATCTATACTATTGCTTTAACAACGGTGACATGAAGGAAACATATGACCCGAACCATGCAACCTACCGCGTTGAACTACGTCTGGAATATAAACGCAATCCGCATGACTTCAACAACGCAGGGATATATAAGCCGCAATACGACAGCGTCACCTATTTCAGGGTCACAAACCTCGTTACCGGCAAAACCTCAAAGGAAATCAGCATATCGGACGAACCGTTCGATGTCGGTGAGTCGGTTCCCAAATCCATGCTCGACAACGCAACCGTATATTACGCAAGACCCGCGCTCTTCGAAGC
>CAZUNC010000219.1:0-2980 GCA_964621475.1 uncultured Defluviitaleaceae bacterium | reverse complement strand
CCCCCCACCAAAAAAACCGCAAACACAAATCACACCCTCTCAGGTGCAATTTTGTATTTGCGGTTTATTTATTATGTATGCCTATTATTCTATTATGTCATTCCCGCATATCCTTATCGCTACGTAGGGTTTGTTTACAGTCTTAAAGGAACACGTCATGCAACGTTTCACAGTATAATGTCTTTTAGTACAACCGTCAACGCATTTTTCGACCAAACTCGACTCAAAGCCACCCCCATGCACGTCTCCCCTATTCCTCCCCCACCAAAAAAGGCTACCGCATCCCCTTTTCAGGAAATGCAATAGCCCATTCTCTTCTTCCTATTTTCCTAACCCTTACTTCTTACTCCCCAGATACGAATTGATCTCGTCCACGAGTGCGTCTACCTCGAGACCGTGTACAAAGCCGGCCTCCTCAAGGGATTCGCCGCGTGCCGATGGGCAGCCTGCGCAGTGCATGCCTGCTCTCATCAGTATCGGTATTACACCCTCGTCTTGCGCTATGATATCACCGATAATCATGTCCTTTGTAATCATATACATCCTCCTTTTAATATAACCTGAAGCCTTTATAGTACTTAAATATAACCTTGCCTAAGATATCTTCCTTCGGCACATAGGTATTGATCCAAAAACGCGAATCTATCGAGCCGTTGCGGTTATCGCCGAGCATGAAATAGTGTCCTTCGGGGACCTCGTATGGGCCGAAGTCGCCATCGGGCGCCTCACGGCAAAAGCTATCGTCAAGAGGCTGCTGCACATCGTTTATGTACACCTTGCCGTCCCTTATCTGTATTGTTTCACCGGGCAGGCCGATTATACGCTTTACATACAGCACCTTTCGGTCGTCCGGATAGCGAAACACCGCTATATCATTGCGGCTGGGCTCCGAAAACAGGTATTGCAGCCGAAACGCAAAGATACGGTCGTCCTTCATGATCGTATCCATCATCGAGCCGGTAGGCACCTGCGCGTTGATGACCACAAAATTTGAGAGTACCAAAGACAAGACCACAGCGAAGAGTATTGTCTTTACCCAGCTGAATATTTCCTTTTTTATCTCAGACCTGACATCCACGTCCGATTTCTGAGCGCCGCCAGATACTGTGCCTTCGCCCTGTGTATGTTTATCCATGTCCACTCTCCCTTTACACACGGCAGTATATCACACCTAAACAATTCCAGTCAATTTACGTTTGACTGATTCAATAAATTATTCCATAATCTATAAGAATTAAATCATACGACCCGAAAGGATAATGACATGCATTTTATCAAAAGACATCCGCTTGTGCGCACATTACTAGGGCTTAGGGGCAACCAGCGCGCCTGCATCTACCCGGAACCGCTCTGGGGCATTCCATACAATCTGTACGCCCCGTTCGCTACGTTGTTCATGTACGCGCTCGGCGTAAACGACGCACAGATCGGTATCATACTGAGCATCGGTATGGTATTTCAGGTCATAGCATCGCTGATGGCCGGTATACTCTCCGACAAGCTCGGCCGTAACAACACGACCGTCATCTTTGACCTCCTGTCATGGTCCGTGCCCTGTCTGATATGGGCGCTGTCCCAAAACTTCTGGTGGTTTCTTGTTGCATCCGTTTTCAACAGCATGTGGCAGATCACTAATGTCTCTTGGAACTGCCTGCTCGTTGAGGACTGCGACCAAAAACAACTCGTGGACATCTACACCTGGGCTACGATCTCGGGGCTTTTGGCTGTGTTCTTTGCGCCGATATCAAGCATACTCGTAAGCCGCTTTGACCTCGTACCCACGGTGCGCATGTTATACATATTCAGTTTTATCTTGATGACGATCAAGTTTATCATCGTGCGCCTCACCGCAAAGGAAACCACACAGGGCAAGATACGCATGGAGCAATCCAAGCACACCCCGGTGTTTAAAATGCTACTCGAATACAAGGACATCTTCATTTTAATAGCAAAGAACCCAAAGACCGTCTTGATCCTATTCATCATGGTGCTGACCTCGATCACCTCGATGATAAACGGCAGCTTCTTTCCGTTATATGTAACCCAGAACCTGAAGCTGCCCGACTACTTGCTTGCCTATTTCCCGATGGTGCGTGCGGCGTTGATGCTCGTGTTCATCTTTGTTATACAAAAACGCCTCGAACGCTTCCCGTTCCGTGTCGTTATGTCGATAGGTTTTGTACTCTACATCGCGTCGGTTGCTTTCCTGCTGAGCCAAAAACCACTCACGGGTGATGTCGCGGGTCTGCCGTTACAGGCATTTTCGCAGCTCATCGCATACATAATCATCGAAACCATCGGCTATATCTTTGTCGTACCTCGAAAGGATTCCCTGGTCGTGATGTTCGTGGACCCGCAGGAGCGCGCGCGTATCACGAGCCTGATATATGTGATCATGATCGGCTTCACATCGCCATTTGGCGCGATCATAGGTCGCATATCAAGCATCAACAGGGCATATCCGTTCTATATAAGCATAGCTTTATATACCGCGATGGCTATTGCCATCCTATTGCCGTTTGGCCATAAACACAATCCAAAGGAGGAAAGTGCATGAAACAAGTATTGGGTATCGGCTTGGTAGGTTACAAGTTCATGGGCAAGGCCCACAGCAACGCCTATACAAAACTCGGGATGTTTTTCGACACGACCAGCGAGATCAAAAAGGTCGCCATCTGCGGACGCGACCCGGAATGGGTCAAGGAAAGCCGCGACAGGTTCGGCTGGCAAGATTGCGAAACCAACTGGCAGCAGCTCGTCAAGCGGGACGACATCGATGTAATAGACATCACGACCCCGAGCAACTACCATACGGAGATCGGGCTTGCGGCTGCGGAGAACAAGAAGCACATATTCTGCGAAAAGCCACTTGCACTGAACACCGAAAACGCACGCAAGATGCTCGAGGCCGCCGAGCGTAACGGTGTAAAGCATCAGGTCGGCTTCAACTATCGTTTCGCACCGGCGATTTTACTCGCGA
>CAZUNC010000218.1:0-2982 GCA_964621475.1 uncultured Defluviitaleaceae bacterium | reverse complement strand
AGAACTGCGGCAAATATGCCTTGTGCGCCTCCAAGAGCTCGTCGAGCACGATACGGCCGTAATGCTGCGAATGTACGAGCGGGTTTATCATCATGGCCTTTAACGCCTTGCTATACTCACCGGACATTGCAGCCTCGCACGCGGCTATCTCAAACGATTTGATCTGATATACAAGCCCTTGCGCGACACGCGGTATAGGCGCTACGGAAACGGGCCTCGGACCGGATTTCGTGATCACGCAGTTTGTCTCCACGATATCTTCTTGACCGAACATATCAACAACGCCGCAGTTGCGTGTGTTGACGACCTGTATATCTCCCTTGTCGTTATATATCGAATCGATCAGATTGCAGGCTGCGTCGCTATAATACGCACCGCCGCGCTTTTCAAGCTGTGGGGGTTTGATCGACAGCTCGGGATCCTTGTACATCTCGAACAGTTCTTCCTCGACCTTCTGCACGATCTCACCGCGTGTACCCTGTGTGCGGTATTTCTCAAGCTCGTCCTCAAGTGCCTCCTGAGCCATATAGTAATAGCGCATATATGAGCATGGCAGCACGCCGATGGACTTGATAAAATCTTGATCCCATTCGTGTCCCGCGATATTCTTCATGGTTTGCTTGCCCCATTTAGACAGCACAAAGTCCATGATATTCTCTCCGTCGGCCTTTACCTCCGTCACATATACCATGTGGTTTAGCCCCGCAAAGCCCGCTCTTACATTCTTGTATTCGTAACCGGCCTGTGTGATCTCGTCAATGATGTTTCGCTCCATGCCTACCGCTAAGTTACAGAGGCCTACAGCCTTCTTGATATTTGTATATCGGTTTATCGCCTCTGTGACTATACCGGACGGATTGGTGAAATTTATCAGCCATGCGTTCGGGCAGAGTTCCTCCATGTCTTTGCAGATGTCCACTATCACGGGTACAGTACGCAGCGCCTTAAATAATCCGCCCGCTCCGTTCGTCTCCTGCCCGAGCATGCCATGCGAAAACGGTATGCGTTCGTCTAACACACGCGCTTTTAACAATCCAACACGAAACTGTGTGGTCACGAAATCCGCACCCTTTAAGGCCTCGCGACGATTGAGTGTCGTTACGACCTTCATCGGCACACCGGCCTTTTCCACCATGCGTTTTGCGAGTGCGCCTACGATCTCGAGCTTCTCCCGACCTTCCTCACAGTCCACGAGCCAGAGCTCTGAAACAGGCAACCTATCATGCCTCTTGATAAACCCCTCTACCAGCTCGGGTGTATAGCTCGAACCGCCGCCTATTGTCGCTATCTTCATACTGATTTCCTCCATTCTGTTTTCATCCTATTTTTTAAACGCATTAAGCACCCTTGCGCGCATGTCTATATCCAATACCCCGAGCAGCTCCAACGCCCATAATACGGCCCCTGCCGCAGGTGGCTCCGAGAGCTTTATGTAATTGCATTCCTTGTCACAGAGCCTGCTCATATATGTTTCAAACGGCTCGATGAGAGCATTGCTTGCGATCTTCGTCCATATGGAGCCCGCAAGCACCACATCCAGCTCTTGCCCAAAGTCCAGATGCTTGATGCACCCCGCTGTGGATTTCGCAAGCTGTAGCGCTACATGCTTGAGTACCTCACAGGCACCCTCATCATCCTCGTCCGCACATTCAAACACCGTGGTAATGAACGGCTTATGATCCACGGGCTTCAAGTACAAGTCGTTTAAGCCCTGCAGATACATCTCCGGCGATGAAATGCCCAACAGCTTCATAATAGGCTCTGTCATAGCGGTCTTTGACGATAATCTGTAGAGCGCGTCATATACCCTACGTAACACCAATGTCATTATAAACCCGCCACCGGATTCATCACCTGTAACATATCCGAGGCCGCCGACCTGTAGTCGTTTGCCTGCCTTGTCCACGCCTACCGTCACATTACCTGTGCCGTTTATCGAACATACACCAATGCCCGTTTCTGATGCGGCCTTTATGCCCAAGTAACCGTCGTTATCAATCAGGAATTGTTCAAAACCAAAGCGACCGATCACAGCCTCGAGCCCCGCGTGTTGCGTAGGTACATCACAGCCCGCCAGACCCATCACAGCCGTAACGGAACTAGCCGGTACATTGTTGCGAGAAAGCATGGGCTCGATCGCAGCCTTTAGCGATCTATATGCGCCCTCATAACCGTCGTCGAACGCCTCATGACTGCATGTACCGCAGTGCTCACTGTCCACGAACTCCCCGCTTGCCGTAAACAGAAAGAAATCCGTCTTAGAATTGCCCCCATCCACACCTAAAACCCATTTGTCCATAAAATCCCCCCGATTCTATTTTACTATCAGATCTAAGTCTTGATCACTTTCGTTAGATTTACCAGCATCCTTCGTACCCGGTACGACGATCCGCAGTGCGATCCCGTTCGGCGCACATACGGCTATCTCGCCCGCATGTTGAATATAGCCCGTGTTTACGCAAATCTTGTCCGGGCAGTCCGAGCTTTGAAACCCAATGCGCCCGCTTTCATCAATATGCAACACGACATGTCCGTCCGGTTCTATCGTGTGCGGATTATTCTTTTCAAGCGTGATCGTGTCCGTAAGCTGCCCGTCTATCAATATCTGAGCCGTGGGTACGTTGTTATTTTTCTGCATAACCGCAAACACAACAAATAAAGCCGCCGACAGAATTAAAAGTCCCAGAATGATGACCGCATCAGTGGCCTTGTTTGTCCATTTCACTTATTACTCAACCCTTCATCAGATTATGCTTTGTAAACTGGTACCTTTACTATAAGGTCAAAGATACGCTTGTTACCGATTTCAACCCATTTCGTTTTCATTTCGTCGTCTTGTTCCTTGCGAAAATCAAAGGTCAGCAGGTAGCCTTCGTTAGCGGCTTTACTTTCCAAATAGCCCGCAAGCTGCTCATACGCCTGGCTGTGCCTTTGTTCGCCGCGCCATATCTTTAATTCGAGGATAAACTGATCCGTCCCATA
>CAZUNC010000217.1:0-3095 GCA_964621475.1 uncultured Defluviitaleaceae bacterium | reverse complement strand
AATTAACCTTCAATTATAACCCGGGCAATATGAAGGTCACGAAGACACAGTACTATGATATGTCCGACGAGGTCGGCTATATCAACGAGGTTTTCCCGAATTTTAAGTTCAACCCGAAGGAAACGGACATGTCGACGGTACAGGCGGGCGATATCATCTTTTACAGGACCGATCCGGAGGATCCGTACGTGATCGTGAATGTCAGTGCGTCTACCAATTACACGACACGTTTCGGTAAGATAAAGGAAATGAAACACGGCGACGAGCTCACAGAGGTGCTGGTCGAGTTCGATGACAAGCAGACCGCTTGGTACGATGTAGCAAACGACGTGTTTGTGACAAAGACGGGCAAGCCGTCAAATGTATCGGCGTTACAGGTTGGCGACAGCGCAAAGTTTCTTATCAATCAGGCCCTGATTGACAAGGGTTACATCACAGAATCTGTTATACAGATATCCGTGGAGGGCGACGGAAAGAGCATCAGCACGATCGTAAAGGGTCAGCTCGCGGGTATCAACAGGATACAGAGCAATCTGTCGATACAAAATGCCCAGACCCTCGGCAAGACGGGCTGGGAAAACCACAAGCAGGTACAGCAATATAGCATTGCGGCAAGGGATATCGAATACTATTACGACGGCAAAAAGATCACGTTGGACTTCGCAGTCAATAACCTGAAGCGTTCCGACGGTGATGTGTATATAGCGCTTGAGAACAACTACTCGGGCGAAAAGATCAAGAAGGTCACATTCAGATCCGAGCGAGACGAATTCATGCCCGCAGATACGGTCGTATCGTCGACAGGCACGGGTGGCTTCTCGATAATCAGTAACGAAGGTACGATACGCACAGATGCGGGCACTATCGTAAGGCGAAACGGCAAGCTCGTGGATGGTAAGGATATTGAAACCTACGATCACGCAGTGGTCTCACTAAACGGTGAGAACAGGGCTGCAGTCGTCGACATCTTCACCGCGCCAGGTAATGATGGCATCATGATGGTGCGCGGACGTATCCTGTCTGTAAACGAGGGCAAGAGCTTTAAGGTACAGTCAATGTCGATATTAAACGGTGTGGACTGGAACTATACGCCTATACAGAGGGAGTTTGTGATCGACTACAACACAATGCTCGTGACGGCAGACGGTGTGATAAAGGGCGATGAGTTTAAAGGTTATACGGAAGCGTCTGTTATTAATAAGGTATACACAGTGCTCGTGAACGGATCAAAGGCCGTCAGGATCATAGATGCGCCTTATGCGTACAAGGCTGTGAGGGGTACGGTATATCAGAGTCAAGGCGGTGAATTAGGGTTAAAGGCCGCAACGTATTACAACAATCAAAACGGTAAATGGATAAAAGTAAGCAATACGGACGCGAGCCTCTCTGTGATTGTTCCGATGAACTCGATCGTAGTAAAGAACAACGCCACTGTAGCGGCGACTAAGATCGCTGTAGGGGATCAAGTTACGGTACTGACGGATGCGTTACCGGATAAGGTCGCAAGCGGAACGGAAGTGGCGGGCTATTTGGTCACAGTTGATAAGCCGTGACGCGGGATCGGAGGTTTACCATGAAAAAAAGCTTTAATACATTCAAGGTTTTTACGATATGTGCAATAATGATCTTGTTTGCGGCGTTCGGTCCGATATACGCGTATGCGAATGTCGGTGACATGGGGTTTTTCGGAGGTATCTCGGAGGGCCGCAGATTGCCCAAGACTACCGAAACATTGCTATTACAAACCGCTAAAACCACAAATAACAGAAACAATGCGACCTCATACAGATACAAGGAAATGGTCTTTCTGGACGGGGAACCGCTGGAGTTTACGGGTATGATCGATGTCGCGACAAATGGCGCGGTATCCGATACGGTTAATCTCGGGACATATACCCAGACATTGAGGGTATATCCGACAGCGGGCTCGGGCACGACGGTCGCGGTTGTCCGCAATCTCGTGTTTACAGTCAACTGGCGCAGAGAAAACAATCAGATCATCAAGGACTACACGGTCAGAAACTGGCAGGAAAGCATCACAACACCGAGCGGCACTTATGTGCTTGATAACCGTGCATCCAATTTCGGCGTGAGCATCATAGAGGATCATAATGCAGCCGCGATCTATTACAGGGGAGATATCTCCTCGCACTTGGTTTATAACCTCGCGGACAACGATGTGTACACACTGGATACGACCGGATCGTTTTACGGATACGACAGCGCATGGTCAAAGACGGAGACCCACAGGATGGATACAACCCTCACGGCGAATGATTGGTCCATGACCTATCAGGTGCGCCCGAGTGTAACCGTTTCTAAGACGCTTCAATATGAAAAGAACGAACCTACGGCCATAAGCTTTGACGGTAACTATAAAGAGGTCATGCAGAACAAGAGCGGTTTGAAATACGATATCTTCGTAAAGCCGCAGTACATCTTGGACATGGACATGACAGGCGGTGCGAGCATCTCCACGCAGAACACATTTGAGCAGCTGATTGCGCCCGATCTTTCGTTTCTGAAGGGGCATTTCGCGGAGAGCGATATAAAGAAGCTGTTTGCTATGCAGATACTAAGCGGTGATACAAAGACCTATCAACCCGCACAGACGATGTCACGCGGTCAGTTCGTTACGGCTTTAGCCAAGGCTATAAAACTGCCTATAACACCTGTGCAGACAAATACTAAAAATGCAAAGAACACGGCACAGACGATCGTGTTCCCGGATGTATTGCCTACACGTACGGAGTATCCGTATATCATGGCCGCGTATAAAGCCGGGCTCGCAGTCGGTCGCGATAACGGCAGCTTTTATTTCGACTCGCCGCTGCAGAGGCAGGAGGCGATTGTAATCATGTTACGTGCGCTCGGGTTAGATAACCTCGCACTCGATCCGACGCCACTCACGTTCTTTACGGACGACGAGCAGATCGGCGACTGGGCAAAGCGTGACATAGCCGCCGCGCACGCAATCGGGATTATTGCGCCCGATGAAGAGGGACGCATACGCCCGACGGATATGGTTTCGAAGGCGGATGCAGCCGCGATGATCAATCTGTTTGTGGAGTATCTGCGCACCAACATAGCCACAG
>CAZUNC010000216.1:0-3149 GCA_964621475.1 uncultured Defluviitaleaceae bacterium | reverse complement strand
TTGGTGCATTTTTTTATATTAACACTCGTTCCAAGAAATGTCAATGTATTTTTACTAAGTCATTGACGATCTCACTGACCATTCTGACTTGCTCGTATTTCCTCACATCATTATTTGTAACTATATCAGCAAATACCATTAGCTCCGCCTGCAATGTATTTTTGTATAGCGGAAAATCGTATTTTGTTCTCTCCCCGCTACGCCTGTCTATACGCAGGACCTCCGTCAGCTCCGACGGCGCGTCGATCAAAACCGCCCCATCCTCTCCTAATATCTCATTTTGAATATATCCCTGCGCAACCTTTGAAAAGTTGATCGTACACAAGAATCCATCGAAGTCGAGTATCATTGCGCCGGCCCCGTCTACGCCGTTCTCGAGTCTCATCGGCATGTAGCAGAAATCCTTCGGCCTGCCCCATAGCGCGACAGCAAACGAGATCGGATAGCAACCCAAATCCAACAGCGCGCCACCCGCGTAATCCGGATTAAACACATTTGGGATCGTCCCGCTCGATAGCCCGTCCTTAAACTGAGCATAACGTGACGAATATTGATTGTAGTTCAGCGTGGCTACCCGTATAGGGCCGATAGCGCTTATCGCTTCCTTTACAGCATCAAAGCCAGGCGAATTTATATGCCTATACGCCTCTATCAGAAACACGCCGTTCGCATCCGCGATCTCGTACGCGCGGTTAAATTCATCCTTCGTCACGACGAGTGGCTTTTCACAGAATATATGCTTTTGTGCACGTGCAAAGCGTTCGATCTGCTCGCTGTGCAGCGCGTTTGGTGACGCGATATATACAACATCGACATCACTCGCTTCTATGACCTTCAGGTCATCACATATCTCCACATTCTCTATATTACCCGCCGCGATATGCTTGTCTGCCATCGCTTTCGCCTTGTTTATATGCCTCGAATATATAAACCGCGCTTCGTATCTGCCTGTTTGCGCTGCCCCTTCTATGAATCTATCTGTTATGAAGCTTGTCCCTATTGTCGCGTAGGTTAATTTAGCATTCTTCATTTGTTTTCCCCCCAATATTTAATAACGAGGCCAATGTCGGCTTTATCCCAAATCGTGTGCATGTATCGTGTATCTCGGATAGCATGTCCCCGCGCTTGTCCTCCGGAATGCGCGACTTGACCGCACGTATCATGGTGTTCTTCGGCGTGTGGGTGTCATCAGCAAATTCCACGAGCTGCACCTTGTAGCCTTTATACGCCAATATGTCCGAGCGCAACGCGTCAGTCAACAGCGCCGAGAAATGTTCCTTGATCAAACCGTAACGCGTGATTACCGGCAGCCCCGCACTGTCCGTTTGATCTGCATGTTTTATCTGGGCATTCAGCTCGTGCTGACAGCATGGCGCACAGAATATCAGCTTTGCATTGTGCTTGATCGCGAATGCGAGTGCGTAGTCGGATGCGGTATCGCACGCATGCAGCGAGATCATGATATCGATATCACCCGTGCATTTATAACTGCATATATCACCCTCCTCAAAGCTCAATCCCTCATATCCATAAGCCCTTGCGGTGTCATTGCAGTGTTTTATTACATCACTCTTCAGATCTACGCCTGTCATTTGTATGTTTAAGCCCTTTATATATATAAGATAGTGATACAGCAAAAAGGTCAGATACGATTTGCCGCAGCCGAAGTCGATGACCTTTATCGGGCTATTATCCTGTTTATCCAATAGCCCCCCGTCCCCGAGCACATCACCGACGATCTCCGCGAAGCGGTTTATCTGTCTATATTTGCCGTACATGGCCTTTACGACCTTGCCGTCGCGCGTAAACACCCCCATATCCACAAGTGCCGGTATAACCCCCGAACCAGCCCCTTCCTCAAATATGTAGTGCTTAGTTCTGTTATGGGGCTGAGGCTGATGCCGCGTTTCGGGCTGGCCGCTATCAGAGCCCGTGTTATTTAACGAGCGCTTAGATACAAGGACCTTTCCCTTCTTGCTGATATGGAGATTGTATTCGCTGTCTGCGCTGAACGCGTTGACCTGTCGGTAGGACGCTTCACCCCCACCGTCCAACAAGGTCGCTATATGCGTAGATATATCCTCAATATTTATCCTGCGGTGAAAGCTCTGATTGTTTATGATGCGTTCTTCTTGATAATAAAGCCCCGCCTTACCGCCGTCGGTCAGTGTGAGGCATATTCGTGCTGGGTTCGTTTGCCCTGCAGAGGTTGTTTTATTCCCGGGCTTGCTGATGATGTATCGTATAGGACGCGCGTCCGCTATCGTTTGCAATTGCTTTTGTATTTCATCCATGAATGATTCCCCGATTCGGTTATTTGTGGCGATTATACCACATAATCCCGAGGGTCTACAGGCTTTCCGTCCAGGCGTATCTCAAAGTGCAGATGCGGTCCCGTACTGCGGCCCGTGTTGCCAGACTTGGCTACGACCTGCCCCATCACAACCGTTTCACCCTTTTTTACCATCAACTGCGAATTGTGCGCGTAATAACTGAGCAGACCGTCCCCATGATCGATGATCACAAGCTTGCCAAAGCTCCCGTACGAGCCCGCGTATGCGACTTCGCCGCCACCCGAAGCCATCACGTCCGTGCCTTGCGGTACGGCTATATCCAGCCCGTTATGGTGTTCGCCGTCCGTGCCACCCATTGGATTGCTCCTGTTTCCAAAGCCCGATGAGATCGTACCACTCACGGGCATTATTACGGGCCCGGTGTAGTTCTGAGCGTTTTCGTTTGTTATACCCACATCCTGCGTCGCATCGGCCTGTGGCAAACCGTCGGCTTTCGATGCGCCCGTGTCATAATTGCGCGCCATATTACGCATGCGCTCGTCAGCCAGAGCGGATTCGAGTGTTTTGACCTGCTTTTGCAGGTTTTGATTCATTGCCACGACCTCGTAGAGCTTGCTCTCGGTTACCTTTGCGATGCGCTTGTATTCCATCGCGCGGAAATAGAACGAGAACATCATCGCACCCACCGAAATCACGAGTGCCGAGTACAGCAATGTCTCTAAATGCCTGTTTCTAAAACTTCTTACCGCTGTTTTCACGTCATCACCTGTTTCTGCCATTTGTATCAAATTTATCCATTGTTGTAATTTTATGCGTAAAACAAGTTTCCTATACAGTATGTTATTTTATTGTAAT
>CAZUNC010000215.1:0-3238 GCA_964621475.1 uncultured Defluviitaleaceae bacterium | reverse complement strand
CAAAATAAAAATGCCCGAGGCCGGACTCGAACCGGCACGAGGTTGCCCCCGAAGGATTTTAAGTCCTTTGCGTCTGCCATTCCGCCACTCGGGCATATGAGCAAAAACTTTGAAGCTTAAAAAGCTTTTTTACTCACGACCTATACAGTATAAATTACAGGAATCTTTCCTGTCAAGTTTTTTATGAAGGTTTTCGCGAACCCTTCCTCACATTGTTGCCACGGGCACGAAAAAGGCATATAATGTCAGCTAATATGTCAAGGGGGCCGAACCCCGGACGGAGGCGGCATGGACGCGTTTATAGAGGTCAAGGACCTTCAGAAGCATTACCGGATGGGCGAGGTTACGGTCAAGGCCGTAGACGGAGCGGCGTTTCATATAAATAAAGGTGAGTTTGCTATGATAGTGGGGCCCAGTGGCTCAGGCAAATCCACGATACTCAATATCTTGGGTGGGATGGATGTCTGTGACAGTGGGCTTGTTTGCGTGGACGGTGCGGATATAGCAGGTTATGACAGGCAAAAACTCATTACTTACAGGCGTTATGATATCGGCTTTGTGTTCCAGTTTTATAATCTCATGCAGAACCTCACCGCGCTTGAAAACGTGGAGCTCGCTACACAGATCTGCAAGAACCCACTCGACCCCAGAGAGGTCATGGAGCATGTGGGGCTTGCGGAGCGCATGAACAACTTCCCGGCGCAGCTCTCGGGCGGTGAACAGCAGCGTGTATCGATAGCGCGAGCACTCGCGAAGAACCCGAAGCTGTTGTTATGCGACGAACCCACGGGTGCGCTCGACTACGTGACGGGCAAGGAGGTTCTGAGATTACTGCAGGAGACCTGCCGAAAGAAGGGTATGACCGTCGTTGTGATCACACACAATACCGCGATAACCCCGATGGCCGATCGCGTAATCAAAATCAAGAGCGGCAGGGTGGAGAAAATGCTCACGATAGAGGTCCCGATCCCTGTTGAAAGGATAGAGTGGTGATCCTATTGACAAACAACGCGTTCGTAAAGGATATCTTTAGGGAGATCACCCGGACCGCCGGACGCATCATGGGAATATTCTCTGTAGTCTTGTTAGGTGTTGCGTTCTACTCGGGCCTTGGGGCCACGGGTGCGGACATGAAATACACGGGCGACAGGTATTTTGATACGTACAACCTGATGGATATTCGAGTGATATCAAGTTACGGTCTTACGGACAAGGACATCGACGCGATACAAGCGGTACCGGAGGTCAAGTCCGTATACCCGACCTACACGATGGATGTACAGACCACACGCAACGGCTCGGCGACGATCATTAAGCTGCATGGGATGGACATACGCGGGCGCCATGCTCCGATGAACACCCCTAAGTTGCTGCGTGGCAGATTGCCACAAAGGTCCGACGAGATCGTGTTGGAGTTGGATTTCATGCATGACGGTGTAAGCCTCGGCGATAGGATCGTGCTCCAGAGCGGCAAGAAGACGGATATCAGAAACAAGCTCAGAAATAATGTATTCACGCTCGTAGGTGTCGTTGAGTCGCCGTATTACGTCTCGCAAGAGCGCGGCAACGGATCAATAGGCGGCGGCGGTATCGATGTATACGCATATATACCGGACGAGAATTTTATATCGGATGTATATACAGAAGCCTTTGTAAGCGTCAGAGGCGCGAAGGAAGAGGACGGCTTCTCTCAGCGGTATAACGACATAGTGGCGGACGCAGTAGACGCGATCAAGCAAGCGGGTAAGGAACGCTACGGGGAGCGTATGGCCGAGCTTACCGTCACAGCCTATGAGCGCATTAATGATGCGAAACGCGCGTTAGACGATGCGGAGCTCACGGCGCAGACGGCATTTGCAGAGCAGGAACGGACGCTTGCTGATGCGGAGGGCGAGCTTGAAAAGGGTAAGCGCACACTGGACGAAACGCTGCGGGATTTGAAGCGGCAACGTGCGGAGACCGAGGCTAATATTGCACAGATTTTACAGCGGATAGATCAAGTAGGTGCGGGGCTCGATGCGATACAGCCGTATCGGGATCTGATGCCCGACGAGGTCGGCGCGTTTGAGGGTAGTCGGAACGCACTTAAAGACAATCTGCTAAATTTGCAGAGCGGGATAACGGAGATAGACGCGGGGATCATCAAGGCAGGTAATGCGCGCAGGGAGCTCAATGCAAAGCGGGATCAGTTAAATATGGCGAGAACCTCCCTCGAGAGCGAACGTGAGCAGGCGAACATGGGCTTCGAGGCGCAGCGTGAGGCGCTACGGGAGAGCCGCAAGACCCTCGATGATATGGACGAGGTCGAGTGGTATGTGCTCGATCGGGATGCCAATCTCGGGTTTATGTCTTTTGCACAGGATTCCGAAAAGATCACGGCTATCGGTTCCGTGTTTCCGATGATCTTCTTCCTTGTAGCGGCGCTTGTGAGCCTGACGACTATGACCCGTATGGTCGAGGAACGGCGCATCGAAATTGGCACATTAAAATCCCTCGGCTATTCGAATATGAAGATCATGTCCAAGTATATCATCTATGCGGCCCTGCCGACGGTTACGGGTGGGATATTAGGCGGGTTGATCGGTATGAGGCTGTTCCCGTCTAATATCATCAATGCATACCGTATGATGTATTCGATACCGGAGCCTGAGACCTTGCTGTTACCACGATTTTTGGGTGCGGGTATAGCGATAGCGGTATTGTGTACGATCGGCGCAACTGTGGTCGCATGTATGAACGAGCTCAAGAGCCAACCCAGCGCGTTGATGCGTCCGAAGGCCCCGAAGCTCGGCAAACGCATCTTGATCGAGCGCATCGGTCTTATATGGCGGCGACTGTCTTTTATATACAAGGTCACGCTCAGAAATATATTTCGTTATAAGAAGCGCTTCTTTATGACCGTCGTAGGCATAGCGGGTTGCACGGCGTTGCTGATCACAGGCTTTGGTGTCAGGGATTCGGTCGGTGACGTTGTCGTGAATCAGTTTACGCATATCTCGAACTACAACATGACCATAAGCTTTGCGGACAATGTTAAATACAGCGATCTTAATAATGTGATCAAATCCTTAAACACAGAACCCAATGTTACCTCAGATATGATCGTCAAGTCGCGTTCGATAGATTTTGGTAACGAAGAGGGTGTATTTGAGAGTGTAAACCTCATAGTACCCGAGCAAGTAGAGACGCTGTATCGCTTTGCAAACCTAAGAAAGCGCACGACGAAGGAAAGGCTCAT
>CAZUNC010000214.1:0-3286 GCA_964621475.1 uncultured Defluviitaleaceae bacterium | reverse complement strand
CTTCTGTGGTAAGCCCCATGTACTCAAGAAAATAAGCACTGGCATATAGCACCCTACGGTTTTTATCCATCAGGATATATCCGCATGGGGTTGAATTAAATATTTCTTTAAGCAGATGCTCTTGATTTATACTTGTAGGTTTAGACAGTTTATTCTCTCTGACTTTTGCGCCAACCTTTGCTTGCTGCTTTAATACCCGTTCTACCTGAATGTTATCGGTGTTTGGCAGGTCGTACAACGTATCCGACATATTGGAAAAGTCCATGTTTACAAAGGCTTCTACCACCGTTTTGTCAAGCTGTGTGCCGGCCGCCTTTTGAATCTCTGTCAAAGCGTATTCATGACTTAACGCCGCGCGGTAGGAGCGTGTTGTGGTAATGGCGTCGTATGTATCGGCTACCGCAACAATTTTTGCACCGATAGATAATTCCCCGCTTGCAAGTCCGTCGGGATACCCGCGACCGTCCACACGCTCGTGGTGGTGACGCGCAATATCGCGGATTTTGGAGAAACTCGACAGCTTGTCAAGCATTTCATAGGAAGAAATTGGATGGCCTTTTATAATTGAATACTCTTCATTTGTGAGTTTGTTTGGGTTATTTATAATAGAGACGGGAATTTCCACCTTGCCGATGTCGTGCAGACTTGCAGCAATTGAGATTTCAAACACCTCGTCCGGGGTTAGACCCATCGTACGGGCAAGGTTAAGCGATAGCTTGCGCACATTATCGGAATGTGCCGCAGTGTAGCTGTCTTTAGCGTCCAACAGGGTAGTGAGAATGGAAAGAATCTCATCATAGTCCTTATTTCGCCGCTCCCTTGCAATCATTTCTTGTGTACGGTTAATCATTATTTCAAGTATATATTCTACTTCGCCATGTTCATTAAACTGCAAGGGAATCGCGTAATCATCTATAAATCTCACCGAGCCGTCTGGTAGCACATCTTTACGAGAAACTAACTTTTTCTTTCCGGTTCGCAGTGCTTCTGCCACGGCACATTTTGCGCAGCGAACACCTCCGTTAGAAATGTTGTAACACTTGTCGCCGATTGTAGTTGACAAATCAAGCTTGCGAAGTTTAGCAAAGCTGTCGTTGATGTAGTGGATATTGTAATCTTTATCTAAAATTATATAGGCAATCGGTGTGTTGTCGATAAACATTTTAATAAGCTCCGTTTTTGTTTCAAAGCTTTTCATCTCGGCAACCTCCTGAATAACTGTAACACATTATTAAACAATACCTCCGCATCATCTGCTCAAATATTCCATCGCCTCATACGCGGCGACAGCGCCGTCGGCGGCTGCGGTCACTACCTGACGCAGCCGCTTTTTGCGTATGTCACCGGCTGCGTATATGCCGTCTATATTCGTGCGGGTGTTCTCGTCAGCGAGTATATATCCGTAATCATCCATATTCAGGATGTCCTTGAATGCCGCGCTGCGTGGGGTCGCGCCGACCGCTACAAATACTGCAGAGACATCGAGGGCTTCGGTTGCTGGCTCGGCAGATACATCCCCAAGCTCTATACCCGCAAGCCTGTCTTCTCCTAAAAGCTTCATGACGCGCCGCTCCATATGCAGATGTATGTTCGCGCTCTGTTTGAGCTTGTCGACCTCATACTGTGATGCGCGAAACTCGTTGCGGCGGTGAATCAGGTGTACATTCGAGCATATGCGGCTCAAAAACACAGCCTCGGTCACTGCCGTATCACCACCACCTACGATCGCGACATCCTTACCCTTAAAGAAATTGCCGTCACAGGTTGCGCAATAGGATATGCCGCGGCCCTTGAGCTCGTCCTCACGTTCTACGCCCAAAGGCCGTGGGCTTTGGCCCGTGCAAATGATTACCGTACGGCCCTCATATAAACCACTCTCACCCTGCACGGCAAAGATCCCATTTCCATCCATGTTCGGTAATACTATGCCCTTTATCCCGTCATACTTGAGGTCGGGGCTGTATCCCATGACCTGCTTTTCAAACGCATCCATGAGATCGCCGCCGCCTATACCCGCAAAGCCCGGGTAATTTTCTATTTCATGGGTATTGACGATCTGACCGCCTGTATATTGCTCCTCGAGTATAAGGGTCTTCATGCCGTAGCGGCACGCGTAGAGCGCCGCAGAAAAGCCTGCGGGTCCTGCGCCTATTATGATCGTGTCGTACATAATCGTCCTCCAAACGTTAACCTTCGAGCTTTTTAATGCCCTGTTTGATTCTGTCTATGCTGTCTGCCTTGCCCAATAGCTCGCAGAGCTCGGATGCGCCGCACGGTGATGTGGGTCTGCCCGAGAGCGCGGTGCGTATGGGCCAGAGCATCTGCCCGTTCTTTATGCCGAGCTGTTCTACCAGGCCTATCAGCGCGCCATATATATGCTCATTGTCCCAAATTTCGAGCGCCTCGAGCACGGGCAATGCCTGCTTCAGGTTCGATAGGCAGTTTTCCCTGTCTGTCTTCATCTTCTTGTGTATATATAATTCGGTGTCGTAGTCGGGTAAAGTATCGATAAAATCCACAAGTCCAGGGATCTCACTGAGGAAACAGATGCGTGTCTTGACCATCTCGGCGACCGATGTGAGGTTTATGTCCGCGCGTGTTATGCTGTCCTTGAGCACGGGCATAGCCATTTCAGAGAACCTTTCAGTGTCCATCGTCTTGAAATATTCACCGTTCATCCATGTGAGCTTTTGCAAATCAAACGTGGACGGCGACTTACTCAGACCCGAGATATCGAAGGCCTGTACGAGCTCGGGTAGCGTAAAGAACTCCGTATTATCGGACGGGGCCCAGCCCAGCAGTGCGATATAGTTTACGAGCGCCTCCGGTAAAAAGCCCTGCTCGAGGAAGTTGTTAAACGACATATCGCCCTTACGCTTAGCGAGCTTGCTGCCGTCCTTGTTTACGATCAGTGAAACGTGTATATACTTTGGTATCTGCCATCCGAATGCCTCGTATAGAAGGTTATATTTCGGCGTAGAGGACAGGTATTCGTTACCACGCATGACATGCGTGATGTCCATCAGGTGATCATCCACAACATTTGCAAAGTTGTATGTCGGAAAACCGTCCTTCTTGATCAATATCTGATCGTCGAGCTCGTCGTGGGATATCGTAATATCACCGAACACCATGTCCGTAAACGTAGTCTCGCCCTCCGGTATGATCTGCCGGATCGCGTAGGGTACGCCATCGGCGAGCTTCTGGTCTATTTCCTCGGGCGAAAGCCTAAGGCATTTACGGTCGTATTTCGTAACGACCTCGTGTCTGTCCGCGTCCGGATCAT
>CAZUNC010000213.1:0-3406 GCA_964621475.1 uncultured Defluviitaleaceae bacterium | reverse complement strand
ACCCAATAAGTAAAAGCATATCGATAAAGATATATCGATATGCTTTTTTTATATTTCTCACTATGAATAATTCATGATAAAACTATACCGTCAGCAATGAATGACAGCAAAGCACGAGACCTACGGAGGGAAAAAATGTCTGCCTCAAATATTTCAAGCCAGACGTTGAAGAGATTGCCGTTATATTTAACATACTTGAAGTCTATAGCGAATACCTCCGAGAGTGTATCGGCGACTGCTATAGCTAACGCGCTGTCGCTGAACGATGTGCAGGTGCGAAAGGACTTGGCGACTGTAAGCTCGTCTGGCAAGCCTAAGACGGGATACGCAACGGTCAATCTGATCAAGGACATCGAGAGCTTTCTGGGTTATGACAACACAGACAACGCGGTGCTCATAGGGGTAGGGAAGCTCGGACGCGCATTACTCAACTACAGTGGGTTTACGGAATACGGGCTCAACATTATGTTCGCGTTCGACGCTGACGAAACGCTTACAGACAATCAACAGATACTGCCGATGAGTAAGCTCAAAGAGATGTGCCTGCGCACGCATATACGCATCGGCATCATCACGGTGCCTGCGGAGGCCGCCCAGGCGGTCTGCGATATGCTCGTTGAGATCGGTGTCAAGGCGATATGGAACTTCGCGCCGGTGCACCTCGCGGTGCCCGATGGGGTGCTTGTTCAAAATGAGAACATGGCATCCTCGCTTGCACTATTATCGCGTCATTTAAAAGAAAGAATGAAATCAACAGACTAAATCAGATTCAACTTATAAGAAGGGGAGATATTCATGAAGGCAGCACAAGCACCGATTATTATCGATACGGTGGAGAACCTGAACGAGGCGATCGTTCGGATGAGGGAGGCCCAGAGGATTTTCGCGGGCTACACCCAAGAGCAGGTAGATAAGATTTTCGTAGCTGCTGCTCTCGCGGCTAATAGGAGCCGTATACCGCTCGCAAAGATGGCGGTAGAGGAAACAGGCATGGGTATCGTTGAGGACAAGGTCATAAAGAACCACTACGCGTCTGAGTACATCTACAATGCCTACAAGGACACAAAGACCTGCGGCATCATTGAAGAGGACAAGGCAGCCGGCATCAAAAAGGTAGCGGAACCCGTCGGTATCATCGCGGCGGTCATACCGACCACGAACCCGACCTCCACGGCTATATTCAAGACGCTGCTTGCGCTCAAGACCCGTAACGGTATCATCATCAGCCCGCACCCGAGGGCAAAGAACTGCACCGCAGAGGCTGCAAGGATCGTACTCGAAGCCGCTGTCAAGGCAGGTGCGCCCGAGGGCATCATCAACTGGATATCCGTACCGAGCCTCGAGATGTCAAACACGGTCATGAGGGAAGCGGATTTGATCCTTGCAACTGGTGGCCCGGGCATGGTAAAGGCTGCGTATTCATCGGGCAAACCGGCCATCGGCGTAGGCGCGGGTAATACACCGGCTATCATCGACGACAGCGCGGATGTGCTGCTCGCGGTCAACTCGATCATACTCTCGAAGACCTTTGACAACGGCATGATCTGCGCGTCCGAGCAATCCGTACTCGTAACCCCTAAGGTCTATAACAAGGTCAAGGATGAGTTCACAAAGCGCGGCTGCTACTTCCTGTCCGAAAACGAGATTGAAAAGGTTCGCAAGACTATCATCATTAACGGCGCATTAAACGCAAAGATCGTCGGTCAGTCCGCTCACAGGATCGCAGAGCTCGCCGGTGTAAGCGTTCCTGAGAGCACGAAGATATTGATCGGTGAGGTCGAGAGTGTAGACATCTCGGAGGAATTTGCGCATGAGAAGCTCTCGCCTGTACTCGCTATGTACAAGGTGAAGGATTTCGCGGATGCGGTTGCAAAGGCTGAGCATCTCGTCGCTGACGGCGGATTCGGACACACAGCATCGGTATATCTGAACCCCGTTACAGAGCAGGAAAAGATCGCGTTCTTTGCGGATCGCATGAAGACCTGCCGCATACTTGTAAACACACCGTCCTCACACGGCGGTATCGGCGACCTCTACAACTTCAAGCTCGCACCGTCACTGACATTGGGCTGCGGCTCATGGGGCGGCAACTCCGTTTCGGAAAACGTCGGTGTAAAGCATTTGTTAAATATCAAAACCGTCGCCGAGAGGAGAGAGAATATGCTGTGGTTCAGAACACCCGATAAGGTATATATGAAGAAGGGCTGCCTGCCCGTTGCAATCGATGAGCTCAAGAACGTGCTCGGCAAGAAAAAGGCATTCATCGTAACAGACAATTTCCTGTTTGAAAACGGCTACACAAAGGGCATCACCGATAAGCTCGACGAAATGGGTATCATCCATGCAACATTCTTTGACGTAGCGCCGGACCCGACGCTTGCATGTGCAAAAGAGGGCGCGGCTGCGATGAACGCATTCAAGCCTGACTGTATTATCGCACTGGGTGGCGGCTCGGCTATGGACGCAGCTAAGATCATGTGGGTTATGTACGAGCATCCCGAGGTTGATTTCATGGATATGGCTATGCGCTTCATGGATATCAGAAAGAGGGTATATCCGTTCCCGAAGATGGGCGAAAAGGCATATTTCATAGCGATCCCGACATCGGCAGGTACAGGTAGTGAAGTTACACCGTTTGCGGTTATCACAGACGAGCAGACAGGTGTGAAGTATCCGCTTGCGGATTATGAACTGATGCCGGACATGGCTATCATCGATGCGGATCTCATGATGAACATGCCGAAGGGATTGACATCGGCCTCCGGTATCGACGCTGTCACACATGCTATGGAGGCATATGCCTCGATGCTCGCGACCGACTTCACCGACGGGCTCGCGCTCAAGTCATTAAAGATGATCTTCGAATATCTGCCTGCCGCATACGAGAACGGCCCGAACGATCCGGTTGCACGCGAAAAGATGGCTAATGCTTCCACGATGGCTGGTATGGCGTTTGCAAATGCATTCCTCGGTGTATGCCACTCGATGGCGCATAAGCTCGGCGCATTCTTCCACCTGCCGCACGGTATCGCAAACGCGCTGATGATCAGAGAGGTTATCAAGTTCAACGCGAGTGAAGCACCCGTAAAGATGGGCGCATTTTCACAGTACGATCACCCGCATACCTTGGCACGTTACGCAGAGATCGCAGACTACCTCGGTATCAAAGGCAAGGACAACAACGAAAAGCTCAACGGCCTGATCAAGGCGATCGAAACCCTTAACGAGAAGGTTGGTATCAAGAAGCATATCAAGGACTACAACATCGATGAAAAGAGCTTCCTCGAGCGCATCGACGAGATGACAGAGCAGGCCTTTGATGACCAGTGCACAGGCGCTAACCCGCGCTACCCGCTCATGAGCGAGATAAAGCAGATGTATTTGAACGCGTATTATGGTGAAGGAG
>CAZUNC010000212.1:0-3416 GCA_964621475.1 uncultured Defluviitaleaceae bacterium | reverse complement strand
GGACTCCAACGATGTATTTTACGTGCGCGTAGACAGGACCAGAAAGGTACCCGTCTCAGTGCTGATCCGTTCGCTCGGTGTGGGCACAGACGCACAGATCATCGATATGTTCGGCGAGGAACCAAAAATCCTTGCAACAATAGAAAAAGATATCGCCAAGAACGTCGAGGAGGGTCTTGTAGAGGTATACAAGCGCATCCGTCCGGGCGAGCCGCCTACGGTCGAAAGTGCCGAGTCGCTTCTTAAGAACCTGTTCTTTGATCCGAAGCGTTATGACCTCGCAAAGGTCGGCCGCTATAAATTTAATAAAAAGCTTTCGTATCAGCACAAGATCAAAGGCTTTGCACTTGCCGAGGACGTGCAGGATCCGGAAACCGGCGATATCATAGCACACAAGGGTGACATCGTAGACACGATGACAGCCGAGATTTTACAAAATACCGGCGTGCCTTATGTCTTTGTACAGGTAGAGGACAGGAAGGTTAAGGTTTTGAGCAATCTGTCGGTAAAGATCGACGGCTATCTCGAGAAATATGACCTGACCGCCAATGAGCTCGGCATCAAGGAGCTCGTATACTATCCGGTGCTCAAAGAGCTGATGGAATCAGCTCCGACGAAGGACGAGTTCAAAAACGCTGTAAAGAACAACATGAACCGTCTCGTGCCAAAATGCATCACAATCCATGACATACTCACATCGATTAACTATATCATTCATCTCGACTACGGCGTAGGCACAAATGACGATATCGACCATTTGGGCAACCGCCGCATCCGCGCGGTCGGCGAGCTGTTGCAAAACCAGTTCCGCATCGGCCTCACGCGTATGGAGCGCGTTGTAAAGGAACGTATGACCATACAGGATATGGACATCGTAACACCGCAGGCACTCGTCAATATACGTCCCGTTACCGCCGCACTCAAGGAATTCTTTGGCAGCTCGCAGCTGTCGCAGTTCATGGGCCAGACAAACCCACTCGACGAGCTGTCGCATAAGCGCCGTCTGTCCGCACTCGGCCCCGGTGGTCTGTCAAGAGAACGTGCGGGCTTTGAGGTGCGTGACGTTCATACCTCGCATTATGGGCGCATGTGTCCGATAGAAACACCTGAAGGTCCGAACATCGGCCTTATTAACTCCCTCGCGACATTTGCTCGTATAAACGAATACGGATTTGTCGAGGCACCTTATCGCGTTGTCGAAAAGGTTAACGGCTTGCCGAGGGTCACAAACGAATTTATATATGTCACAGCGGACGAGGAAGAGAATTTCATCGTCGCGCAGGCCAATGAGCCGCTCGATGAAAACGGATTTTTTATCCATCCGAAGGTCACCGCGCGTCATAAGGATGAAATCGACGAATTCGAGCCGAGCCGTATTGCACTGATGGACGTTTCGCCGAAGCAGATTGTTTCTGTCGCAACATCGCTGATCCCATTCCTTGAAAATAACAATGACCCGCGCGCGCTGATGGGTTCGAACATGCAACGTCAGGCTGTGCCGCTTTTGACATGCAGCTCGCCGATCATCGGTACGGGCATGGAGCACAAGACCGCGTATGACTCGGGTGTTGTGATCATCGCAAGAAACGATGGTATAGCCGAAAAGGTTACCGCGAACGAGATCGTTGTCAAGCGCAAGGACGGTGTAAAGGATACCTATCGTCTGACTAAGTTTATGCGTTCAAATCAGGGTACATGCATAAACCAGCACCCGATCGTATCGAAGGGCGATAAGATCGAGAAGGGTCAGATCTTAGCCGACGGCCCATCCACGGAGAACGGCGAACTCGCACTCGGTAAGAACCCTCTTATAGGGTTTATGACCTGGGAGGGTTACAACTTCGAGGATGCTATATTGTTAAGTGAAAAGCTTGTAGAGGAGGATGTTTACACCTCCGTTCATATAGAGGAATACGAGGCCGAGGCTCGTGATACAAAACTCGGTCCAGAGGAAATAACGCGCGACATCCCGAATGTCGGTGAGGACGCACTGAAGGATTTGAGCGAAAGCGGTATCATCCGCATCGGTGCGGAGGTACAGCCGAACGATATATTGGTCGGTAAGGTCACGCCTAAGGGTGAGACGGAGCTTACCGCAGAGGAACGCCTGCTGCGCGCGATCTTTGGTGAGAAGGCGCGTGAGGTACGTGATACCTCCCTGCGTGTGCCCCATGGTGAGAGTGGTATCATCGTCGATGTCAAGATATTTACGCGTGAGAATAAGGACGAACTACCACCGGGCGTAAATCAGCTCGTTCGCGTGTATATCGCCCAAAAGCGTAAGATCTCAGTCGGTGACAAGATGGCCGGACGCCATGGTAATAAAGGCGTTATCTCGCGCGTGCTGCCCGTTGAGGACATGCCGTTCCTGCCGAACGGACGTCCGCTCGATGTCGTGTTGAACCCGCTCGGCGTGCCGTCCCGTATGAATATCGGTCAGGTACTCGAGGTGCATTTGGGCTTAGCCGCAAAGGTACTAGGCTGGAAGATCGCAACGCCCGTATTTGACGGTGCGAACGAGGTCGATATCATGGATACGCTCGATCTTGCAAATGACTATGTAAATCTGGAGTGGAAAGACTTTTCAAATAAATGGAGCGACGTGTTGGATGAGGATCTGTTCATGTCGTTCGAAGAAAACTACGATAACAGGAATGAATGGAAGGGCGTGCCGATAACGCGTGACGGTAAGATACGCCTGAGGGACGGTCGTTCGGGTGAGTTCTTTGATAACCCCGTTACGGTCGGCTACATGCACTACCTAAAACTCCACCACCTTGTTGATGATAAGATTCACGCGCGCTCGACGGGACCATACTCACTCGTTACGCAGCAGCCGCTCGGCGGTAAGGCGCAGTTCGGCGGGCAGCGCTTCGGCGAGATGGAGGTTTGGGCGCTTGAGGCCTATGGCGCGTCATATACCTTGCAAGAGATTTTGACCGTCAAGTCCGACGATATCGTGGGTCGTGTAAAAACCTACGAGGCTATCGTTAAAGGCGAGAATATCCCGCAGCCCGGCGTACCCGAGTCGTTTAAGGTATTGCTGAAGGAATTACAAGCGCTATGCTTGGATGTCAGAGTGCTCAGGGATGACGAAACCGAGATTGAGATAAGGGAAACCGTTGATGAACCCGATGAATTGAATGTAAACATTGAAGGTAACGAACCCTTAGATGATAATGCGTCGCCGGACAGACGGCGTATGCATGATCGCTCATCCTATGCCAAGGCAGCCGCTGAGTATTACAAAGAAGATGATATCGAGGACGGATATCTCGAAGAGCCCGATGATGAGTTTTTGAGCGGCGATAGTGAAGTGGATGAGTTTGAAGAGGAAATGCCCGACGATTTTGAGGATGAATTTCCGAATATCTTAGACGATGACGACCTCGAGCCGTCGCATGAGGACTTATTGG
>CAZUNC010000211.1:0-3442 GCA_964621475.1 uncultured Defluviitaleaceae bacterium | reverse complement strand
TCGATAATGAACATCAGATACAACAACAAGATCGAGCTACGCTTTGATGTAGATGATCGGCTGATGGATGTAATGATGCCACGGATGCTATTACAGCCAATCGTTGAAAATGCGATCATGCATGGCTTTAGGCATATGAAAACAGGCTGTGTGATCGATGTCCGGGCCGAGCATCGCGGCGAGCTAATGCGTATCACCGTTGCGGACAACGGCAAGGGCATGAACAAGAGTAATGTAGCGTCACTGCTTGAACGTATAAATGCCCCCGAATACTCATCCGAGGGCATTGACAATATTGCACTTGTTAATATCAAAAATCGTCTATTTTCACAGTACGGCGAACGGTTTTTGTTTGATATACAAAGCGATCACGGGACGGGCACAAGGGTTATTATTGAGATACCCGTATTATTCTTCAAAACACCGACTCGCTCCTATTAATTTCATGCACATAGGCTCGCGCCTGCGTTATTACACCGGTATCGTGTTTAAGCCGCCGCCTAACGGGTATACCCTATCGCTTATGTTGAATGTGACTGTATAGGCACAGTCCTCCGGTAGATTGATCATATAGTAGCCGTTTTCATATGTAAAATCTAAAACCATTTCACCGACACGTATATTTTTTAGTGCCATACGTTCCCATTCCGAGGGTATCTGCGGCTCTATCACTACGCTGTTGTCTTGTAAGCGCGGCTTAATTCCCGCAAAGCATTCGACCACCGGCACAAGCATAGCATACGCTGTCCAGGCTTGCGTAAAGCAACCATAGTCCGGGGACATCTCGGATATCGAATTGGGTAACACACACGAGAAGCTATTACACATGCGCTTTAAAAGTGCAAGCGCATGATCGCAACGCTTATGTCTCCCCTCTGCCACCGCATGTACCCCAGTCGATATGGTCATGATGCTGCTCTGTGAAAATCCAGACAAATACGTTCCATACTCACCTATATACTCATCATTGTACATATTGTCCAGTGCTTGTATGGCTTTACCGTGGTCGGACAGCATGGTCTCCATCGGTGTGAGTATGACCCAGTTTTTATTTGTCAGGAACGCCACTTCATCTTCCTGCGGCATACGGTCATATTTCGCCTTTAGATTACGCAAATAGGTACTGTAATCTGGCGATACCATATCCCCTTCCTCTATTAGAAACGCGTCTATATATCCCGAAATCTGTTGTACTGTGCCTATGGCATCCGCATATAGACCCTCCTCAGCAATCCATAACCTGTCATTGATGGCAGCCTTGAGCATCTCGGCCTTTGCTCTGTAAGTATCCGCATCCATCCCCAGCGCTCCAGCCATTTCCGACATACAATACAATGCCTGACAGGTATAGACCGCCGTGTCTATCAGTTCGACGTTTAACCCCTTGACCTCCATGATGCCATATCCGTGCGGCAGTAGGTCTCCGTCAGGATCCATCTCGGTCAACAGCCATTGGACACCCTTTTCACAGAAGCTGAACAGTGTTTTCATCGTTTCGGTGTCACCGCTCCAGTGCCAGTAGTGATATACCGCCGTAATATAATGCCCCGTCTCCTGCGTATTACCCGGGTTGGGTATGCCGCCGAAATTTGTGATCTCATGCACCACGCGCCCGTTTCCGTTTGTTTTTTCGCTGTAGTCTTTGAGCAGCACAAGCGTATCCCGTGCAAGCTCAAACTCACCCATCGCCAATAGCCCCTGTATCGAATATGCATTGTCACAGCCAAACCACCATGGATATTCCGGGCAACCGGCGGTCAGACCGCGTCCATATGAACCGCAATCAGCGACGAGCCAGTCCGTATTGTACTTGACCCATGTAAATATATTATCGAATACCGGATCACTCGTCTCTAAATCCGTGCGCTCTTTGATACGCTGATATCTGTTGATCTTTACATCAAGTAAACTGCGATCACGCAGCTTGTTGTACTCGCTCCACAATTGATCTTTGTTTGTAAACGAACCCGCGATATAAAAACTCAGATCAGCCTTACCGTTTAGTTCCAATGTGATCGAAAGCTTGACGGATATCCCGTTCCCGCTCGTACTATGCGGTGAGAGCTGCTGTTTGGATATAACAACCCGATCTTCGCTTATCCCTTCACTGCATCCGAGCAAGCCGTACCATTCGTTACCCATATCCTTCGCTACCACACAGCCGTTTTCAAACATAGCCTCCTCGGCGAAGTCCACCTTCCCAACAGGTTCCGAAAACCACACGGGCATTATATGAAAGTTTACAACGAACTCTAATTCGAGCGTCTTCGGTGTATCGCTTGCGAAGGTATAGTTAATAACAACCCCGCATGCGTTATCCGGTGAATACTGAAACCGCTCGCATTCGACATCCCCATAGGCATAAAGAAAGGCATTACCGTAGGGTAATGTCCGATAGCCGTCCGCTTTGTTGAATTCGCCGTTGACACCGAGCCAAAATCCATCCGCTATCTTTATCGGATGAACCCATACTCCGCCCATTTCATCTGGTATATGATGCCCAAAATCATAAAAATTTCCGTCCTGCCATCCTATCGTCTTGCACCGCTCTCCGGCTGTCACATATTGATATTTCTTTTCACTGTCTATCTTAAAATCATAAAAATAACCATCCCGGTTATTCCCGTTTGACATATGTATTCACTCCGTTTCATATAGAACAGGGGCTGTCGCCAGCCCCCTTTAATCCCTTTTGCTTATTTATTTGCAACCCATTCGTCTATCTGTCTCTGTGTTTCTGCTATTACATCCTGTATGCCTGCCGCTTCGAGCTTCGATACGAATTCATCCCTCACATCATGGATATCAATAACACCCATGCCTAAGTTCTCCATGTATTCATCCATAACAACCTGCATCTGACTGACCTGTGCCTTTATCTTGCTCTGATCCAGTACAAAGCCCACAAACTGCGTTACCTCTGATTTTCCGTCCCAGTTTTTGAGCATATCAATGTCGGCCTTCGGATAATTAGCCGAGAAGCGTGCTAAACGTATGTCATTCCACATCCATGTGTTCATGTTGTATTTGTCGTTGTCGGAGGCGATGCTCGTATCGACTGCACCATCTACAAGCTTGTAGTTCACGCCTTCTACACCAAACGACCACAGGTCATAGTTTTCCTGACTCTTCTTAATCCAGTTGATAAATGCCACTGCCTCGTCCGGGTTCTTGCTCGATGACGGTACTGCGAGCATGTTATCTCCGGCCAAGAAGATACGGCTGACGGTCGGTGTAAGCCTTACAGTCTCTACCTTGCCGTTAGGTACATTCTTCGTAAATGTATCGATACGCTCCGATGCGCGCATCGCATTGGATGCTATCGCTGCCACCTGTCCGAAATCAAAGCCCACATCCGGACTCTCTATCCTCGTTACATCTGCGGGGATGTAACCCTTGTCTCTCCAGCTCTTGCGTACCTCATATATCTTTGTAAACGCGT
>CAZUNC010000210.1:0-3509 GCA_964621475.1 uncultured Defluviitaleaceae bacterium | reverse complement strand
GAACATTTATGGATCCTGCAACACATTTATGGTTAAACGGACTGTACGATTCGTTTGAATGCGAGGCATTTCGACGGGATTTTGATCAGATGAAGGTAAACATAGAGAAATTCCGCGAGTGGTCCGATACAACCCTACGCCATATCGCAGGCATGTCGGACGATCAGAAGTGCCGTATCATAGAGGAGTATTTGGGGCTTGCAAATGGCTTTGAGCGTTTTTACATGCTCGCGGACTACGCGGATCTGACACTGTCGGTTGAGAGCGAAAACGAAACAGCCGCGAAGTATTCGGATATGTTAGACACGGCGTTATCGGATCTGAAAGGACCCGAGGCGAGCTTCAATAAATTCATTGCCGAGGCCGGTGATCTGGACGCACTCGCGCAGTCCTCAAAGCTGATTTCCGATCATCTGTTCATCTTGAGGGAAAAGCAGGACGAGAGTAAGCATATGCTCACAGAGAGCGAAGAGGTGCTGCTGTCAAAGATGCGCACAACGGGCTCGAGCGCGTGGGGCAAGCTCAAGGAGCAGCTCACGAGCGTAATGATGGTTCCGCTGACCATAGACGGAAAGACCGAGGAGCATCCGCTGACCGTCATCCGCAACATGGCCTACGAGAAGAACGCCGCGCTCAGAAAGGCCGCATACGAGGCCGAGCTGGCCGCCTATCCGGAGGTAGAAAAATCCGTAGCGGCTGCTTTAAATTCCATAAAGGGTGAGGTCATAACAATCTCGAAGCTACGTGGTTATGACTCGCCACTCGATATGACATTGAACTCTACGCGTATGGAACGACGCACTCTCGATGTAATGTTCGAGGCGATTAAGGCCAATCTGCCGACATTCATGAAATATTTTCGAAAGAAAGCCGAGATACTGGGTCACAAAAACGGACTGCCGTTTTATGATCTGTTCGCGCCCGTCGGAGAGTCCGAGATGCGTTTTACCTACGAGGAAGCCGCCGAATACGTCATATCGATCTTCGGACGCTTCAGCGAAAAGTTAGGGGACTTCGCACGTTTGGTATACAAAAACAACTGGATCGATGCTATGCCCCGCAAGGGTAAGATTGGTGGCGCGTTCTGCGCCCATGCAAACGGCATACGTCAGACACGTATCATGCTAAACTTTGGAAACGCATATGACGATGTGCTGACCTTTGCGCATGAGCTCGGGCATGGATACCATAGCTTTTGCCTGAAGGAAGAGCATCACCTGAATACGAGTTACCCGATGCCGATAGCCGAGACGGCCTCAACCTTCTGCGAGATGATGCTCGCTGACGAGGCACTCAAGACCGCAAAGCCCGAGGACGCGTTACTGATGTTAGACAGCGACTTAGGTGGTCTCGCACAGATCATCGTAGACATCTATAGCCGCTTCCTGTTCGAGGACGGTGTATTCAAGGCGCGTGAGAACGGCTCGCTATCCGTCGACGAGCTCAAGGATCTGATGCTGAACGCACAGAAACAAGCTTACGGTGAGGGACTCGACCACAATTACCTGCATCCGTACATGTGGGTCTGCAAGCCGCACTACTATTTCCCGTCGCACAACTACTACAACTTCCCATATGCATACGGCATGCTGTTCGCAAAGGGGCTCTATGCGCTAAATGCGACCGATCACGCGTCGTTCGTCGGCAAATACGATAACTTCCTCGCGTCGACAGGCAAAAATAATCTCGTCGATCTCGGTAAATTGCTCGATATCGATGTGAACGATATAAAATTCTGGCAGAGCTCATTCGACATCATAGCGACCTCCGTAGATCAGTTCTGCGAGCTTGCGGATAAAAGGTAAACTGTGGCAAATAATAAATAATAAGCTTTATACATCGAAAGGGGTATTACATGTCAGTTGTAACGGTAACAAACGAGGATTTTAACGAAGTGGTATTAAAGAGTGAGGTGCCCGTAATCGTGGACTTCTACGCGGACTGGTGTCAGCCCTGCAAGCGCATGTCCCCGATACTTGATCAGCTCTCTGAGGAAAGCGGCGGCGCATACAAGGTCTGCAAGCTCAACACGGACGAGAATCCCGATATCACAAACAATTACAGGGTAATGGGCATCCCGTGTTTTATCAGCTTTAAGGACGGGCAGGAACATAAACGCGCCGTGGGCGTCGTACCAAAGGAGAGCCTGGCGGAACTGGTTTCGTCATGACACGCGTAGCCGTCAAAAAACGAAACGATACTGCGCTCGCGGTTATGCTATCATTTATAGCCGTGCTTGCCGTAGGTTCGTTGATCGCATACGCGGCATATAACTCAGGCGGAAAGCCAAGGGTGTTTCGCGCAGAAAAAGAGGGCTTTGCGCAGCGGTTGTATAGTTCCGCTATGGATGTGGATGCAAATACAGGCACAGAAGCCGATGCCATCTACCCACAAACCCCCGACCTCGTGGTCGAAAAGTACAACGAACTGTTTGAGCTCATGTACGGTGAGATGATCATCGACGACGAGACCTTCAAAAAGGTGCTCGAAAAGCAGCGCACGCTGTTCTCGGACGAGATCTTAAATCGCAATTCCTTCGATATACAGCTCAAAAATGTAAAGGATGCGACCGAAAAGCTCTACAGCCAAAACAAGCGCTGTATCGGCACAAAGCAGGACGCGTTTGTATATGAAAACGGGCGCACAAATGCAGGTATCATACGCGTTACACATTATTACAACGGGGACGATCCGATTTTCTGGGATTTCAGGCTCGAAAAACAAAACGGCCAGTGGAAGATTACAGAATACGCGATCGTAACCGCCGGATAAATGGGGGCTGTTTTAAACACCTTACCACGGATTTTCACGGATAAAAACCGATTCACACGGATAACAAACATTTTATATTGATATCCGTGCGAATCCGTAAAATTCCGTGTAAATCCGTGGTATTATTTTGTATTTATAAAAGAATTGTGGATCCGACGGAATTTCTGTAGAAGGAGTGGTATCGATGGCCAACACCAGCAGTAATGAGATATGGAAAAACAGCGACAATTACAGACCGTTTGAATTACGCTCGTATCGATTTAGACAGGATATGCTGGAGCTGTTTTATAAATGGCTCGGGATACAAGAGGGTAGCCATATCCTCGACGCGGGCTGCGGGACTGGTGTGTTCGGGCGATATCTTGCGAGCGGGCTTGATAACGTGCATGTTACCGGATTTGATATAAGCAAGGCATTCATCGAGTATGGTAAGAAAAGGCTCGGGGAGCTCGGACTTGACAACAAGGTATCTTTGCAGGTCGACGACGGGTTCGCGTTATCGTTTCCAGATAACAGCTTTGACGTTGTGACCAATTATACTTACATAGGTGTCCTTTCCGATCCAATCGCGGGACTGCGTGAGCTTATTCGTGTTTGCAAACCGGGTGGTGTTGTTTCATGCGTTGTTGCTACATATTCTAATATCTCATGGCAGGGCGATTATCCGTTTGACGGAGCCGGCGAGCTGCAGATGCTGTCGCGCACGGAATTTGATATCTATACGCGTTACGCTCGTA
>CAZUNC010000209.1:0-3510 GCA_964621475.1 uncultured Defluviitaleaceae bacterium | reverse complement strand
CCTCAAACATTTCGCTGTCTATACCCGTGATACTCGCAAGATAGATGATCGACGAATAACCCGTCCCCTTCCATATGCCCGTAAAGATAATGATCCATGGCCATGGTTCAGCTATACGCGACCATGTAATCTGTTCACCGCCAAAGAACGTGACGATCTGGTTCGCGACACCAAGCTGATCGGAGAACACGATATTGGTGACCAACTTACCTACGACGACCGCGGAAAAGAAATACGGTAGGAACATAGCATTTTGGAATATCTTTTTTGATATACCGCTACGTATTTCGTTCAACACGATAGCCACCGTTACGCTGATAAATGTGCCTAACACGATGCTGTTTGCGTTCAGGAATATGGTATTAAATGTGGTTCGAAAGAAATATGGGCTGCTGAAATAAAACTTGAAATTGTCCAGACCTACAATCTCGCTTTTGAATTTGTCTACAAAGTTGAAATCCATAAATGCAACAACTATGCCCGGCAGAGGCATGTAGGCAAACAGAAACAAAAATGCAGCCGCGGGGATCATCAGCAGGTAATATCCCCAATTACGTTTCATTTCCCATACAAAAGAGTTCTTTTTCATGACTTTTGTCGGCATCTTTACCACCCTTCCTTATAACGTGCCCCAAAAACGTTTTCGCAAATGGGTAAAAAAATAATACAGATGTGATGCGTCAGGAATGTTTCCCGACGCTGTCACGTATAACCAGAGCATGCGGTACAATAATCCTTTCACCCTTCGAGGCGTCGGTCATGATCCGCTCCAACAGCTTAGTCCCTTCATATCCGATCAATGAAACATCCTGCCTGACCGTGGTCAATCGGGGTCTGACATACTGCGCTACAGGGATATCATCAAAGCCCGTTACATTGAAGTCCCCGGGTACGGTGTATCCCAAGTCCCAAATCGCCCTGATGACACCCAATGCCATTACATCACTCATGCAGACAAACGTATCCACGCCGCATCCGTTTTCTTCTATATAAGACTTCGTTGCAGAGTAAGCCATCTCCTCGTTAAAATCACAATAGATCACGTTATCGTCTGCAAGCGGAACCGAATGGGCCGAGAGGGTCTTTCGTATGCCCGATAACCTCTCCAGAGAGACCGCGGCATTCTGGGTACCCGCTATAACGCAAAACCGTTTGTTGCCCTGACACAGTAGATATTCCATTAGCTCACCGATAGCCTTTTCGTTATCGATGGACAGACAACCCACCAAATCCTGAACAATAGGAACATCAAGTACCACGCACGGTATTTCGGACTGCACAAGCTCCTTGAAATATTCGTCGGTGATCGTAATACCGCTCAGGATAGCCCCTCCTATATTACGTTCCCTGCAAAACTGCGCATAGGATTTTTGCTTTTGATGAGCGGAATCTGTGGCGTATACGGAAACCTCCAATCCGGCTTTAAAAGCATATCGATATATGCCTTTAAGAATGAGCGCCCATTGACCGTCGTAAGGGTTGCTGTCCAACAACCCTGAAAAGATAACACCGATGTTTAAGGGCATCTTGGACGACAGACCTCTACCTATGATGTTTGGGGTATAGCCCAACTCTCTGACGGATTGCAGAATCTTCTCTTTCGTATTCGGGGATATGTCCGAATAATTGTTCAGCGCCCGCGAAACAGTTCCGATGGTCACGCCAGCATGTTTAGCCACATCCCTGATAGTAACTGCCATATATACAACCACCTACAAGCCAAATGATCAAAAACGTTTTTGTGGGAATAATTTACCATAACATTCTAAGTGTGTAAAGACATATTTTAGTTATTTTTCCAACACTATTAACGTTGTGTTACTGTTTATATAGAATATATATGTACATCATGATGAGCTCCTTAGTCCTTGACTAATGAGCGCTGCATGATAAAATTCTTTAAACAAATCTAAGACAAGGGAGCCGTATCATGAAGGAATATCAAAGCGAGCTAATAAAAACGCTGCAGGAGCTAATGTCCATCGACAGCCCGAGCGGGTATTGTCACAATGTAATTAAATACCTCAATGAAACATTAAAGGCCCTCGGCTTTGAGCCAAAGAACCTCATAAAGGGCGGTGTATCAGCGTGTTTGTCGGAGGGCGAGGGTAAGGACCCGATCATGCTCTTTGCGCATGTGGATACGCTCGGTGCTGTCATCCAGCAGATCAAGGGAAATGGGCGATTGATGCTGTCCCCGGTTGGCGGGCTGAACCCTAATAACGTAGAAACCGAGCACGTAAAGGTCGTAACGCGCGACGGCAGGGAATACGAGGGAACGATCCAGGTCGTGAACGCGAGCTCTCATGTAAACCCAAAGCTGAACGACGAGAGAAAATTTTCGGACAGCATAGAGGTCGTGCTTGACGAGGATGTAAAATGTGCCGACGATGTAAAGGCATTGGGCATTCAAAATGGTGACTTCGTACTCGTAAACCCGCGCTTTACTGTAACTAAAAGCGGATACATCAAGAGCCGTTTCCTCGACGACAAGGCATCGGCAGCCTGTCTGCTCATGCTCGCAAGGCTTATTTCCGAGGGCAAAGTTAAGCCGGCTCGCAAGGTTTACATAAACTTCACGGTCTATGAAGAGATAGGACATGGCGGCTCGAGCGGAATACCGGACGACGTGGTCGAGGCCATAGCGGTAGATATGGGCTGCGTGGGCGATACCGTAGCCTGCACCGAAAAGCAGGTCTCAATATGTGCAAAGGACAGCGGCGGTGCGTACAACTACGAACTCACCACCGCATTGATCGAGACCGCGAAGTGTCACGATATCGGCTACGCGGTCGATGTATATCCGTTTTATGGCTCGGATGTAGAGGCCTCGTTGCGTGCGGGTTACGATTTCAAACACGGTTTGATCGGCCCCGGGGTGTACGCCTCACACGGCTATGAACGCACGCATGTCGACGGGCTTGTAAATACGCTGGAGCTTTTGATACATTATCTGATCGGTTAATAATCTTTGATTACAGGAATATGTCAAGTAATTAATCACTGTGGTGGATTGACAATTCACTATCAATCATTCGCACTGTGGACTATGCCACTCAAAAAGCAAGCAAACGGTTATCCGTCTGCCTGCTTTTTTTTGCAACAACGTAAAATCTGCTATCTTCCAAACAATCGCAATCCGCTTATCAGTCGGTACAACTGCTTTATAAGCACTCCTCCACAGACTAAATATTAATTTATTAAAACCTAAATTTTTCAGCAAGCTTCTTCAACCCGCCGCCACCCATTAACTGATACATCAATCGAATTAATTTTTCTTTAGGTATATTTTCATCGTTTTTAAACCAGTAGGTCAGAATACCAATCATTGCTGAAAGTATATACTCAAGTGCATAATCAAGCTCTAAATTGTCTTCGCCTAACTCTCCAAGCTGGTTGAGTAATTTTGCTTTAATACCATTTTTTATCTTTGCGGCAAATGCAGGGTCACCATCGTCACCAAGCAGAACCGTGTAGTATTTACTGCTGCTTGAATAAAGCTTTATAAAA
>CAZUNC010000208.1:0-3590 GCA_964621475.1 uncultured Defluviitaleaceae bacterium | reverse complement strand
AATGGATACCGTTCATGTTGATTTAATCAAATATGTATGCAAACATGATAATATGACATAGGGGGGGAGTAAATGGACTTAGATAACAAATCGGTGATAAATAACCTACTATACTGTTACAAAAGCACAATCAAGCACTACCCATTACTATTGCTCTGGTGTCTGGTTGCGGTGCTGATCAATGTTGCGTTACCCGTGTTTACGGTGTACCTGCCAAAGGCGGTCATTGACGAGATAAACCGCCATGATAATGTTATGCGCCTGATATATGTAGTACTGTCATACACATTGGTTATCGCGCTGCTTACCGGGTTGAAACGATTCATGGAGCGGTTTATCTATCACCACAAATTCAAAATGAACTCGTTCTATATGCATAGGATAGCAAACAAGGGTATGACAACAGACTATTGCAATCAGGAAAATGAACACTTCAGAAAACTACAGTCGGAGAGCTTCATGTCGTGTAACGGTAACTCATCGAGCCTGACCAAGGTCTATGACGTGAGCGTCGCACTGCTATCAAACCTGTTGGGGTTCGCCGTATATTTCGGGTTGCTCGCCACGCTCAATATCTTTGTCGTGGTGTTTTTAGTGGCTGTAACGCTCATAAGCTATTACCTGAACAAGCAGGTCATAGAATGGGCGGCAGACAACAACAGTGAAAAGATCGGCTACGGACAGAGGACGAATTACATAAACACCGTGTCGGGTGATATCAAATCCGCGAAGGACATCCGACTATACAACATGTCCAATTGGCTGCAGGCGATTTATCTAAATAACATCAAAGGCCTTTCGGATTGGTATAAACGTTACACAAGTAAGATATTTAAAGCTGCTGTCGGTGACAGCGGGCTGTCGTTATTGCGCGAGGGGGTGGCCTATGCCTATCTACTATTTCAAGTGCTGAGTAATCACCTCAGTGTCGCGGACTTTGTGTTGTATTTCGGTGTGATCACAGGGTTTTCGTCATGGTTAGCGGGCATGCTCGGACAGGTAAATGCGTTAAATCGTATTAGCCTTGCAGTCGATTATCTACGAGCGTTCCTTGAATACCCTGAACGCTACATAAATGAAGGCGGCAAGGAAGCGCCAACATCCGGCCCTCCGAAAATAATTGAACTAAAGAATGTCTGTTATCGCTATGAGGGTGCGACGGAGGATACGCTCAAGAACATAAACCTGACGATAGACCCCAAGGAACATTTAGCGGTCGTGGGTTTAAACGGGGCAGGGAAGACGACGCTGGTCAAAATAATCTGCGGGCTGGTCGAACCGACTGCCGGTGATGTTTTATATGACGGTATAAATATCAAAACATATAATCGTAAAAGCTATTACCGGCTGTTTACGGCTGTATTTCAACAATTTAGCATTTTACCCGTGACCATTGAGGAGATCGTCTCAGAATGCATTTCGCACGATATTGATTACGATAGGATTGAGAGATGCCTAAAAGCCGCCGGGTTATGGGAAAAAATCCTCACATTACCAAACGGGATCAAGAGTAATTTCGGCAAAACAATCTATGATGACGGCGTGGAGTTCTCGGGCGGCGAAATACAGAAGCTTGTATTGGCGCGTGCGTTATATAAAAATGCGCCGGTGATGATATTAGACGAGCCTACCGCTGCGCTGGATCCGATATCGGAGAGTTGTCTATATGAAACCTATAACCAAATCATGTACGAGAAGTCTGCAGTCTTTATATCACACAGGCTCGCGAGCACACGCTTTTGTGATCGCATCTTGTTATTAGAAAACGGCTTTGTATGTGAGGAGGGCACGCACGAGGGGTTATTGTTACAGAAGGGGAAATATTACGAGCTGTTTGAAATGCAGGCGAAATATTATCGTGAGGGTGAACGCGATGAGTAAACTAACGATCAAGCAAAGGATAGCCATTACTACACGAGGGTTTGGCATACTCGAGAAATACTGTCCGGGGCTTGCCAAGGGTAAGGCCTTGTCCGCATTGATGTCGTCGCTGCAGCCGCTCGTGGCGATATGGTTCTCTGCACGGATCATCAGTGAGATCTCCACATCCCGAAACATAAACAAGATCATCCTATATGTAGTCGCGGTAGTTTCGATAAACCTTGTTGCGTCGATATTAAAGGGGATAGCAGATAAGATATGCGGTGAAAAGGAATCACAGATGTGGAGCTTTTTCGGCAAGGTCTTTTCCGATAAGCAGATGACGATGGATTTTATGGATCTCGAGGACGCAACGATACAGCACCGTAAGAGAAAAGAGGAGGAAAACCTCTTTATGTTTGGAAATGGCCTCGGGCAGCTCGTTTGGGGGACAAGTGGGCTCGTGGAGGCCGCTGTAAACATCATTGTGTCTATCGCGATGATTATTACGCTGTTTAACTCCAAAACGACGCAGGGCTTTATCGACTCACCGCTGTGGATCGTGGTGATAATACTCGTGATAGTGTTTGGCGGGATTAGTAATTCGTGGGCATTTGAAATGGAAAACGATGTGTTTACGAAATGGTGCGATGATACAGTCTGGTTCAATCGCTTGTTTATGTTCTATGGCTGGGAGCTCTACTCAACACCGGAACGCGCAAAGGATTTGCGCATATATGAACAGAATTTCGTGGCCGACAGGGTGCTGTCAAAATTGCTACTCGAGGATAAACGGAACGATCGGGCCATCAGCCGCATGTCCGCATATCAAGGTATAGCCTGCATAATCATAGGCATTAGTAATGCGATATGTTACCTGTTTGTGGTGCTGAAGAGCTTTTGGGGTGCTTTTGGGATCGGCAGCATTGTTCAATACGTGGGGGCATTAAACAGGCTTGGCGAGGGTGTACAAGGCCTGATGTTTATACTCTCGGACAATGCCGTATACTGCTCGCATCTGCAAAGCCTGTTTGAGTTTCTAGATATCCCGAACAAGAAATACCAAGGCACGATCCCGGTGGAAAAGCGCAGCGACAACGAATATGAGATCGCGTTCAACCATGTGTCGTTTAAATACCCGGGCAGTGAACAATTTGCTCTTAGAGACCTTAATCTCAAGTTTTATATCGGTCGGCGCATGGCTGTCGTGGGTATGAACGGCAGCGGTAAAACCACAATGATCAAGCTGCTGTGCCGTTTATATGATCCGACTGAGGGTGAGATCACATTGAACGGAATTGATATAAAAAAGTATGACTATGCGGAATATATGAATATCTTCGCGGTGGTGTTTCAAGACTTCAAGCTGTTTTCATTTACACTCGGTCAGAACGTCGCGGCTTCAATTCAAGTTAACAGCGACAGGGCACTGGAAAGTTTAAAGACGGCGGGGCTATCAGAGCGATACGCCAGCATGCCAAGGGGCCTTGATACGCCGCTGTATAAGGACTTCGATGCAGACGGCGTAGAGGTGTCGGGCGGCGAGGCTCAGAAGATTGCTCTTGCACGCGCGCTGTACAGGGACGCACCGTTTATCATACTCGACGAGCCTACGGCCGCACTCGATCCCATAGCAGAATATGAGATATATTCCACATTTGATGATATCGTCAAAGACAAGACCGCGATCTATATCTCGCATCGGCTGTCATCGTGTCGTTTTTGCGACG
>CAZUNC010000207.1:0-3699 GCA_964621475.1 uncultured Defluviitaleaceae bacterium | reverse complement strand
TTTTCGTCACAGACTATATCTACCCGATGGTCAAGGCCAACGCCGTATACGAGGGTAAATACCTGCTCGGTACGTCAATCGCACGCCCGCTTATCGCAAAGGTGCTTGCGGACATCGCACTAGCGGAAAATGCAACCGCTATCTGTCATGGTGCGACAGGCAAGGGCAACGACCAGATCCGCTTTGAGCTCACGATTAAGGCATTCGCTCCGCATCTCAAGATCATAGCTCCGTGGCGCACATGGGATATCCAGTCACGTGAGGAGGAGATCGCATATCTCGAGGCTCGCGGTATCGAGGTGCCTATGACAAAGGATCAGAGCTACAGCCGCGACAGGAACCTCTGGCATCTGAGCCACGAGGGTCTCGAGCTCGAGGACCCTGCAAACGAACCCAATTTCGATCATCTGCTTCAGCTCTCTGTTTCCCCGGAGAACGCACCTGATACACCTACCTATATAGAGTTAGAATTCGAAAAGGGTATACCCGTTAAGTTAAACGGCAAGAGCATCAACCCTCTCGAACTCATGGATGAGTTGAACAAGGTCGGCGGTGCAAACGGCATCGGCATCGACGATATCGTCGAAAACCGCGTTGTAGGTATGAAGTCCCGCGGCGTATATGAGACACCGGGCGGCACGATCCTTTATTACGCACACAGAGAACTTGAATACCTCTGCCTCGACAAGCAGACAACCGCATTTAAGGAAATCGTAGCCACAAAGTTCGCCGAGCTTGTATATTCGGGCGAATGGTTTACACCGCTCAGGGAATCGTTATCGGCGTTTGTTGATCAGACACAGGAGGTCGTTACCGGCTCTGTCAAGCTCAAGCTCTATAAGGGCAACATAATATCTGCCGGCGCAACCTCACCGTATTCGTTGTACAACGAACACCTCGCAAGCTTTACAACCGGCGAGCTCTACAATCACGCAGACGCAGAGGGCTTTATCAACCTGTTCGGACTGCCACTGAAGGTGCGAGCGCTCGTAAACGAACGTAACGCCAGCAAGTAATGGATACCAGCACAAAACTTTGGGGCGGACGCTTCACTAAATCCGCCGACAGTGTAACCGAGCATTTTCATTCATCTATATCGTTTGACAAGCGATTGTTTAAACAAGACATTGCGGGCAGCATGGCCCATGCCGAGATGCTCGGCAAACAAAGCATCATCCCAGCCGAGGCCGCCGACAGGATCGTGCAGGCACTCGGCGGGATATTAGCCGACGCGGAATCCGGGCGTATCGAATGGGACGTAAAAGCCGAGGACATCCATATGAATGTCGAAAAGCTGCTGACCGAACGCATCGGTGACGCGGGTAAGATGCTGCATACGGGACGCAGCCGAAACGATCAGGTAGCCTTGGATACACGCATGTATGTAAGGGATCGGATAAATGAGATAGACGCGCTTCTGAAGGCATTGATCATCACGCTCTGTGATATCGCGCGTAAGCACACAAACACCGCGATGCCGGGCTTTACACATATGCAAAAGGCTCAACCTATCACGCTCGCGTTCCATATGCTCGCATATTGCGAGATGTTTCTGCGCGACAGGCAACGCCTTATGGATACCTACAAACGCGTGAATGTTTTGCCGCTGGGCTCCGGTGCACTCGCGGGCACGACCTATCCACTCGACCGCGAGTTCGTAGCCGATAGGCTCGGTTTTACCGCAGTTAGCCGTAATGCGCTCGACGCGGTTTCTGACAGGGATTTCTGTATAGAGTTTGCGAGCGCCGCATCGATCATCATGATGCATCTAAGCCGTTTTTGCGAGGAGATCATCACATGGGCCTCGGACGAATACCGCTTCGCGGAATTGGATGACGCATACTCGACGGGCTCCAGTATCATGCCTCAAAAGAAAAACCCCGACCCCGCAGAACTGATCCGCGGCAAGACGGGGCGTGTATACGGTTCATTGGTGTCGCTGCTGGCGATGATGAAGTCCCTGCCTCTTGCGTACAACAAGGACATGCAGGAGGACAAGGAGCAGGTTTTCAACGCGGCAGATACGGTCTGCGGTTGCTTACAGGTATTCACGGGCATGGTTTCGACGATGCGCTTTAATACCGAGCGCATGAAGCGTTCCTGCGGCACAGGTTTTATTAACGCCACGGATGCAGCGGATTATCTTGCAAAAAAGGGTGTCGCGTTTAGAAACGCACACGAGATCATCGGTAAGCTCGTATTGTATTGTATAGAACAAAGCAAGACACTCGAGGAGCTTTCGTTGGACGAATACCGGGTTATTTCCCCGGTGTTTGATGATGATATATATGAGGCTGTGTCGCTGTCCGCGTGTATAGCCGCACGCAACATCTACGGTGGCCCGGCTGCCGAACGCACCGAAACCGCTATCGATGAGGTTATGGAGCAAAATCGTCTCTTATCACGGCGCGACAATACCGAGATAGAGCGCAAATTCCTCGTTGATACCGCCGCCTGTAAGTCTTTACTCGAACAGGCCAACGGAATTAAGCGTGCCGAGATCGCACAGGCATATATTTCCTTTGACCCCGTCATACGTATAAGAAAAGCCGACAATGCATATTACTTAACCGTAAAGGGCCATCGCTCGGACTCCGGTATCATAAACGCCGAGCATGAGATCCCGATCACATCCGAGCAATACGAAGCCTTACTTTCACGCCGTCTGAGCGGGATTGTCTCAAAGACGCGGTATTATCTGCCGCTATCGGGCGGTCACACAGCCGAAATCGATATCTACCACGAGAGCCTCAACGGCCTTGTGACCGTAGAGGTCGAATTCGACAGCGAAGCGGAGGCCGAAGCCTTTATCGCTCCCGAATGGTTCGGCAAGGATGTATCGGACGATCCGGCCTATAAAAACAGCTCGCTATCAAAACGGTAAAGGATATGATCCGGTGAAGAAGCTAATCGGTTTTATTAAGCATATAATAGACTTTTTTATGGAGCAGGTGCGCATAGGTGAGATCTTTCTGCTCGCTGACCAGCTCACGTATAAGTTGATATTGGCATTCTTCCCGTTTTTGATCCTCGTGATTAATATACTCACACACTTTTCAAACACAGGCGATAACATCATGGGGATACTCGCATCCACGATGCCCGACGAGGTTATGAAGCTTTTTTCCACGGTGCACGAACAGGCCAAGGGCATAAGTGCGATCATCACCATCGTATTGTTTGTGGGGTTATATAGCTGTACGACCGGTTTTATGGCCATGCGAGACGGCATCGTAAAACTATACGACGCACAGCCGCCCACAGCATTGATCCCATCCGTTTTAACCGGACTCTTGCTCGTGGTGGTCTTTATACTTGCGCTGGCCTCTATGCTTGTCTCCTTGATCTTTAACGATGCGATCTTTCGATTGCTCGAATTTATCTTTCCGTTTATCGAGCAAGGTTTTTACGATTTCTTGACAATGATCATAGGACTTTGTATTATCAGCATAACGGTCCTGACTATCTACAAGCTCTGTCTGCCTAAGGTCAGGTTCGGACGCCTGCTGCCCGGCTCACTCACAACGGTGTTCGCTTGGTTCGTGCTCTCAAAGGCGTTCAATATCTACGTCAATAATTTTTATAAGATGTCCGCGCTCTACGGTAGTCTGGCCGGTATATTCATTCTGATGATGTGGCTTAACATCATCTCGATGATCCTATTGATCGGCAGCCGCATAAACCGTATGCTGTACCTAA
>CAZUNC010000206.1:0-3729 GCA_964621475.1 uncultured Defluviitaleaceae bacterium | reverse complement strand
TTTTCGGTGGGGGTTATTTTTTTTCTTTCCACACCCTTGACAAGTTGGCACTGATTTACGCCCCTCTTTGAGTATGTACATATTTAGGTTGAGTGTTACGTCAATATCATGGTTAATCTCTTCGACTTCGGCGTAAATACGCCCATCTCCCTTTGAGTATTTTATCGTCTGTAGGGTACTTATGTCTAAAGGGTTTACGGTCAATGTTTTATTTCCCCTGTGTGTGTCGCAAGTTTGGTCTCTTAGGCGGTTTCCCTTGATCTCAGGGCATACCGCCAACATATTACCATACAATAAATCCGTTTCGTTTTGAAGTCCAATATCCGAGCTTCGGGCTATATAATGTTCTATATGGGAATCATGCATCCCAATACGCCTCATGCAGTAAGCGCACAAATGGCCTTGTTCATCCAACAATCGTTGCCTGACTTCATCCTTTGTGTCCGTTGGCATGCCCTCATATGAAGCGTTTGGCGTAGAGCGATACTTTCTCAATGACATCGGCTCGTGCCGTTTGACTATATGGATCATTCGTCAACCCCCAGCTCCTCCAGTTCCAATGTCACCCTTGCTCCGACAAGCTCAGGGTCATCCTCACCAATAATCCTACCAAGCTTTTCGATCATTTCGTTTGCTTTATGCAGTTGGTCATCGTCTATATACCTGTACAATGCATTAAAATCGTTTTTAATCTCGATGGGACGCGATTCCGTACCCATAATCATGGACATAATCGCGTTAACATCACGTCCGTATGTTGAACACGCAGGGGTATATGCCTGATTATCCTCCAAAATAAGTAGGTGTTCGCTTTTAACGGAATTAATGACAGATGGGGCATGTGTCGTGACAATAAACTGTACCCTTGGGAATATCTCCCGCAGATCGCTTAATATACTCTGTTGCCATAGCGGATGCAAATGCAAGTCCACCTCATCTATTAGAACGATACCAGGGGTTTGTTTCAATACATTTTGAGAAAGTTGGGGATTGAGTAGAGACATTCGATAGGCTATATCTGCAAACAAACTCAGTGTATCCCTGTATCCGTCACTTAGTTTTCCAAATGGTATACTATCTACGCCTCCGTCTTGCTTTTTATAGGTAACTATCAAGTCCCTCTGCTTTAACAGATATGTTACTTTCGCGTCATTCGCTTTGCTTATCCGCTCAAAACATTTACTCAAAGCCGACCTTACTGCGTTCAGTTCAGGCATAGTATATGCGGGGTTTTCTTGCTGCTCTTGTAACTCTATCTGTGTCATATACTCAAACCAACTAAGCATTGAGGCTTGGTTAGATGACGCATCAAGACAGTTATCATATCCTGAAAATCGCGTGAATTGTTTTTGTGTGGCTGATTGCTCACGCAATGCCCATAGCCGCCCTGTGCCGTAATATGAAATTATGGGCAGTATGATCTCTGTATTACCATCTCCAATTTGCTTTTTTATGTGTTCACATATTGGATAAAAAGCAAAATTGTCGTTTGAAACGATATTAAATCCTTCTGAATTAGTATGATTTACGATTATCGACGCATTATTTGACCCAAACAAATCTGTTTGTAAATCGATTATACACGGAAGCTGCTTTTGTATATCCAGCCGTCCGCCAATTTCGTGCGCCACATGACGCACTTCATCGTCATCTATTCGCGGATTCACAGGTTGGTAAACCGGAAAATAATATAATACCACCCCAAGCGCCGTCCTCATCGCGCTCAAAATCGTGGATTTTCCCGAGCCATTTATGCCTACTATAACGGTGAGGGTATCATTTAATTCTATTTTCAAGTGTTCAAAGCACTTATAATTTTTCAAATGCAATCCTTTGAGTTTGCAATCCTCTGTTTCCATGAACAACCGCCTTTCAATCTCTTTGTTGCCCTGTTTCCAAGTGTATCCACTTTCACACATTTATTTCCCTTTTATATAATGTTATGCTTTTTTACACGTACCTCACATCCACGGGTTCCCTACTCTTTGCGGATTCAAGTATGGACAATATCGCGAATGTTGTATTGGCAGCATCCTCTACACTGATCAGGAACGGTTTGCCGTCTACGAGCCTGTCCACGAAGTGCCGTATAGATTCATATGCAAAACCCGCAGGATAGCCATGCACAAAGTGATTGACTAAAATATCCGGTCGGTCGTTCTTGGTTTCGGTGAAGCGTTCGATCATCTGGCTGTTAGTGAGATCGAGATTGATCATGCCCTTTGTGCCCGTGATGTTAAACTTGATGTCGTTTATGTTCGGATATGTATCCGGGGTTATCCAGCTATTTTCCATCGTAGCTATGCCACCGTTGCGGAATGTGAGTATCGTCTGGAACATATCGTCCGTATCCACACCGAGGTCTTTCATCACGCCCTGACGTGAGACGCTGTATACGGTCTTGACCTCGTCACCGAAGAACCAACGCAGTGTATCTAAGCTATGCGAGCCCAAGAACCAGAGGATAGACGACTGCGCAGCCCATGACAGCATCGTGGTCGCGACATATTTCTTGTCATTGAGCCGGAAATATGCGCTGTAGGGATCCCCGAGCTCGCCCGCATCGAGACTGGCCTTTGCGACCGCGAACGGCGGCGAAAACCTGTTATGCAGATCCACCATGAGCCGCACCCCGCTCTTATCTACGGCTTCAAGGATATCGATCGTGTCTTGATAGGTAGTCGCTATGGGCTTTTCGAGCAGGATGTGCTTATGCGCATTCGCAAGGTCCACCGCAAAGTCCCTATGTAAGAAGTCCGGCGTTACCACAGACGCGGCATCGAAATCACATGCTTTGATCATCTCCTTGTGGTCGGCGTATACATGATCGACGTCTATGCCAAACCGTGACGCTACAGCCATGGCTTTATCCTTGTTCTTGTCGCAGACAGCCACGACCTCCACCATCGGGTGCTGCTCGTAGATGCTCGCGTGCGTCGCGCCCCATACCCCTGCACCGATGATTGCCATCTTGATCTTGTCCATAACCTCTCTCCTTCCTATTAGGAAAAAAATTCGTTCTCAAGCATCGCACAAACCGCGTGATATATCGGCAGGTGCAGCTCCTGGATTAGATATGTCTCATGCTCGGGTGCGACCACCGCGCAGTCGCAGAGCTCTCTGAGTTTGCCGCCATCGCGCCCGGTCAGGCCGATAACGCCGAGCTTCATAACCTTTGCCACTCGCGCAGCGTTTATGACATTAGTCGCGTTGCCGGAGGTACTGATCGCAAGCAAGACATCTCCAGCGCGTCCATATCCGAACACCTGCTGCGCGAATATCATATCCGACGCCACATCGTTCGCGTATGCTGAGCCCAACGCATTATGCCCCAGTAACGAAATAGCCGGCAGGGCCATCTGAAGCTTGGGTGCCATATCACCGAACATAGCCGCCATATCCTCCGGTAACGGTCTGCTGAGCAAAAAACCCTTCATCAGCTCGCCCACTATATGATCCGCGTCGGCTGCACTACCGCCATTTCCGCAGATCAATAACTTGCCACCCATTTTAAAGCACTCATACAAGCGAGTGAACATATCCTCAATCTGCGCCTCACATATGCCGAGGCACGGATGCTTGTCTATTAACTTCTGTAACAATTGTTTGGTTGATGTCTTCATGAAAAATCTCCTTTATGAATCATTTTCCATATTATACACAAGAAACAGTGCTGAAGAATAGTCTTAGATAAAACCTTGTATTTTTTCCAAAGATGTGATAAATAAA
>CAZUNC010000205.1:0-3739 GCA_964621475.1 uncultured Defluviitaleaceae bacterium | reverse complement strand
AGCTGCCATACGGCTGTGAGGTCACGGCATTGTGTATGTTATTACGCCATCACGGTGTCGATGCCGATAAGATGGAACTCGCACGTAATGTAGACAAGGACGAAACCCCTTATCGCGTGACGGGCGGCAAGGTATATACAGGTAACCCAAACAGGGGCTTTGTGGGTCGCATGGATAAGGCCGGGACATTTGGTTATGCGGTCTATCACGGCCCAATTTATAAGCTGCTGTCCGAATACATGCATGACCGCGCGCTTGATGTTACCGGTTGCGATTTTAACGATTTATTATATTTCCTTGAAAATAACATGCCCGTTTGGATTATTACGAATGCTTCCTATGCCAAGCTTGCTCCGTCCGAGTTTACGACATGGCATACGGAAGACGGACCGATCCAGGTTACGATGCGTGAGCATTCGGTCTTGGTCACGGGATATGACGGGCAGTATATATATTTTGCAGACCCCTTAACCAATAACACCAAGGCCCCTCGCAAGTCCTTTATCGAGGCCTGGGAGCAGATGGGGCGACAGGCGGTTTTGGGGATTCATTAGCATACATTAAACAATTGCAAATTTGAGGAGGTAAAATATGGACGCGTTTTTACAGATAGCGGCACGTATCCGCGAGCTACGCGAGATATGCGGCTACGAGCAGTCGGAGATAGCGGCGGATTTGGGCATTCCCTTCGAAACCTATGCCGCATACGAGGCCAACGGGCAGGATATACCGATTTCGGTTTTGTATCACCTATCGCATAAATACAAGGTCGACATGACAGAGATTTTGACCGGCAACGCCGCACATTTAAGCAGCTACCACGTCGTAAAGAACGGACATGGCATGAATGTAGACCGTTATCCGGGTTATTCGTTCCAAAACCTCGCGTTCCGTTTCGCGAATAAGGTCATGGAGCCTATGCTCGTAAATGTGGAACCCTCAGATAAATCTCCGTCCTTGGTAACGCATGGCGGGCAGGAGTTTAATTATGTAACAGAAGGCGAGATCGAGTTTTTGATCGATGACAAGAGCATCATATTAGGCGTAGGGGATTCGGTCTATTTTGATCCGCTGCATCCGCACGGTCAGCGCGCGTTTGGCGATAAGCCCGCGCAGTTTTTAACGGTTATCACGGAGGGCTGAAATGGACAAATTATTGACTAAATATTTAAAGCAGATAGATTTTGCGTCCTATGAGGACTTTGTACATAACTACAGCTTAAACATACCCGAGGGTTTTAATTTCGGCTTTGATGTCGTGGACGAATGGGCAAACGCCGAGCCCGAGAAGCTTGCGCTCGTATGGTGCGACGATCACGGCAACGAGGCGACATTTACATTTTCGGATATCTCACGGATGTCAAACATGGCTGCAAACTGGTTTGCTTCGTTGGGTATCCGCAAAGGGGATGTGGTACTGCTGATACTGCGCCGCCGTTGGGAGTATTGGGTATGCGCGACCGCCTTGCATAAACTCGGCGCGGTATTGATACCTGCGACACTACAACTCACCTCTAAGGACATCACCTACCGAGCAAACGCGGCGGGTATCTCGATGATCGTCTGCGTGAATGACGATTTTGTAATCTCGCAGGTGGACGCTGCAAAGGCTTCGTGCCCGACGATAAAGCATTTCGCTACGGTCGGCGAGCAACGCGACGGCTGGCTGTATTTTAACGAGGAGATAGAGAAGCACCCAAATACCTTTACTCGGCCAATCGGAGAGGACGCGACCAAAAACGACGACCTGATGCTCGTGTACTTCACATCCGGCACGACCGGCATGCCGAAGATGGTCATGCATGACTTTACGCATCCGCTCGGACATATCGTGACCGCGCGGTATTGGCAGCGCGTACAGGAAAACACATTACATATGTCCGTCTCGGATTCGGGCTGGGCTAAATTCGGCTGGGGCAAGATATACGGTCAGTGGATCTGTGGTGCAGCGATCTTTGCCTACGACATGGACAAGTTTGTGCCGCAGAAGCTACTTGAGAAGATCTGCCACTACAAGATCACAACCTTCTGCGCACCACCTACGATGTTCCGTTTTATGCTGCAGGAGGATCTAACGAAATATGATCTGAGCTCGATCAAAACGGCCTGTATCGCAGGTGAGCCGTTAAACCCCGAGATATTCAAGCAGTTTTATGAGATAACCGGGTTAAAGCTCACCGAGGGCTTCGGGCAATCGGAGTCTACGGTGTTGCTCGCGAACTTTCCGTGGTTTAATCCGAAGCCCGGCTCTACGGGCAAACCCTCACCAATCTACGATATCGACATCGTGGACGAAAACGGTCGTTCCTGCGAGGTCGGCGAGGAGGGCGTGATCGTAATAAAAAAACAAGCCATAGGCTTGTTTAAGGGATACTTTGTCAACAACGAGCACCTGACGAGCGATTCCGCGCGCCGCTCCGCTCTCGATGCAAACGGATTGTATTCGACCGGCGATGTGGCATGGCGCGACGATGACGGTTATTTCTGGTTTGTAGGTCGCAATGATGATGTAATCAAGTGTTCGGGTTATAGGATAGGGCCGTTTGAGGTCGAATCCGCGTTACTGGAACATCCTACCGTGCTTGAATGTGCCGTAACCGCCGCACCCGACCCCGTTCGCGGTCAGGTCGTAAAGGCTACTGTCGTATTGAAGGATGCATATAAGTATCGAAATGGCGATCCCGTGCTTGTCAAGGAATTGCAGGAGCATGTAAAGAAGGTCACCGCTCCATATAAGTATCCGCGCATCGTAGAATTCACGGACGAGCTACCCAAGACCATCGGGGGCAAGATCAAACGTGCAGAAATTAGGAACACTCATTAATTATCGTTACAATCCTTTAATTATCGTGAATCATTTTCTTGACTCTAATTAATATGCATGATATAACATTAACATAGATGAATGAAGCCGGCACTCGTTTATCGTATTTTAATGGAGGTGTTGTACATGTTTATTGATGAAAGGCATCGTGCGATACTGGATACCATCAAGCAAAATGGTAGGATATCCATCGGCGAGATCCAAGAGAGGTTTGATGTTTCGGTTGATTCGGCGCGGCGCGATCTGCGTCTGCTCGAAGAAAAGGGTATGCTCAAGCGCACACACGGCGGGGCAATACCGATACTGTCCGTAGATATGCGACCACCCAGACACCGCGACTTTGACAGCATGCAAATAGACCCGCATTACGATGCAATAGGCAAGAGGGCTGTAACATTAATCAAGCCCGGTGACGTTGTATATCTTACGAGCGGGACCTTCGGCTTTTTAATGGTACAACACCTGCCGAAGGATATAGAATACACCTTGGTGTTGAACTCACCCACGCTCGCAGATAGGTTCAAGTACTGGGACAATCTGACCGTATATATCACGGGTGGCAAGATGCGCATGCACGGAGCTACCTCGCTCGTGGACAGCATGGCCACGTCGTTTGTAAAGAACCTGCATTTTGACTTGGCTTTTTTAACCGGTGCGGGTGTGACCGCCGGGTTCGGGCTGTCGAATTGCACCGACGAGACTGCGACATTCCAGCGTACAGTATTAGGCAATGCCCGCCAGAGTGTCCTACTGATGCCATGCCAAAAGGTCGGTGCGAACGCGTTTATAAAAGTCGCGGACATCGAGCGATTTGATAAGCTGATAACCGATTGGGACGCCGTCGAGGATGAGCTGATGAAGATCGAGGAACGCGGGGTAGAGGTTGTAGTGGTGGAAGAGAAAGAATAACGGTAA
>CAZUNC010000204.1:0-3745 GCA_964621475.1 uncultured Defluviitaleaceae bacterium | reverse complement strand
CCTTGACCAGGCCGCCCTCGGCGGTTTCCCACATTTCCTTAGACATGATGGAACCTGATGCGAACAATGTGTCAAACATCACCGCATGTACGCCCGTGTCCAAGATCGCCTTGACATAGTCCTTCAGGGTTTCGTTGATCTCCCTTGCCGCCTCATATACTGCATCGGGATCATCATAGAGGTCCATATACATGTCCTGCTGATTTCTGAGCATGGACAGCACGCCGAGCGGTCCGAACACAAACGCCACGATAGGCTTTTCATTACCGATACGCTCGACGAGCTTCTTACATACATCGATATGCATCATCATACGCTTTGATGTTCTATAGTCGACCTTCTTGATGTTTTTATAATCCTCGATATCGTTGATGACACATTTCGAATAATCCGGATGTGCGGCCTCGTTTTCCGGGAAGATCAATTCCTGCCCCCATGCATCGCATTCTATCGAAAGATCGATCAGTGTTACCACGCAGTCGATATCAAAGTCTTCGGTCGATTTCACAAATGCATTTGTGCAGATGTCCGCATCCGTGGACCATTCCTTGTATGTTGCACCTACTAAGTTTCTGGTCACGCCGCTGAGTATCGGGTAAACGGGTACATGATCCGCTTCCTTATGCGAAAGAGCCGTGAGCACGCGTTCTATTGAGTTCATGATATATGCCTCCTCTGTTGAATTCTTACTATATTTTATCCGAGCGAGGCATATATTCTTGAAAAATATTTTGATATTTTGTAATTAGTTCATTTTATTAACGCATTGTAGTCCAAAAATAACATCTGCCGCTCCTCTTCGCAGTCCCATACCTCTCTGAGCATGTCTGCAGTCAGTCCGCATTTGGGTATCGCATCCGCACGGAAAATAGACGATATGCCGACCTTTGAGGAAAGCAGCTGCGGAATATTGTCCACAGGGATAGCGTACAGGTCGTTGTCTCCGTCATATCCCGTGTTTACGATCACAATTAGCCTGGATGCATCGGGTTTTGGTAGTGAAAGTATCTTGTGACAATCGATGATCGGTATCCTTAGACTGCGTAACTTAAGAATACCGTCTGAAATATCTACCGGACCACGCACAACCTCGTTGATGTTGCGTACATTTTCAACAAAGTCTACGCCACCTATGGTCATCAATAAGCACCCTATCGCACTATCGATAACACGGCTGTATCGTGAGACCCTCGGCATTATCGCAGGCAGTTCCGGTTTCATACCAAAAAGCTCCAATAACCCAGCAAGCGTCGCATCTATCTCATTAAATATCACCGCGAATTCCTTGTATTTGCGGGCGGGTGGCCTACCGTCCGTGTAGTTATCCGTCGCGCGTGCGGCCTCTAACATCGCATTAACGATCAACATGCGTAACTGAGGTATAGCCTCATCACTATCGGGCTGCTGCTTGGGGTTTGACTTTAACTGAGCGACCGCAGCGAGCAGCTTGTTAGCTATATTGCGGGTTTCGAATGCGACGATCGCCATCCCCTCACCAAACTCTCCCATGCCACCGGCTTGTAACATCAGGTCGTACGAATACCGGTACATCCTTTCTGCATAAACCCCAAATCTCTCAATTTCATGTGCCTTCATAATATCCTCCTTTATCCCGGACGCATACGTCCCAAATCTACCCGAGCCAAACATCACCAACCGCGTTCGCAGCTTCTCAAGTGCCCTACGATGATGCGAGAGCACTGTATTCAACTTGATGTTATTGGCCTCGGCTATCTGCGCAAAACTGAAATCCCCGTAATAGCGCTGCAAAATGATCACGCGTTCAATCCGCTTTAGTGTATCCAACGAAGCGAGTATCTCCGAGACATCGTCCGCGGCTATGATCTCATCGATAACGCTTTCATCATTTACAAATCCGATCGCCTCGTCATAGGCACATAGCCTATGGTGATCTGTGTCCATACGCTTGAAGCATTTGTACGCGGCATGGATACACACCTTGGACAGATAGCCAAAATTGGATTGCTGCGGCTCCAAGGGCCAGACCAACGCTATCGCCTCTGACACGATGTCACCTGCCATGCCGGATATCTGCGGTCGGCTATGAAATTTTGCTTTTACAAAGGACACAAGGCGGGTGTATAGGTCTTGATCCATGATGCTTCCTCATTTCGGTTGTTGTGGGGCTTTCGATATATAAAGGCGAATGAGATTGGATTTTATTGCAAGGGCTATAAAAAAAGCACCTCATTTGAGATGCTCATTGACTTGTATATTCATCCAAGCCGTATTGAACGCGTTAATCAACCTTTCTTTTTCCGCAGCATCAGTAAATGCACACCTGTATGCATTCGTCATGATTTCCCTCAGTTGATGCAATGATATCCCCATATTGAGCACATTTATTAATTCCTGTGTCAGATTTGTCCCAAAAAATGCCGGATCATCCGTATTTACAGTTACCTTAACACCGCTTTCTATGAGATCCTTGATCGGATGCTCGGCAAGAGATGGGTAGATATTCGTACAGATATTACTGGTAGGGCAGATTTCCAACGGTATATCCGAATGCGCGAGATACTCAACGAGCTTTTTGTCCTCATATGCGCGCACACCATGACCGATCCTGTCCGGCTGGAGATTGTGTATCGTCTCCCATATAGCTTCGGCCCCACAGACCTCGCCGCTATGTACACTGAGCCCCAAACCCATACTCTTTGCATATGCATAAGCCTCCGCAAACACAGCAGACGGATATGAACGTTCTTCGCCACCTATCGTGATGCCTTTTATACTGTCGCAACCCGAACGCTCAATGAGCTTAAGCAGCTCCATCGCGTTTTCTGGGCCGTGATTCCTCACCGGGTCAATCAGCCAGTTGATCTTTATACGCTCATCGTGCGCAGCTTCATCAAAGCAAGCACATATGTCGTCGAAGGCTATGCCCCTATTGAGGTATGCATTAAGCACAGCCGTTATCTCTGCATACACGATATTTCGGCTCGCTAACGCCCTCACCACTCCCTGAACCATCAACCTAAAATCCTCCGCGCTGCGGATATAGTAGCCAACGAAGGTATATGTTAATAGAAAGTCCTCAAAGCATGAATATTTGAATAACCCCTGTAGATCAACTTCGCGGTATTCTCGATCAAGCGTATATCTGCCGATTACGGGATGCGCAAGCAGTTTTATTTGATTATTTACCGGGTTTTGCCAGATACCCTTATCCCTGTATTTATTCATCAGCGAGCACAACACATCCGGTGGTATAGCTCCCCTTAGATGCACATGCAGCTCGGCTTTTGGTAATGTGTCGATGAGGTTGTAGGCGTGCAAAGATATCGCTCCTCCTGTATGTAACGTATTACCTTCCAGCAAAAGTATTATTTAGTGCATCTACTGGCTTGGAATTGTTGCTTGCTTTTAAATTCGCTTCCAAGAAGTTATGATTTCATTCTAACCCTTCATAGTCAAACTTATCCACTTTGATATTTATATTCCAATAAGGTGAGATATCAACCAGCAATGCTGCCCGAGTATATCTGTGTCCCGCCTATTTACATTCCAATAAGGTGAGATTTCAACCGAACACAGGCAACGAGAGCGCGGCCACGAACACATTTACATTCCAATAAGGTGAGATTTCTACTCATACACAAGCTCGCGAGATTTGATCGGATCTATATTTACATTCCAATAAGGTGAGATTTCTACGGCAGGCGATTGACATTGAATCGGACAACTTGCTAGATTTACATTCCAATAAGGTGAGATTTCTACC
>CAZUNC010000203.1:0-3757 GCA_964621475.1 uncultured Defluviitaleaceae bacterium | reverse complement strand
TTGTTTGCTCATCAGGACTTTTAAAAAGCAGGCCGTGATGCATCTGTTTATCTGGATGGGGCTTATTTTCCTGATCATCTTCAGCGTGGTGCCTATGGCCGGTGTGCTCATCTCGTTCAAAAGCTATGACATCAAGAGCGGTTTTCTGGGCATCTTTACAGGCGAGTTTGTTGGCTTGAAGTTCTTTAAGGAATTCCTGTTCGACCGGAAATTCGGCCCCCTTTTGACCAACACCCTATTCATCAGCGTCGGAAAACTGCTTGTTCAATTCCCTGCTGCTATCATCTTTGCGATCATGCTTTCGGAGATGCGCCAGCAGAAATACAAGCGTATCGTCCAGACCGTCAGCTACCTACCCCACTTCATTTCATGGATCATCGTCTCGGGTATCATGTTTGTGTTCTTTTCCACATCCTCGGGCGCGTTTAATGAGGCCATGATGACCCTCGGCATTATCAAAAAGCCCATCCCCCTGCTGACCGACCCAAAGTATTACTACGGGCTCGCGATCTTTAGCGAGACCTGGAAGGAAATGGGTTGGAGCGCAATCATCTACCTCGCCGCTATCACAGGTATCGACCCATCACTATACGAAAGCGCACAGATAGACGGCGCGGGGCGTTTGCAACGCATCTGGCACATCACGCTGCCATCCATCAAGGGCGCGATCTCGGTGCTTTTGATCCTCTCAATCGGCGGACTTCTGTCCGGAGCGAACTTCGATCAAGCCATGATGCTCGGTAATACTATGAATATCAGTAAATCAGAAATCCTTGACGTGTACATATACAAGAGTGGCCTCGGTCTCGGGCGTTATTCATATGCGGCCGCAGCGGGTCTGTTCCAGTCGCTCGTGTCGCTGGTGCTCGTGCTCTCAGCCAATTATTGCTCAAAGAAGCTCGTAGGCTCCTCACTATTTTAGATAACGCGAAAGGTTGGTGAATCCCATGTCCGTAACGGCAATAAAAAACCGCATCAAGCCCACGGTTGAGGACCGCGTTCTCGATACGTTCATCTTGGTGTTTATGACTGTCGTGTTCTTTATCACCGCGTACCCGTTCTACCTAACGGTCGTGCTGTCGCTTAATGACGGTATCGACGCGTCTATGGGTGGCATCTATCTCTGGCCGCGCACGTTCACATTCTCTAACTACATGCAGTTTCTGACCGATTCAAAGTGGATACTCGCGATATTGGTCTCGGTGTCCAAAACACTCATCGGTACCAGCCTCTGTGTGTTTTTTACATGCCTCGTTGCATATGGTATGTCGTTTCCGAATTTGCTGTTCAAGCGCTTCTACAACACATTCTTGCTCGTCTGCATGTACTTTAGCGGCGGCCTGATCCCCTACTACCTCACCTTGCGCGGTCTCGGTATGCTCAATACCTTTACCGTCTATGTCATACCGCCGATGTTTAGCATCTATTACTGTATATTGGCGATATCCTTCTTCCGTGAGTTACCCGCTGAGCTGCATGAATCCGCTATGCTCGACGGCGCAAACGAACTCACGATCTATTTGCGTATCATTCTGCCACTCACAAAGCCGCTCTTGGCGACACTCGCGTTATTTGCGGCGGTTTCTCAGTGGAACGCATGGTCCGATACCGCGTTCTATGTCACTAGTAACAAAAACCTGCGCTCACTCGCGTTTTTGATGCGCGACGTTATCATGAAAAACCAAGTTGATACCTCGTCCGCAGCCGCTTTGATGCAGTCATCGAAATACCGAACAGTAACGTCCCAGTCCGTGCAGATGGCCGCAATGGTTATAGCGGTCCTGCCTATCATAATGGTCTACCCATTTTTGCAGAAATACTTCGTTAAAGGCATTATGTTAGGCGCGGTAAAGGGTTAACATACATATTTAAAGGAGGATGAAGTAATGAAGCGATTCTTAGCAAGCGCACTCGCTACGTTGATGCTTGTGTCCATGGCAGGTTGCGGCAGCAAAACCGGCGGCAATGCCTCGACACCTCAAAACGCTGGCGGCTCCACAGCAGCAGAAGCCACCACGGAAACAACAACCGAAACCAACAACGAAGCCGAGACCGCGACGGAGGAAACAACAACCGCTGATGCGACACAGTCCAGCTCGGAGTTCCCTGATCCGAACAACAAGGTCAAGTTCTCGTTCTTTGCCGATGTAACCTGGCTCGAGTATGACAGCCTCGATGATGGCATCATACCGAACGAGGTAGAGCGTCTCACAGGTGTAAGCTTCGACATGACCAAGTCCACAGACAGTGAGCAGTTGAACCTTTTGATCGCATCGGGTGATCTGCCGGACGTTATCATGGTCGGCAGCTCCGCAAAATTGAACAAGCTCTCCGATCCCGATCTGTGTTATCCGCTCGACGAGCTTATCTCGCAGTATACGCCGAGCTGGCAGATACCCGAGACCGTCAAGCTGTTGAACGCGAACTACTCAAAAGACGGCAAGTATTACATGCTGAAGAACGAGTTCAACACGATAGACGAGATCCTCTCGAGTGATACAAACGGCCCGAACTTCGGCCAGCTGCACATGAGAGACGATATCTACAAGGAGATCGGCTCCCCGAAGGTCAATTCCAAGAACGATTTCATCAACATGCTAAAGTCCGTAAAAGAAAAGTATCCGGACATGATCCCGCTGGTGCTGAACATGCGTGAATACAGCGGTCTTGCGCAGTTTGTCGGATATGATCCGTACATGCCCAAGGATGCATCCGGTAACTTTGTATATTCATTGTCCTCACCGAAATACCGCGATTACCTGAAGCTGCTGTATGAATTGGCTCAGAACGATTTGATCCTGGACGAGAACTTCGCATACACGAGCGACGAGCAGACGATGCAGTATGTAAACAATGGCAAGGCGTTCATGGTTTCCCACTATGCGGGTAACGACGAGCAACGCTTTACCGCAAACGTGCAAAAGGCCGTACCCGAAGCAAGCTTTGTACAGCTGCCGCTCACGGATGCATGGAACTACACCATCGGCGTATCGGGCTGGTCGGGCTTCTTCATCAGCCGCAAGAACAAGGACCCAGAAACCGCTATTAAGTTCCTGCACTGGGCAAAGCAACCCGAGAATCAGATAGTAACAAAGCTCGGCGTTGAGGGCACAGACTGGGAAAAGATCGGCGACGGCGGCTTTAAGCTCCTGGATCGCCCGAAGAACGCGCTTGAGGCAGGCACATTCCCAAGCGATTTCAAGGAGATCGGCTTCCTGATATCCGCAACAGACTACATCCGCGAGTCCACATATTTCTATGATGCGGCAACAGATGCCACAAAGCAGATCTTTATGGACGCTACAAAAAAAGCCAACTGGTCCAACATCGTAGACCTCTGCTATCCTAAGGCCGATACCGACGAGCGCGTGATCTACAATAACCTCGAATCGCTTGTAGAGGAGTATATCCCACGTGTCGCACTCGCAAAGGACGAGGCTGAGTTCAACAAGATCTACGACGAGATGCTCGCCGAAGCAGAAAAGATCGGCATCCAGTCCGTCAACGACTACCGGACAACCACATACAAGGAAATGAGCGAGAAGCTCAAAACTAAGTAAGATTCGAAACAAAAAACTATTACCACGGATTTACACGGAATAAGTCATCCGTGTAAATCCGTGGTAAGGTTTTATCTTTAAGTTTTTTATCTATATCTTTATTTTTAGGAGGAACGCCATGCGTGATTATGAAAACCCTTCTGTACAGGGGATAAACAGGATGCCCGCGCGGGCTTACATAAACGATAGACAATATT
>CAZUNC010000202.1:0-3776 GCA_964621475.1 uncultured Defluviitaleaceae bacterium | reverse complement strand
TATACATTTATTCCATTATATGGCGGCAGGCGCTACGGTATGCAATTTATGTCCTCATCAATCTCTTATCTCTTCGGTATCGTGTGAATTGCCATGCCATTCACATCCTCTACAGCCTCCTGCAGACCCTCCGCGAAGGTCGGGTGCGCATGCATAACACTCAGGAATTGGCTTGTCGTCAATTTATTCGTGACCGCAAGCATCAGCTCACCTATCATATCCGTAGCGCGTGGACACATCAATGTCGCACCGACGATCCGATCCGTGTCCGCATCGACCTCTACCTTGATAAACCCGCCTTGGCCTTCGATCATCGTGCGTCCGTTGGCATTCATCAGAAACTTCCCGGTCTTTATACGAGCGGGTTTATCCCCGAGGAGGGTTATGCTTGCGATCTCGGGCTCTGTATATACGCATGACGGTATAACATTCACATCCACTGTCGGTGTGTGCAAGCAGATCATCTCGACCGCAGCCGTTCCTTGCGCCGAAGCCACATGCGCGAGCATCACAGGCTTTACACCACGCCTTGTGCAGACATCTCCTATCGCATATATGTTTCTAACCGTGGTTTCAAAACGATCGTTTACAACGAAGAAGCCCCGCTCCATCTCGGGCTCAGCGAACCCAATACTAAACAGCCCGGCAGAATTCGGTATGCGCCCAATGGAAACCAGTATCGCGCTATCTCCCGAAGATACATCCCCAAGCATTTCCTTAACCACATCGGATACCTTTTCCGCATTTACACCAGTCTGAATCTTTACGCCACGCTTCTTTAACGACATCGCTAGCTTTTGCGAAACCTCTTTATCCATGAACGGTAATACCCTGTCTGTGACCTCTATGATACCGACCTCACAGTCCAGATTCGAATACATCGTAGCAAACTCTACCCCTATAACACCACCGCCGATTATCACGAGCTTCTTTAGATCGCCGTGCGGACAATCCAGAAACTCATCGGTTGTATATGCATTGGGGTGTTTCATCAAGAGCTCGGGTCGTGCCGGACGCGAGCCTGTTGCGATCAGTATACGTTGGGCAACTATATCTATGGTTTCTGCATCCGTAGTAGCCGCTTGTACCTCCACCGCATACAAAGGATCGTCGGATATGTTTGAATGGCCGTCTGCATAACCGCATATCGTCGCGGTTCCATAGATCACATCCACCTTATGCGCCTTTAACAAACCTTCAATGCCGTTACGCAGTGTTTCTACCGTCTTATCCTTTTTCTCATGCATACGCTTGAGGTCATATGTAGCCAATCCGATATCTATGCCGTATTCAGCAGAATGCTTTGCCTCGCTGTACATATGCGCCGAATGCAGTAACGCCTTGGTTGGTATGCAGCCCTTGTTCAGGCATGTGCCGCCCAGATGCTCTCTTTCGATCAGCGCGACCTTTAACCCGAGCTGTGCGGCTCTTATCGCCGCCACATATCCACCCGGTCCGCCGCCTATAACGGCAAGATCATAGGTTTTTCCCATCTCACTCATTGCGCCCTCCTATCTGTTAGCTGAAATCTGCTCCACTGCTGCTTCTATATCGGATATATCGCACGGATGCAAACTGTTCAGCCGCTCTTCCATTTCTACCACCAGATTATAGTCCAGCGTATCCGAATATACCTTTATAGCTCCGGAGCTCATGCGCCTGACCTCTATACCGCCCCATGGGAAGCGTTTAGCGTAGCATTTATCGTATCCGATACCGCGTATACCTGTACCATATATCCAATCTTCGTTTGCAAAATGCATCGCTCGCTGTTTCATCTGCGGCTTTTGTGTCAGTTGATTCCATGTCAGGTCATAATCTGAGCATGAAACCAAGCCCTCCAGGCCCCGCGTCATAGAGGCTACCGTAATGTCCACACATAGTTCCGATAGATTTACTACCCTCGAACGCACAGATTTCACAGCTTTTGACTTCAACTTCTCGTCCGAAACTGTCAGATAATCGACCATCTTTTCGATATCCGTGTTTATCAATATGGAACCATGCACGCAATACCGCCCGTTCTTGAAGTAACACGCCGCCCCCATGCATTTCTTGCCATCGATCGTAATATCATTTCGTCCACCAACCTCCGGCTTCAAGCCAAAGGACTTAATCGTCTCAGCGATCATCTGGCTGATCTCTTTTATATATTCACCGGTGTTTTCATGAATCTCTGCCCCGTCCTTGCCGACATCCCCAATATAACTAAAATTTAGATTCCCCAGATCGTGATATACCGCTCCGCCACCGGACAAACGCCTTGCTATTTTCCCACCTGAGGTGACAAAGCTATCTACAGAGCATTCGGCATACGCATCTTGATTCTTACCGATTACAATCGTATGAGCGTTTTGCCATATAAATAAAACCCTGCCGCCCATATTGCCGGTGAGGTATTCCTCAACGGCAACATTGACGTAAGGGTCATGGCTCTCGCTCTTTACCAGGCTATTCAAAACGGTACCGCAGATGCGGCTGACGTGCGGCCTTTACCTCATCCACACGCGATATCGGCGTATATCCTTCATCAAACAGCGTACAATACGTCTCCACCAATGCATCCAGATCCGCTTTTGACTCTGTTTCCGTGGGCTCGATCATCAGAGCTTCCTTTATGATCAGCGGGAAATAAACGGTCGGTGGGTGCAACCTCTTACCGATCAAGGCCTTTGCAACATCCATTGCGGTCCTATGATCCGGATCGTTTGCCATCGTGAGTACAAACTCATGCATACAAGGTTCGTCAATCGCAATCTCGAAACACTCACTGAGACGCTTCATCAGATAATTTGCATTCAAGACCGCGCGCTCCGACACCTTGGTTAAACCATCCGATCCGTTAACCAATATATAGGCGAGCGCTTTTACAACGACAGAGAAATGCCCAAAGAACGCATTCACACGCCCAATGCTATCTGCCGCATCATTACCGATATGGTACATCCCGTCTGTGCACTGTATCCTCGGCGTGGGCAGATATTTTGCGAGTATCTGCTTACAGCCGACCGGACCGCTGCCGGGTCCGCCGCCGCCATGTGGGGTTGAAAAGGTCTTGTGCAGGTTCAAATGTACGACGTCAAAGCCCATATCCCCCGGGCGAACCTTACCCATAATCGCGTTCAGGTTGGCCCCGTCGTAATATACAAGACCACCCGCCTTGTGCACGATATCCGTTATCGCAAGTATATCCTTTTCAAATAATCCCAATGTATTCGGATTGGTCAGCATGAGCCCGGCGGTCTTTTCCGAAACCAGTTTCCGCAGCGCATCCGTATCAACATATCCATCAGCCCCGGACGGCAGGCTCACAACATCAAAGCCCGCCATCTTCGCGGACGCGGGATTGGTTCCATGCGCCGAATCGGGTACGATGATCTCCTTACGCTGCGGCTGATCCGAAAAATACGCTTTGATCATCATCATCGCGGTATATTCGCCATGCGCACCCGCAGCCGGTTGCAGTGACATATCATCCATACCCGTGATCTCACAGAGATATTGCTGCGCCAGATATAAAACCTCGAGACAGCCCTGTACACTTTCATCGGGTTGCAGCGGATGAACGCCCGAAAAGCCTTTGAGTGACGCAAGATATTCGTTCAGGTACGGGTTATGCTTCATCGTACACGATCCCAACGGGTATACCCCTGAATGTACACCGTAAGCCTCCGCTTCAAGGCGCGCGTAATGACGCTTCAGCGTGGCTTCCGTAACGCGCGGCAGGCGTAGGGGCTTTTCGCGCGTTGCGGAAACGGGCAGAGCATTTCCCGCGT
>CAZUNC010000201.1:0-3865 GCA_964621475.1 uncultured Defluviitaleaceae bacterium | reverse complement strand
ATCATCGAGATATCCTATTTAATACAACACCTTGCGATCGATCATCTGCATGTGATCGGTGATATCTTCGACCGCGGCAAGCACGCGGATAAGGTTATGGAGATACTCTGTTCCTATCATTCGATCGATATCCAGTGGGGCAATCATGACATCAGCCATATGGGCGCAGCACTCGGCTCCGAGGCATTGATCGCGAATGTGATCCGTCTCTCCGCAAAACACAACAACCTGCATACGCTCGAGGACGGTTACGGCATCAACCTGATACCGCTCGCGACCTTTGCAATGGAAACATATGCGGATGACCCTTGCGCTTCGTTCATGCCGGACAACACGATCGGCCTCAGTGACGCTGAGATCGCATTGATCTCTAAGATGCACAAGGCCATCACCGTGATCCAGTTCAAGTGCGAGGCCCGTATCATAAACAATCACCCCGAATTCGAGATGTCCGACATGCTCTGGCTCAACCGCATATTCGAGCCACGTGTGAGGGAAACACTCAATGATACCTATTTGCCGACTGTTTCAGAGGTAGAGCCGTTTGCGCTCACAGCAGACGAGCGTGATGTGATACAAAAGCTCAGGCGAGGGTTTGTAAACAGCGACAAGCTCCAAAAGCATGTACGCTTCCTATTCAACAAGGGCAGTATGTACAAGATCTTTAACTCGAACCTACTGTTTCACGGCTGTGTGCCGCTTGATGCGGAGGGTCGATTGAAATACGTGAGTATCGGCAACATGTCATATGCGGGCCGAGATCTGCTGGATTACCTCGAGGATCTGGTACGGCGTGGTGCGTTTCTGCCCGACGGTGCACCCGAAAAGCGCTTTGCCTTGGACCTGATGTGGTATCTCTGGTGCGGCAAGGATTCCCCTCTCTACGGCAAGGACCGCATGACGACCTTTGAACGGTATTTCATTAAAAGAGACAGCGCAGATTACGCCGAGCTCATTTCGGAGCCAAAGAATCATTATTATAGCTATCGCGACGACGCATTGGTTTGCGATAGGATACTCGCGTCGTTCGGGCTCGACGGCGAGAATGCGCATATCATCAACGGTCATGTGCCCGTGCGCCTTACGGGCGGCGAAAACCCCGTTAAGGCTAATGGTCGGTTGATCGTTATAGACGGCGGCTTTGCGAAGGCCTATTACCCGGTGACCGGGATAGCCGGATATACACTTATATTCAACGCGCATGGGCTCTGTCTCGCAGCGCATGAGCCGTTCGTATCTATGGGCGAGGCCGTCGCCTCAGGTAGGGAGATGGTCACAAACATGCGATACATTGAACGTCTGCCACAAGACAAGAATGTGTCCGATACGGACACAGGCGCCGAGATCATTCAAGAGATAGAGGATTTGAAGGAACTGCTACACGCTTACAGGACGGGATTGATAAAGGAGTTGGATTAATGTACACGGCATTATACAGACGGCTGCGTCCGAAGACCTTTGAGGACGTAATAGGACAGGAGCATATCGTGCGCACGCTCACAAACTCCGTCAAAAACGGGCGTATCTCGCATGCGTACTTGTTTTGCGGGACCAGGGGTACGGGCAAGACATCAACCGCGAAGGTATTCGCTCGCGCGATCAATTGCATGACCCCTAATAACGGTGAGCCCTGCAATACCTGCGCTTCGTGCTCGGCGGCACTCGAAAACAGGTCGCTGAGTGTCGTAGAGATAGACGCGGCGAGTAATAACGGCGTGGACAACATCCGCGACCTACGCGAGGAGGTCAAGTATCCGCCGACCGACGCACGTTACAAGGTCTATATCGTCGACGAGGTGCATATGCTCTCGGCAGGCGCGTTTAACGCGCTGCTGAAGACCCTTGAGGAGCCACCCGCATTTGTCGTGTTCATCCTCTGCACTACCGATCCGCAAAAGCTCCCGGCTACGATACTCTCCCGCTGCCAGCGTTTTGACTTCCGGCGCATCACCTCTGCCGATATGATACAGACGCTGAAGGAATACATGCAGGATACGAATGTCTCAGAGGGCGTAACGATCACGGACGAAGCGCTTGCGTATATCGCATTCGTATCGGACGGAGCGATGAGGGACGCACTGAGCATATTAGACAGATGTATTTCGTTATATGCAGCTGAGAATATCACGCTTGAAATGGTTCACCGGCTGCTCGGCACCGCCGATACATCCGTGCTGTTCGACTATACCGATGCGCTCGCGAAACGCAATGGGTCCTCGGCTTTAAGCATCATCAGCGAGCTGATCGCAAACGGGCGTGATGTCTCCGCATTTGTTGCGGACCTGCTGCAGCATCTGCGAAACCTACTCGTTGTGAAGCTATTGACGGACACAGACACGTCCGGCGCGTTGGATCTCTCACCCGAACGTATAGAAAAGCTACGCAGCTTCGCCGCAAATATCCCGAGCGATACGTTGATAGGTTATATAAGCACATTTTCAGCGCTGCAGAACCAACTGCGCTATGCGCAGAACCCACGCATCATGCTCGAGGTCACGGCACTTAAAATCTGCACGGGTATGACCGATGCACTGGCCGATCTCACGAAGCGGATTGAAGCGTTGGAGTCGGGCTCCGGGGTGTCGAGTTCGGGTTCGGCGGCAACACCGTCCCCGAAGCCGGTAGCCCAGGCCGCTGCGCGTAAGCCCAGTCCTGCTTCGGCCCCCGTTTCCGCAACAGCAGCTGCTCCGGTTACAGTCCCCGTTTCGGCTTCGGCGTCTGTCCCGGCTCCCAGGCCTGTTTCCGCTACGACATCTCCTTCAGGCGAGGTCAAGAACTGGACGCAAATCGTTTCCAAACTGCGCAACCCGCTCAAAACAATGCTGATGGACAGCTCGGCTGTTTATACAGGTGCGGATACGATAACAATAAGTACAAAACCCTCTTCACTTAAATATGCGCGTGACCACGCCGCGGACATACAAGCGGTAATATCCGAAAGCATAGGACAGCCGGAGGGCGGCACTATGCACAACTTGGTATTCCGCTCGACTGAGGGGAATGAATTACCCAAGCGGAGCATGCCAAGCGTAGGAAGATTTGATTGAGTTGCGGAGGCATGTTATGAAGGAAAAAATGGTAAGCGATTTGCATAATTACGAGGAAGTTCTATCTGATATTAATATAGGCAATCCTGTACTGCTCACACATAACGGTAAGAGTAAGTACATTTTATTAGACATTAACGATTATAAACAGAAGATTGCCTGCACCGAGTTATTAAATGATCTTGAAAAGGGCAGGTTATCGGGCCAAACAGATGGCTGGCTCAGCATAGAAGAAGCTGCAAATGAACTTGGAATAGACATATGAATAATGGTCTATGTTTCACCAGTCGCGCAAGAAGATATTAAACGAATTAAAGAATATATTGCATGTGAATTACACAATATTTCACCATCGGAAAGAATATCAAAAGCTATATTTGAATCTATTCAAAGCCTACGCTATTTTCCGGAAGCAGGCTCACCTCTTTCAGCAAGGTTAAACATAACAAGTAATTATAGATACATCGTTTGTGAAAGATACTTGATTTTCTACAGATTTGAGATGAATAGTGTTTATGTAGATCGTGTGCTTTATGAACGTATGGACTATATTCGTATACTGTTTGATGACATTTTATAGTTAAATATTTTTCAGGAGGAATCCATATGGCAAAGAAACAAGGCGGAATGCCCGGCGGGATGAATTTCGGCGGGATGAACATGAACAACTTAATGAAGCAAGCACAACAGCTGCAGAAGCAGATGACCGAGATGCAAGCGGATCTGGAGACAAAGACGCTGGAGGTCACGGCAGGCGGCGGCGCTGTAAAGGTCGTAATAACGGGTAAGAAGCAGATATCCTCGCTCACGATAGCACC
>CAZUNC010000200.1:0-3924 GCA_964621475.1 uncultured Defluviitaleaceae bacterium | reverse complement strand
GGTGCGGATTTGGAAGAAGTCTCGAACCTCACGCGCGGTGAGCCGGGTACGACCGTTGATCTCACAGTATACAGGCCCAAGACGAACGAGACGCTCGATATGAAGCTCACACGCGCAAAGGTATCCATCCCAACCGTAGATGCAAAGATCGTAGACGGGGACATCGGATACATACGGATATCATCGTTTGAACGTGTGACGCTCGATCAGTTCAAAAAAGCATATGACGGCCTGATGGCACAGCGCGTAAAAGGGCTCGTGATAGATCTGCGAAACAATCCGGGTGGGCTCATGGATGTCGTAACAAAGATATCGGATATGCTCGTACCATCTGGGGTCATCGTTTACACCGAGGACAAGAACGGTAATAAGGAATATAACTATTCGGATGATACAAAGATCCAAATTCCGCTAACAGTGCTCGTGAACGAAAACAGCGCGAGCGCATCAGAGATATTGGCGGGCGCGGTAAAGGACTACGGCGTGGGTAAGCTCGTGGGCACAAAGACCTTCGGCAAGGGCATCGTTCAAAACCTATACCCGCTCTCGGACGGCACAGCCGTAAAGGTCACGATAGCGAAGTATTACACGCCGAAGGGCATTTGTATACACGGTGAGGGCATCATCCCCGAGTTCGTCGTCGAGCTTCCGGAGGAACTCCAGGAGACCATCTTTGATGTACCCGAGGACAAGGACACACAGCTTCATAAGGCCATAGAGGTCATCAGGGAGTGGTAGTCTATGCTTCTGCCCCGCATATTGCTTTATATTCACAATAATCACAGCCGCTGCCTGTTTTAGTTTTTACGGGCAGCGGTTTTATTTCGCCCGAGAGTATATCCTTGCCAATCTGTGCGAGTGTGTCTTTTACATACGAAAGTAACAGCTTGTATTCGTCCGTGGTCTTGACGCACGAGTTCGCACCGAGGCTGCCATCCGCTTTCATATATACCGGTATGATCGGTGACTGGCGCTCGGTCTCGATGTTTATATCCAAGGCCTTTACAACCTCCGGATCGGCGGATACAAGCCCGGACATCTTAAATGACTTTAACAAAAAATCGCTGCGTGCATCGTCGCGTGTATGGCTGTCCGTATAATCCACGATCGGATCAGCTATATTGAAATAGAACACGCCTCCGGGCATAAGCTTGTATTTGAACGCGTCCCCGAATATCGTCTTACCGTTTTCTATAAACGCATTGATGTATGTCAATAGCTGCAGCTGCATACCCAGGTAGACATCCTCGAGGCTGAAACGGGTGGAGCCGGATTTGTAATCTATGACCTTTACATAACACATATCGTTACCGGCATCGAATATATCGATACGGTCAATACGCCCTGTAAGCACGAGCTTGCGCGTGTTGCCGTTATGGTCGCGGCCTAGGTCGATCTCTATGCCGGTCAGCGTCGAGAACTCAAACTCCGTCGCGAACGGCTCGAAACGTCCGCGCTTAATATGCTCGGACAACGCCCAGATCGAGCGCTTAGAGACGCGGCGTATGCGTTCGAGTAGGTACTTGTTACGAGCTGAGCCCAGGAATGCGTTCTCGTCCGAAACAATGTTCATATCGGTCATACAGATATCCACAAGCTCGGATATGCGCTCCATATCAATGACGCGCCAAGCCTCGCCGGTCTCGGCGAGCTTGCGGTCGAAGCGCTCGAGCACGTCGTGATACATGTTGCCGATGTCTACGCTCTCGACCTGGTATATCCTGCGTCTGTATGCGGAGAGGTTGTATTGCATAAAAAACGCGAACGGACATGCCCTATATGCCTCGAGCCGTGATATACCCATCAAGAGGTTTTGGCCGTATGTGCGGTCTACAGTGTCCGGCGATAGCCTTGGTCGTAGCAGCCTGTCCGGATCGGGTACCGAAGCGCGAGCGGATGTAGATAAAACACCGCGATCCGCCACACTGACATGATCGATCTTTCGTCCCGAACAGATCGTATTGACAATCCCTGCTGGGCGTAACGCCTTCCCCGACGCGTCCGATAGGCTATAGAAAAACATCAGTTTCTTCCGCGGCTTTGCGAGTGCGCAGCGTAGCGCAAACATATCGGCCATGCTGCGTCTGCGCATATCGGGAGCAAGCTCAACACCAGCGGTACTGAGCATCTCGCGCTCATCCTCTGTCAGCAATCCGCTCTCTGAGGGCGGAGCGGGCAGCAGGCCGTCATTTGCGCCGATCACGAGCAAAATCTCTACGTCGGGCAGTCGGGAGCGGTTCAGATCAGCAATGATCACTTGGTCAAGCGTAGACGGTATCAATCCCATATCCATCGACGCAAGCCCCGCATTTACGATCGTCGAAAACTCCTTCACGCTGACGGGCTCGTCACCCATGATTTCAACCATCCGATCAAACACATGGCATATTTTGCCCCAGACCTGCGTATACTGCATCGCGTATTCACGGGCAAACGCGTCGCCGCCTTTGGACATATCCAAGCGCGCGGCTTGCTCGGTCAGTTTGTCGGGCGCATTCAAACCCAACAGCAACTCAAATATCATCACCGCAAAGTCCTTGAGCGGATGCTTGCGGTCTGTTTCGAGCAACGTGTTTACGGGGCGTAGAACCGCTTCAATATGTGATTTAGCTCGATGCAACTCCTCAAAATCCCATCGTGCGTTCTCGTTTGACAAGCCATAGGTCCATTCGCTCATTTGCCATTTGTAAGACTTTATCCCATATGCAAGTACATAGTTCTCGAGCTTGTCGATCTCGTCCATGCATAGATCTGTAAAGCCCGTACGCAGGAACCGGAACATAGATTCATACGAACGCCTAAATAAAGCCATGTCGAGCAAGGCTCGGATCATTTCGGTGAGCGGATGGGAGAGTATGTCAGGCTTGATATCGATAAACATCGGGATGTCGTAACGCGCGAACAGCGGGCGCAGCACGCTCTCATACAAAGAAACATCCCCGGCCAATACAGCGATATCCCTATATCGGTAGCCTTGATCTTTGACCAAGGACAGAATCTCATGACATACAGCCGTAATCTCCGCGTAACGCTCGGGGGCGTATCTGATCGCAAGCTCCGTCTGTGAGACGCGAGGCTCAAACAATACGGGTTCGCAAAGACTAAAGCCGTATTCGGATGCGAGACGTGTCAGGCGATTTATCGTGAGCTTGGATTCGAAGTAGGGGTCTGTGAATACGGGGTTTGTAAAGCGGTTCAACGCCTCGTCGAGCGTGATGGTCAGATACACCTCCGCAGACTTGGCCAAACGCGCGATCACGTGTTCCTCCTGCGGTGTGAAGCTATAAAAGCCGTCGATATATACCTGAGCATGCTCGAATATATTCTCGGTATCGAGCTTTGCGGCACACAGGTCGAGAACCTCGTCGTGTGAGATATAATTGTTGCGTATGTAACGCATATAGTGGTCAAAGATCAAAGATATGTCTGAGAGCTTTGGGTTTGATGTACCTGAAAGGGCCTCGGGCTTTACACCGTAGCGGAAGAACTCGTTTATGGCGGACGAGAGGTTTTCGATGAAGCCGGGCTTGTCACCCGACGAACCGTATACCGAGAGCTCACGCTGAAGCCCGTATACGAGCTTGCGCAGCAGCATGGATTTACCCACGTCATCGATGAACGTACCCGCGGCCGCACCGGTCTTTGAAAATAGATAGAACGCGAGCCGTTGAAAGCTCAGGACCTGTATATGCGAAAACGCGACACCGGAGCTTTGGTTGTTTAGCTCTGCTTTAGCCGCGAGCAGCATGCGCTCGGCGGTCATCGTGAACTGCTCCGGCACGATGTAAATGACCGGATAACGGCGTTCTGATGCAGTTTCGGGCGCATCGAGCATGCGCCGGATACAGTGATATGTCTTACCGCTGCGTGGTACGCCGGTTATATAACGTAAGCTCATCAGGTTCTCTTCCTTTTTTGCATAAA
>CAZUNC010000199.1:0-3966 GCA_964621475.1 uncultured Defluviitaleaceae bacterium | reverse complement strand
AGGTGCTATCGCGGGATATTATGGCGGTATCGTCGATACGATCTTGATGCGTCTGGCCGAGATATTTATGAGTTTTCCGTTTTTAATGATCTGTATCACAGTCGTTTCTATATTGGGCAATTCGATCCCGACGCTTATATTTGTTCTCGCGATGCTGTCGTGGCCATCAATCGCACGTATTGTGCGCGGTCAGATACTCACACTGAGAAACCTTGAGTTCATGGAGGCCTGCGAAGCGCTCGGTATCAGTGATTTTAGTCGCTTATTTAAGCACTTGTTTCCAAATGTGCTCGCATATGTCATCGTTTATGCGACCTTGGGCATGGCCTCGGTAATACTCACGGAGACAGCGCTGTCGTTTTTGGGGCTCGGTGTTTCCCCCCCCACGCCCACATGGGGTAATATGATTCAGGATGCCCGCAACATCATCGTTATCCAAAGTAAATGGTGGTACTGGATACCACCCGGGTTATGCATCTTCATTTCCGTTATGTGTTTTAATATCTTAGGCGACGGCTTGCGCGATGCGATCGATCCCAAGATGAAACGCTAAAACGGTAACACTTAACGGAAAGGAGACAAATATGGCAAATAAAGTAATTGAATATAAAAATCTAAAAACTTACTTCTACGGCGAAAACGGTGTGGTGAAGGCCGTAGACGATGTGAGTTTTCATGTTAATGAGGGTGAAACCCTCGGTATAGTCGGAGAATCGGGCTGCGGAAAGAGCATCACCTGTATGTCAACGGTACGTCTCGTAGAAACCCCTCCAGGACGTTATGAGGGTGGCCAGATACTCTTTGACGGCAAGGATATGCTAACGATCTCGGACGACGAGCTGCGCAGTATCAGAGGAAACAAAATATCGTTTATCTTTCAGGAACCAATGACCTCATTGAACCCGGTCTTTCGTATCGGTGATCAGATAGGTGAAGCGTTGATCTTACATAAGGGAATGACAAAGAAAGACGCCTTGGCTGAGAGTGTGCGTATGCTCGAGCTTGTCAAGATACCAAACCCCACAAAGGTCGTGAACGACTTCCCGTTCGCGCTTTCCGGGGGCATGCGTCAGCGTGTCATGATCGCAATGGCTTTAGCCTGTGAACCAAAGCTTTTGATCGCGGACGAACCTACAACCGCATTGGACGTTACTATACAGGCGCAGGTATTGGATCTCATGAACGAGCTCAAGTCTAAGACAGAGACCTCCATCATATTCATCACACATGACCTCGGTGTCATTGCCGAGATGTGTGACCGCGTCATGGTCATGTACGCCGGTAAGGTTGTCGAGACCGCAAATGTGTCGGATCTATTTAAGAAACCAAAGCACCCATATACACAAGGCTTATTGAACTCAAAGCCCGATATGCACACGAGTGAAACAAGGCTCAAGGTCATACCGGGTAATGTTCCCGACCTCAATAACAAGCCGTCGGGCTGTCCGTTCCATCCGCGCTGCGAAAGAGCAATGGATATATGTAAAACGGGTTTTCCGACTGATACGACAGACGGCAGCACTACAGTTGCGTGCTGGTTGTACGCTAAGTGATGAGAGGACGGTGAACAGATTGAGCGAAGCAATGATAAAAGTAAGAAACCTAAAGAAATATTTTCCGATAAAGTCCGGTGTTTTTCAAAAGACCGTAGGACATACAAAGGCAGTAGACAATGTATCATTTGACATACAAAAGGGAAAGGTTCTGGGCATCGTAGGTGAGTCTGGCTGTGGGAAATCCACACTGGGACGAACGATATTGAGGCTTTTGGACGCGACAGATGGTTCAGTCGAATACAACGGTAAGAACATCTTTAATCTGAGCAAGGCTGAAACAAAGAAACTGCGTACAAAGATGCAAATTATCTTCCAGGACCCGTATAGCTCGTTGAACCCACGCCTACCTGTGTATGAGATAGTCGGCGAAGCAATGCTCGAGCACAAGCTCGTACGCAATAAGCGTGAAATGATTGATAAGGTCGTCGACATTATCGGCAAGTGCGGCTTGTTTCCCGAACAGGCAAATCGTTATCCGCATCAATTTTCGGGCGGTCAACGTCAGCGTATCTGTATCGCACGTGCACTCGCGATCTCACCCGAATTCATCGTCTGTGATGAGGCGGTGTCCGCGCTCGACGTTTCCATACAGTCGCAGATTATTAATCTGTTAAAGGAAGCCCAAGAGAATTTCGGGCTCACATATATGTTCATAACACATGACCTCTCTGTAGTGAAGTTCATCAGCGACGAGATCGCCGTCATGTATCTGGGTGAGATCATTGAAAAGGGCACGAAGGCCGATATCTTTTCGTCCCCTTTGCATCCGTATACAGAGGCGTTGCTTTCGGCTGCGCCTTCGTTCGATCCGGATGAGCGCGACAAGAAACAGCGTATTATCTTGCAGGGTGACATCCCTTCACCGGCCAATCCACCGTCGGGTTGCCGTTTTCATACGCGCTGTCCGTACGCAAAGGACGTTTGCAAACAACAAAATCCCGAATATAGAGAGATAACACCAAATCATTATGCGATGTGCCATAAGGTAAATGGAATCATATAAGTATGGGAGGAATTTCTATGCAGAAGGGTAAGATAGGTGTTCAAACGTTCCCGCTCGCACAGATGGTGGGACAGATAGGTGTATATGAGACCTTTAAAAAGGTTGCAGAGGTCGGATTTCATTGCATCGAACCATCGATGATACCGATGACACCTGAGAATGTTGCCGACATGAAAAGAGCATGCGATGACTTTGATATAAAGATCGCGGCTTTATCCGCTGATCTGGAGCCGATGGTTCCGGGGCAGCCGGGATCGTTTCTCACTACAGACTTCGATAAGTATCTGAGCGACTGCAAGACCCTCGACTGTAAATATCTGCGTATAGGCATGATGCCACCGATGTTTATGACGAGCAAGGAGCTTGCGATGCAATTTATACAACGCTGTGAGGATATGGCCAAACGCTTAAATGAGCACGGTATAGCGCTCTATTATCACAACCATCATGTAGAATTCCTAAAATACGACGGTAAATACCTACTCGACATCATCCGCGACAACACAGAGTACCTGTGCTTTGAGCTTGATGTGCACTGGATACAGCGCGGTGGCGAAAACCCGGTGTCATTTATCAAGGGTTACAAAGGCCGTTTGAAATTGCTACACCTAAAGGATTACCGTATCGGTGCATTAAAAATGCCCGAAAATCCATCGGATATCCGGGCGTTCTTTGCAGCGTTTAGCGATGTAGTGCAATTCGCTGAGGTTGGCGAGGGTTCCCTGCCGATGAAGGAAATCATCGAGACAGGACTTGAGTGCGGCAGCGAATACTTTATCGTAGAGCAGGATATGCCATACGAGCGTGAGGTATTCGAATGTATGAAGATCAGCAAGGATAACCTTGAGAAGATGGGCTTCGGTGACTGGTTCTAAGCTAAATCCCTAATACCCTGCTTTCATATCCACAACATGCTCGAGGGCTCCACCGGATACATAAGACTTTAGATTATCTAAAAAGATATTGACGATGTATTCGCATGTGAGTGCCAATGAGGTCGTGCCCGAAACATGCGGGGTTATAAAACAATTCTTGGCTGTCCAAAGCGGATGATCGTCCGGTAAAGGCTCGGGTACAGTCACGTCGAGCACGGCGCCGCCAATTCTTTCATTATTTAAAGCTTCTACCAAGGCGTCTTGGTCGATAGCCGAACCCCTGCCTACATTCATCAGTATCGCAGAGGATGGCATCAGACCGAGGCGCTTTTTGTCTATGATGTGCTGTGTCTCAAGTGTGGACGGCAAGCAGAGTACAACCGCATCGGCATCAGAAATCGTTATGTCGAGCTCCTCTGATGTATATAAAGCGGACAGATAATCGGGTTTTGGGCTTTTGTTCCGCTTTACTCCCCTAACCTCTGCGCCTAACGCACTCACACGTTTTGCGAAGTTTGTACCGATGTCACCC
>CAZUNC010000198.1:0-4013 GCA_964621475.1 uncultured Defluviitaleaceae bacterium | reverse complement strand
TCGTCAGCTCTCTGAATATCAGCGTGTTTGAGGCGTTATCATCTGGCGCGGTGGATTTTGTCAGGAAGCCGACCGGCCAGAATGACAGCGGTGCAAAGCAACAATTCATTGCGGACATCGCAGCCAAAATCATCGTAGCCTCCACCGCAAAGGTACGTATGCCGCGCAGCCTGCCGACCGTCGCAAATGCGGGCTTGGGCACTGCCAATTCAGGGCTTAAGGATCTGCCGATATTCGACAAAATTTTTATAGCGCTCGGCGCGTCAACGGGCGGCACCGAGGCTACCGTTGCGGTACTGAAGGACCTGCCGCCACACACACCAGGCATCGTGATCGTACAGCATATGCCCGCCGGGTTTACAAAGATGTATGCGGACCGTATAAATAATACCTGTCCGATGAGCGGCAAGGAGGCCCAGGACGGCGATAAGATCATCCGCGGTCGTGTGCTCGTCGCACCGGGCAGCATGCAAATGCGCGTGGTAAAACGCGGCGGGGAATATTATGTGACCTGTGCTCCGGGCGAAAAGGTCAGCGGACACTGTCCGTCCGTCGACGTGCTGTTCGAATCCTGTGCGCAGAGCGCCGGTAAGGATGCGATCGGCATTATCATGACGGGTATGGGGCAGGACGGTGCAAAGGGTATGCTATCGATGCGCCAAAAGGGTTCTCATACGATCGGGCAGGACAAGGACAGCAGCGTCGTTTATGGCATGCCGAAGGTCGCATATGACATGGGTGGCGTTTGTGTGCAGGCCTCCTGCGACGATATCTCAAAGGTTATAAAAACACATTTGAACGGACGCAGTTAATGTCCTGAGACAAATCTTTTGATATGAAAGGGGATAAAAATGGCAAAACCCGTTAAGACAGAGATTTTGCTTGAGTCAGGTACAAATGAAATCGAAATAATGGAATTTACCATCGGAGGCAATACCTTTGGCATTAACGTAGCGAAGGTCGACGAGATCATGCTGCCGGCCCCCGTCAAGCCCATGCCCCTTTCGCATCCGGCTATAGAGGGGGTATTTAAACCCCGTGACGTGGTTATCACGGTTGTAGACCTGCCCAAATACCTGAACCTTGATTCCATCACTCCCGAAAAGACATTATTTATCCTCACCAATTTCAATCGCATGAATATAGCGTTTCGTGTTCACACGGTCGTAGACATAGACCGCATATCCTGGACCGCTATCGAAAAACCGGATAAGACCATCTACGGAGGCCAAGAGGGTGTTGCGACCGGTATCGCGCAGTATGACGGACGCTTGATCACGATATTGGACTTTGAAAAGATCGTCGCAGACATATCACCGTCCACGAGCATACAACCGCACGAGGTAGACAAGTATGCCGATCGTGACAAGAACAATTCACCGATCGTAATCGCAGAGGACTCCGCTCTGCTATCAAAGATGATCGTAGACTGCTTGCACAAGGCCGGATATCTGAATGTAGTTAAATTTGACAACGGTGCCGAGGCATGGGATTTCCTGCAATCACTCAGACATACGCCCGACCTTAGGAGCCGCGTGTCCGTATTGATCACCGATATCGAGATGCCGAAGATGGATGGTCACCGCCTCACAAAGCTCGTCAAGGAAGACGATGTATTAAAGCATATACCGGTCGTTATCTTTTCATCGCTGATAAATGAGGAGATGTATCTGAAGGGCAAGGAACTCGGAGCAAACGAGCAGCTCTCTAAGCCCGAGATAGGACGGCTCATCGAGATCGTTGATTCATTTATAAACGTATAATGATATATAAATTTTTAGAGCATAGCATTTATATAGACTACACAGCGGATATAATCGCAACAAAGGCCGCCGAGCTTTTTAACAGCGATATGTCAGACATTGAAAAGGCGCGGGTGGCCTATGAATATGTGAGGGACGAGATACCGCATTCATTTGACTGCAATGCGTCGGTGATCACATGCATAGCCTCGGACGTGTTAAAGTTTGGGACCGGTATATGCCATGCAAAGGCTAATCTCTTGGCGGCACTGCTTCGCTCCCAACGCATACCAACCGGCTTTCGCTTTCAACACATTACACTGGCCGAAGATGATGCGCTTGGATATTGCCTACATTGCCTGAATGCCATATATCTCGACGGGAAATGGATACAGGTCGATGCTCGGGGCAACACAAACGGTAAAAACGCGCAGTTTTCATTGGACGAGCCCGTTTTGGCGTTCCCAAACCGACCGCAGTACGACGAATACCTCTTTGACGGGATATATGCCACACCGGATATACCGACGATGGAGATGTTAATGAACGCAAAGAACCTGCAGGATGTTTTAAACGGCTTGCCGGAGAGGCCCTCGGGGCTGCCCGATGATAGTGCCGGAATTAATTAATTACCTACACCACGGATTTGTGTGGATTATTACGGACTTCTATAGATATTGCCATTAAAGGCTTTATCTGTGGAAGTCCTTTTTTGTCCAACGTAATATATTTTATGATATTCGTTAATTTTATGTTGACATTCGTATCTTGCATGGAATATTATATGAAAAATTCATTTGAGGAGGCAGCCTATGAAATTACTTGAGCTCGAAGGCCTATCTAAAGCATTGCGGATATGTCTGCAGATAACCTTTGTGATCGGCTTATTTGTGACTGTGTTTCTGAGTTTTATATTGAAACGGTATTTCGGATGGTATTTCTATCACAACAGCATTTATTACTGGGCTTGTGTCGTTTTGATCACACCGTGCGGTATATGCACACTCTGCATCATCTGGCAACTGATCAGCATGCTTAAGACCATCCATAACAAAAACCCGTTTGTCCAAAAGAACGTTACGGGCCTAAGGCGGATCGCCATCAGTTCGTTTATTATCTCACTGATGTTTTTTGTTCTGATGTATTTTAACCCAACCATGCTCACGTTTGCGATCGGTTACATCTTCCTGATCGCGGGCTTTCTGTTTATCGTCATGGCAGGCCTATTTAAAAAGGCCGTGGAATACAAAGACGAAAACGACTTGACCATATAGGAGGTGCGGCGATGATCGTTGTAAACCTCGATGTAATGATGGCCAAACGTAAAATGAGCCTGAACGAGCTCTCGGAAAAGACTAAAATATCCACAACCAATCTATCGATATTAAAGACCGGCAAGGCAAAGGCCATACGCTTTTCCACACTACAGCAGATATGCAAGGTGTTAAGCTGCCAGCCCGGTGATATCTTGGAATGGAACGGAGAAATCAAAGAGGAGGACGTAGACGATGAATGAAGATATACAGGCAGCCAATAATCATCCAGAGGATGGTCAACCAGAGGTAAAACCTGCGGCAATCAAACCCAAGATAGTTTTGAGCCGTAACGAGGCCACCGTTTATTTATTATCCGCGGGCATATTGGCCATTATATATGCCATATGCTTTAGTAGCTCCCGAACGATGCCGTTATTATCGCTTGCAGTCTTTTGCCCGATAGCGCTTCTGACTTTAACCATTACACTTAAGCAGTTAGGTATGTTTAAAAATAAACGGGCTTTTATCTGGGTTATACCCATCGTGATTATATCGCTATTTAACTTCATCTTTTCCGAAAATCTATTTACCTATAGCAATGTTATTATGATGTTTATACTGTTTGCTGCATTCACATTCTCAGCGATGCAGGAACAGCGCAGCATATTTGATACACCGGTGTTTTTGGGTGTCATGACCGGCAACTGGCTCGTCCCTGTGTTGGCTGTCCGTAGCATCCTACCCGGTAAAAATAACGGCAGAAAATCCTCTGCATTCATGAAGGTCTTGATCGGTATCGTGATTTCTGTTCCCGTGCTGATGTTTATAGTTGTTCTGCTTATTTCGGCCGACCCGGTGTTTAGCGATCTGATCGGCAATCTTTTCTCCAGTGTATTTAATAATAATTTAATCAACTTCTCGTTTATAAGCTCATTTATCATTTCATGGTTATATTTCGCGGGTTATATATATCGCGGTAAAAAGGTAACAACGGATTGCAAATCCTTTACGCCAC
>CAZUNC010000197.1:0-4030 GCA_964621475.1 uncultured Defluviitaleaceae bacterium | reverse complement strand
TCACAAAGACGTTGAGCTTCAACATCTATGACGTCTGCTACGCAAAGAGCGAACGCGAACAACGGGATTACATCGCATACATCGATGAACAATACAATTCCGACCGCCTCACGAACATCCTATGTAAGGTCACGGAGATCATCGGCGCGCATGTGCTCAATATCTCAAAACAAGACTACGACCCACAGGGTGCGTCCGTGACGATATTAATCACCGAGGAGGCACTGCCGCACGAGCTCGTGGACCAGTCCTGCAACAAGGGCCGCTACGCCGCCGACCGCGAAACAATACTCGCGCACCTCGACAAGAGCCATGTCACCGTCCACACCTACCCCGAATATCATCCCGATAACGCGATCACGACGTTTCGCGTGGATATCGATGTATCGACCTGCGGCATGATTTCGCCGCTCGCCGCGCTGAACTTTTTGATCGGCAGCTTCGATTCAGATATCATCACGATCGACTATCGTGTCAGGGGCTTTACACGGGACATGTCGGGCAAGAAATATTTTATCGATCACGATATAACATCGATACAGGACTTTATAGATAAAAAGACCCTCAAAAGCTATGATGCGATCGACGTAAATGTATATCAGTCAAACATATTCCATACCAAGATGCTGATAAAGGATATCATCCTTCAAAACTATCTGTTTAATGCTGATGTCTACGAGATCGCACCGAAGCAGCGTCTTGAGATCACGAACAGCCTGCGTAAGGAAATGATCGAGATATTCAGCGGCAGCAATGTATTTTAACGGGGGCGGCTGTGATGCGAGTAACTGATAATAGGCAGGATCGTGCCCCTATCTATGAGGCATTGTCTGCACATATGAAAAAGCGTGTAGTGCCGTTTGACGTACCGGGTCACAAGGCCGGACGTGGCACACCGCAACTCACAGCGTTTCTGGGCGAGGCCTGCATGAAGGCCGACGTAAACTCCATGAAACCCCTCGACAACCTCTGCCATCCCGTTTCTGTAATACGTGAGGCCGAGGAACTCGCCGCAAAAGCATTCGGCGCGGCAGATGCGTTTTTTATGGTTGGCGGAACGACCTCATCCGTGCAGGCAATGATCATGTCTGCCTGCAAAGCCGGTGAAAAGATCATATTGCCACGAAACGTACACCGCAGCGTCATAAACGCGCTGGTCGTTTGCGGCGCGATACCGATATACGTGAGCCCCGGCCTCGATAAAAATCTCGGTATCCCACTCGGCATGTCATTTGCGGATGTTGAGACCACGATTATAAATCACCCGGACGCAAAGGCCGTTTTTGTAAACAATCCGACCTATTACGGTATATGCTCGGACATCGGGCGCATTACCGAGCTCGCACACAGGTACGGTATGCTCGTTTTAGCTGATGAGGCACATGGCACGCATTTCTATTTCGGTGACGGTTTACCCGTTTCGGCTATGGCCGTGGGAGCCGATATCACCGCAGTCAGTATGCACAAGACGGGCGGCTCGCTCACTCAGAGCTCGTTTCTGCTCTGTGGGCACGGTGTTAACGCCGGATACGTGCGTCAGATCATCAATCTCACACAGACCACGAGCGCTTCCTACCTATTAATATCCTCTCTCGACATCGCACGTATGAACCTAGCCGTAAACGGGCGCGGAATATTTCAAAAGGCACTTGAGCTCGCTACATATGCGCGGGACGAGATCAATAAAATCGGCGGATATTATGCGTTCGGCAGAGAATTGGTCAACGGACACGACATACACGACTTTGATCTAACGAAGCTCTCCGTGCACACACTCGAGCTCGGGCTTGCGGGCATAGAGGTTTACGACATCCTGCGTGACGAATACGGCATACAGATCGAGTTCGGTGATCTGGGCAATTTCCTCGCGATCATATCGGCGGGCGACCGTGCGTTTGAGATCGAGCGATTGATTTCCTCACTCTCAGAGATCAAACGGCGTTACGCAAGGGATCGCGCCGGAATGTTTGATCACGAATACATCACACCCGAAGTCGTGCTCACACCACAGGCCGCATTCTACGGCGAAAAAAAATCCGTGCCCATCGGCCGCAGTAACGGCGCGATATGCGCGGAATTCATCATGTGTTATCCACCGGGCATCCCGATATTGGCACCGGGTGAGCGTATCACAGGCGAGATACTGGACTATATAGCGTACGCGAAGGCCAAAGGCTGCTCACTCACGGGCACCGAGGACCTAGCGACAGAGAATATAAACATCATTATTGAATAACAACATAAGTAAAAAAGGAGTGGGATTATGGAGCTTTGGTATACAGAGCAGCACACGGACAATGTGCGCTTTTCTATAAAGGTAGACAAGCAATTATACAGCGCGCAAAGCCCGTTTCAGCGTATAGATATATTTGAGTCGGAGGAGTTCGGCAAGTTCTTTACCCTTGACGGCTTGATGATGGTAACGGAGCGCGACGAATTTATATATCACGACATGATCGTGCATGTGCCGCTCGCGACGAACCCGGCTATAAAGGATGTGCTCGTAATAGGCGCTGGCGACGGCGGAACTGTGCGCGAGCTTACACGCTATACAAGCATTGAGCGCATCGATATGGTAGAGATCGACAAGGCTGTCGTGGATGTATGCCTCGAATATCTGCCACAGACCGCATGCAAGCTCAACGACCCGCGAGTGAACCTGTACTTCGAGGACGGCTTGAAATTTGTACGCGCTAAGGTCAACGCGTATGATTTGATCATCGTGGACTCGACAGATCCGTTTGGCCCCGGCGAAGGTTTGTTCACAAAGGAGTTCTATGGCAACTGCTTCAATGCACTGAGGGCCGACGGCATACTCGTAAACCAACACGAGACCCCGTATTACCAATCATATGCGAAATCCATGCAGCGTGCGCATAAGCGCATACGTGAGTTCTTCCCGATATGCAAGGTGTATCAGGCGCATATACCCACCTACCCCTCCGGGCATTGGCTGTTTGGCTTTGCGTCTAAGCGCTTTGACCCGATACGCGATCTCGACGAGGCGAAATGGAACAACCTCGGGCTTGCGACACGCTACTACAACACCGATCTGCACAAGGGCTGTTTCGCGCTGCCGAGTTATGTAAAGGAGCTCTTGGAAAACGCCGATGAATAATATAAGCAGAAACATCCATACATTTATAGGCTGCGACAGTGAATACGCGGATAGTGACATCGTGATATTCGGCGCACCGTTCGACTGTACGACCTCGTTTCGCCCCGGCACACGCTTTGCGAGTGCCGCTATGCGTAACGAGAGCATCGGTATCGAAACCTACAGCCCCTATCAGGACAAGGATCTGAGCGACCGCCGCATATTTGACGGCGGCGACCTTGAACTGATATTCGGAAACGCGTCAAGGACACTCGAGATCATAGAGGATTATGTATCTTCTATATTAGATGATAACAAGCTGCCCGTGATGATAGGTGGCGAGCATTTGGTTACGCTTGGCGCGCTTCGCGCCGCCGTAAAGCATTATCCCGATCTACGTATCATCCATTTTGACGCGCACGCAGATCTGCGCGACGAATACATGGGCGAAGCCCTCTCCCACGCCACGGTTATACGTAGGGCTTGGGAGCTCCTGGGCGATAACAGGATATTCCAATTCGGCATACGCTCGGGTGAACGGGATGAATTCCTGTTTGCGCAAGAGCACACATATATGAATAGGTTCGATTTAAATAACATTGATCATGCAATCGCTGCCTGCAAAGGACATCCTGTTTATCTGACCGTGGATTTAGATGTGTTGGACTGCTCTATTCTTCCGGGAACGGGCACACCCGAGGCCGGAGGCGTAAGCTTTAAAGAATTGCTATATGCCGTGATGAGGCTTTCCGGTTTAAATATCATAGGCTGCGACGTGAATGAACTCTCCCCGATGCTTGATGCAAGCGGTGCTTCTACGGCTGTTGCATGCAAGATATTCAGGGAAATACTGCTCTCTATATAATTCTTGAAAATTATGGAAAGAATTTTTCAAAAAGGTGTTGACATATGAGACGAGCCATGGTATATTAT
>CAZUNC010000196.1:0-4074 GCA_964621475.1 uncultured Defluviitaleaceae bacterium | reverse complement strand
CAAACCCCATCAGCAGCTTTGCCATGGGGTTATTTTTTTTGTGCAAAAAGATGCCGAACATCTTCTTGTCCAGCGGATACTTGGGTATACCGTAGTGGTGGTACAGCCCGGCCTGCGCGCCCCAGCATATATGAAACGTACTTGTCACATGGGTGTTGGTCCAGTCCATGATCTCGCATAGCTCTTGCCAGTAATTGACCTCCTCGAAGTCCATCTGCTCCACGGGTGCACCAGTGATGATCATCCCGTCGAAGCGCTCTTGCTTTATATCGTCAAACACTCTGTAAAACCTAAGCATGTGCTCGGCAGGTGTGTTCTTTGAGCTGTGGCTCTGCATATGCAACAGGCTGATATCCACCTGCAGTGGGCTGTTGCCCAAAAGGCGCAGCAGCTGCACCTCGGTCTCCTGCTTCTTTGGCATCAGGTTCAAAATGCATATCTTGAGCGGGCGTATGTCCTGGTGATATGCGCGACTGTAATCCATTACGAATATATCTTCGTTTTGTAATATGCCCTTTGCGGGCAGGTTATCGGGTACCTTTATCGGCATCTGTACACAACCTTTGCATTTGTTATTTTGTTATCGGGCCAGGGGAATCGGTATGGGCTTGTATCGTTTTTTCCATCACGATAACATCATGCCACTTGCCGAGCTTATATCCGGTCTTATGGTATACACCCACATCTGTGAAACCGAATTTCCTATGAAAATGCGTACTCTTATCGTTGGGCAGTGTTATGATCGCGTAGGCGTTATAAAAGCCTTGCTTGATTAATATGCTAAACAAGCGGTCATATAACGCAGAAGCGATCCCGGCTCCGTGATACATCTCTGATATGTATACGGATACGTCCACGTCATAACGATATGCGGCGCGTTCGGCATGCCGTGAGGCATATGCATAACCTACGACCTCTCCGTCGATTAGATATAGAAGATATGGATAATTTTCGACGATGCCCTTTATCCGTAACCGAAATGCGTCAGCGGATGGCACCTCTGTTTCAAAGGAGACAGCGGTGTTTAACACATAATGCGCATATATCTGTAAAATGGCTTCACAATCGTCCGGTGTGGCCGATCTGATTATATGTCTCATTTGCAACCCTCTATCATTTGTTGATGATGTATTATAGCATGTACATTCGCAGGGTTTCAAATCCTTATGAATGCTTGCTATGTCTGCGTAACGTTGATATACTCAATAAAATATGTAAATAGGACGTGATGCGGCATGGACAAAACCTCGGGCAAGATCTCCGTCAAGAACTGGATACTTGTATGGGTGCTGGGACTTACGGGGCAGATATGTTGGAATATCGAAAACTCATGGTTTAACACTTTCGTCTATGACAGGATAGCGCCGAACCCGTCTATCATCTCGTGGATGGTGGGCGTGAGCGCGACGATTACGACATTGGCGACGTTCTTGATCGGCACATGGAGCGACCGTAAGGCCACGCGTAAGCCGTTCATCGCAGTAGGTTACATACTCTGGGGGTTATTTACGATCGTGTTCGGCACGGCGGAGTTTATGCCGAGGTCTTCGGTGCTTGCGGCGGCTGTGTTTGTAGTGGCTGCGGATGCCGTGATGAGCTTCTTTGGATCGGTGGGCAACGACGGCGGCTTCTCGGCCTGGACCACGGATATCTCAAACGAACACAATCGCGGTAAAATAGGCGGCGCGATAGCCGTTATGCCCGTACTCGCGACGATATTCGGAGCGGTCGTGTCCGGTATCATCATCGAAAAGGCCGGTTTCTTCACGTTCTTTGTGGTCATGGGGAGCTTGGTATCGGCTATCGGTATCGTGACCCTGTTTACGCTCGAGGATGCGCCGGACCTCGTGCCAAAACATACCCACAACACGTATTGGCAGCAGTTTATGTCTGTGTTTAACTACAAAACCGTTAGCGGCAACAAGGAGCTGTTTTGGGTATTTGTTGTGATGTCCGTTTATTTCATAGGGTTTAACGTCTACTTCCCGTACATCACCATCTACTTTGTCAATTATCTGAATATGAGCTATTCGACGACGGGCATCATACAGGGCGTGGGGCTTTTGACCGCAGCACTGATGACTATACCGGCTGCGCGCATCATTGATAGAGGTAAGTCACCCGCGTTGATATTGATCGCTATAGGCTTCAACATCATCGGTATAGCTGTGCTGTGTACGGGTAAGACCTTTATGCCTGTGTTATTGGGCACATTCGGGGTCGGGATGGGGTACATCATTGTGGTTCAGACGCTGACCGCGTGGATCAAAAACCTCTATCCGGAACATCAACGCGGTCAATTTGAGGGTATAAGGATCGTATTCTCGGTCTGTTTGCCGATGATATTCGGGCCGGCCATTGCAACGCCGATCATCAATAACTTCGGCATCCAGACCGTTATCAATGGGGTAGAGGGTGTGGTGCCGACCGAGACACTGTTTCTGTTTTCGTTAGTGATCACATCACTGGCGGTTTTGCCGCTAATTCCAGCCAATAAATTATTTAAAGAGAGGATGTCCGTATGCAAAAACTCATAACACAGCCCGGCCCGCTCATAAACGCGGACGGCATTGCGACGGTCGGGTATTCGACACATAGCGTGTTGAACTATAACCCTGACGCGATAAAGACCGCACCGTGGCGTTTAAAGGAATGGGATTTCTATCAGATATCGGATAACGAGAAATGTGTGCAGTTTACGATCGGCCACACATCCTACGCGGGCAGTATATCGGCGCTGTTTTTCACACTCGACGGAACGGTCAGGGAGGAACGAACAAAGATGCTCGTGCTGCCGTTTAAGAGCGTGCCGATGCCTACGGATACGGAGAAGGATCATGTGATAGGGTATAAACGGGATGATATGGACATGCGGTTTATAGTAAAAGGGGATAGGCGGATATTAAGCTGCAAGGCGGGGGATCTTGAGGCAGAGATTGAACTACAGCGCGAAAACCCACATTCAATCGTAATCACCGTACCATTCGACGAGGATAAACGCGCGTTCTACTATAATCATAAGATCAACTGCATGACCGCAAAGGGCACGGTACGTGTCGGTGGAAAGCAATATGTATTTAATGAAGCGGACGCATATGGGCTGTTGGATTGGGGTAGGGGCGTATGGCCGTTTTCACATCAATGGTACTGGTCAAACGGTACCGGCATGGTGGACGGTCAGATGTTCGGGTTCAACCTCGGCTGCGGCTTTGGCAATACCTCGCAGGCCACGGAGAATATCGTGTTTTACGGCGGCAAGGCGCATAAGCTCGGGACGGTGAGCTTTGAATTGGATGGGGGTGGGGACTACATGCAGCCATGGCGCATCTATGAAGAGGATGGCCGGTTGGATCTCACGATGACACCTATCTATGACCGTGTAACGGCTACGAAGTTGTTGTTCGTAAACAACAAATGTCATCAGGTGTTCGGTCGGTTTAACGGATATGTTACGCTCGATGATGATACGCGACTGGAGGTAAAGGACATTGTTGCGTTTGCTGAGCATGCAGTGAATAGATGGTAAATAGAAGGGCTGTGGAATGGTTTTGCTTTCTGCCACAGCCCATTTTTTTTATACAAATTTTTCTTGAAAAGATTCAAATTACTATTGACATGAAGCAATGCAAGTGGTATGTTTATTTCAGCGATTAGCACTCAACGCTAATGAGTGCTAACAACGTGAGGTGATACAAGTGATACCAAATGAGGGCCTGTTATTAAATGAAAGAAAGATAAAGATACTTGAGGCGATCATAAACGATTATATACAGACGGCGGAGCCGATAGGCAGTAGGACGATAGCAAAGAAATACGACCTCGGTATCAGCTCAGCCACGATTAGAAACGAGATGAGTGACCTTGAGGAGATGGGGCTGATTATTCAGCCGCATGCGTCCGCGGGGCGCATACCGTCTGACGCGGGATATCGGCTCTATGTCGATAATCTCATGTCGCATAGGGAGCTCACAACCGAGGAAATACAATATATGCAAAAGATCATAGCCGCGAACGTGAGTCAGATACATTATCTGATGCAGGAGACAGCGCGTGCTATTGCGATGATGACGCATT
>CAZUNC010000195.1:0-4074 GCA_964621475.1 uncultured Defluviitaleaceae bacterium | reverse complement strand
TTTTTTGCACAAAAACGCCGACGGTTTTATCTATTTCGGTGCAATATATACAATCGCCTATAGAGAGTGTATGGCAAAAACCGCCATTTTCTCGTGCGCGGTCGCGATAAAAGCATATGTTTTCATATGCTTTGGTAAACCCGCAACCGCCCGGCAATGTTACGCGTTTGCCGTTTTGCGCCACGCAGAGCCTGAGCACACGGTCTAAATGCTCACGCGTCACGTCCCTACTGGCGTGTTGTTCCTCGAGTATGCGTTTTATGAGTCGAACTGAAACCGGACGCGGTAACGCCGAGAGCCCGGACGCGTTCACGCCTATTGGGTCTGAGGAGACGAGCTCGTCATAAGCATGATCCGCGAGCTGCTGTAGAAACGCTTCGTCTTCGTTCAGTAGACCGGCTGTTGCAACGATGTTTTTTAAGGTCTTTGGGTTTATAGCACTCTCTAACGCGGGCAGGATATCGTTTCGGACCCGATTTCTGGTATAGGTATCGTCCGCATTGCTGTCGTCTTGCACAAATGAGAGCCCGCGTTCTGAGATATATTCGAGGATATCGGGCTTTGAAATGCCTATCAGCGGGCGGATGATAAAATGAGCATGCAAAAAAACCCCCTCCGCCTTTCTGACGGGGGGGATGCCTGTCAAACCTTTTAGTCCGGTGCCGCGGCATAGGTTCATAAGAACCGTTTCCGCGCTGTCATTGAGGTTGTGCGCAAGTGCGATCTTGGTAGCGCCGATCTCGCGGGCTATATCTCGAAAGAACTCGTATCGTGCATCGCGTCCGGCCTCCTCGGTTGAGATATGCTGCGAAGACGCCGCTTCAGTGATATTTACTCGCCGCGTGTGGCATTGTAAACCCCGTGCAGCACAGAAATCAGAAGCAAAGCGTTCGTCGCGTTCGGCATCTGCGCCGCGCAGCATATGGTTCAGGTGCGCGCAGACGATATTCAAGTTCATGTCCGGCGCTAAACGCAGTAGCACATCCGTAAGGCACACCGAATCCGCACCGCCCGATAACCCGACCAATACCGTATCTCCGAAATCGAGCATGCGTTGCGCCTCGATCGTGTGTTTAACATGCTTTAATAAGTTGTCCATATTTAATCAGTTCACCTATAATCAGTTCACCGTGATAGGTCCGTTGGAGGTTTCGAGAGCCAGGCGGACCTTTTTTACTGCCGTGTCGAAATTGGCGGTCTTCGCATCTATGATCCTCGGCGTGTTCATCGTGTAGACGAGGTCCGCGAGCGAAACGCGCAAGCTGCCAAGCGACGTGTTGGCCTTTACGGCGTAACCCGTTGTAAACGAAGCCGGGATATTCATAGCAAGCTTGCCGTTTCCGGTCTCTATGCACCATGAATAATCGTTATATTGCGAGAATGACGAGATATTCATCATCACACCGCCGTTGAAGTTTACGATATCAAGCTTTTCGGCATCAGCATCCGTTATCTCCATCTGGCCGTTAAAATCCTCGAGGTGACAGTTCGCGGCACGTATGCCGTTTACGATTAACTTACCATTACTGCACTCGACCTTCATGTTCTCTGACGAAAACGACTTAATAGAGAGCTCGCCGTTTGTATCACTGAGCATCGCATTTCTGGCACGTACGCCCGAGATGTCCATGTTACCGTTAGTATTGCCCAGTTTTACGATATCAAAAAGCCCCTCGGGTAAAAAGACATCCATAGCGACATAATCAAACTCATCCTCGTTGTAATGAAGGAAATAGCGGTTGCCGTGGTTCAGGAAATCAATAGTCGCGTTATTGCGCTTTGGCTTATATGTGAGGCGAGCGCTGATCTTGTCGCCGTTATAACCCTTTATGACCATCGGACCGTTCAGACAAGAGATGCTCAGCTCATTCGAGGTCGTGGGTACGATGATGTCGATATTGCGGTCGATACGGTTACCCACTGCAGCTGGTGCGGCCGTCGCACGGGGCGGGGCCGACGGAGTAGGCGGAACAGGCGGAGGGGTAGGGGCTGTATACGGAGCCGGGGCAGGTCTCGAAGGGGGCATCGGCGGTGGTGTTATTGGCTGTGATGTCGGGCCGGTCTGTGAGGAGGACAGCGAATGTGAGATCTTATCGGCTACTAACACTGTCTTTTCTGCTACGGTCTCGGTGATCTTTTGAAACGTGGGTTCGAAATCCTTTGCCATCGTACCGAGCCTGCGTCCGACCTCTTTTGCGAGACGGTCTATGGAGGCCGTCACGTTTGGTGTAGACGATGAAGGAGGAACCTGATAGTTCGGTTGCGACTGAGTATATGAGCCTGATGTTGACTGGGACTGAGCGTTCGGCTGCGGAGCATTGGGTGTGGGTATTGAGCCCGGGGTGGGGGGCGTGCCTACAGCCTCAAGCAACTTTGCACCTTCGGCGGCTGTGATCTTGCCCTCCTCGATCATTTTAAGTATCTGGAGTTTTTCGGATGACATGATAAATACCTTCTCTCTTATATCTGTTATTTTGAGTCTAACAAAATATACGGTATAAGACAAGATAATGTTATCTGTTCAGATGAAATTTATAGTGAAAAATCTTGACAACTTGTAGGAAACAGGATATTTTGTTAAATATGGAAGATTTAACTCAGGAAGGGGTGCAACGTCATGAAAAAAGAAGGATTTAGTGCAATAACACCGCAAGTAGAGGCATTATGCAAGATCATTGAGAAGAACGACAGGATCGATCCGGAGCTGTACATTAGGCATAATGTAAAACGCGGGTTGCGGGATCAGAACGGAAAGGGCGTGGTGGCAGGTCTCACGGAAATATCGGAGATAATCGCGTCACGTGAGGAAGATGGCGTTTCACAACCTTGCGAAGGTAAGCTCTACTACAGGGGTATAGACATAGAGGATTTTGTAAAGGGATTTACAAACGAAGGGCGTTTTGGTTTTGAGGAGTCTGCGTATCTTTTGATCATCGGACAGCTGCCCACAAAGGAAGAGCTTGCGGATTTTACGGAGCTTTTGGCTTACTACCGTTCGCTGCCAACAAATTTTGTACGTGACGTAGTCATGAAGGCACCAAGCCACGACATGATGAACATGCTCGCGCGTGGTGTGCTGACCTTATTCTCGTACGACGATGACGCAAACGATATCTCAGTCACTAACGTGCTGCGCCAGAGCCTGCAACTCACGGCGAACCTGCCGCTGATAGCGGTTTATGGTTATCACAGCTTTAGGCACTATCATAAGGGCGGTAGCCTGTACATACATCCGCCGAAGAAGGAATTGTCGATGGCGGAGAATATCTTACATATGCTACGCAGCGACAGTACATATACTGAGACCGAGGCGCGGATATTGGACCTTGCGCTCGTTTTACACGCTGAGCACGGCGGCGGCAACAACTCGACGTTTACAAACCATGTGGTCACATCGTCGGGCACAGACACATACTCGGCTATGGCCGCGTCGATCTGCTCCTTAAAAGGACCCAAGCATGGCGGCGCCAATATAAAGGTCGTAGAGATGTTCGATGATCTGATGAAGAGGATTGCGGACTGGGAAGATGAGGATGCCGTAGAGGCGTATCTGTCCGATCTGTTGAACAAGAACGCGTTTGATAGGATGGGCTTGATATATGGGATGGGGCATGCGGTGTATTCGCTGTCGGATCCACGCTGCAATGTGTTAAAGAGCTATACGCAGCAGCTTGCAACAGAGAAGGGGAAGGAACGGGAGTATAAGCTATATACACTCGTAGAGCGCCTCGCGCCAAAGGTCATTGCGAGGGAACGTCGCATATATAAGGGTGTGAGTGCGAATGTAGATTTCTACAGCGGGTTTATATACAGTATGTTGGATCTGCCGATAGAGTTGTTTACACCGGTGTTTTCAATCGCGCGTATGGCGGGTTGGTCTGCGCATAGAATGGAAGAGCTCACGAACGCGGGCAAGATCATTCGCCCGGCCTATGAGTGTGTGTATGACAGGCATATGTATGTGCCGATAGGCGAGAGATAACATAATAAATAAAAAGACATAACAAAGGGCTTTGACACCACAGACGGATATGTACTAAAGCATTTAGAAGCATTAGTGTTACATAAAGCGTG
>CAZUNC010000194.1:0-4077 GCA_964621475.1 uncultured Defluviitaleaceae bacterium | reverse complement strand
GAGACTATTTTAAGCACGAGGTTATCCCGTGGGCTTGGGAGTTTGTAACCGAGGCAATGGGCATATCACCCGATAGGTTGTATATCTCCGTTTATCAGGAGGACGATGAAGCTTTCGAAATCTGGAACAAGAGCGTAGGCATATCGGCAGACCGCATCTATCGTCTCGGAAAGGATGACAATTTCTGGGAGGTTGGTTTGGGACCCTGTGGCCCTTGCTCAGAGATCTATTTTGATCGCGGAGAGAAATACGGATGCGGCAAGCCCGGCTGTGCGGTCGGTTGCGATTGCGATCGCTTCATTGAGATATGGAACCTGGTATTCACGCAGTTTAATAAGAATGAAGACGGCACATATTCAGAACTCGCACAAAAGAACATAGACACGGGCATGGGCCTCGAGCGTATGGCTGTTGTCATGCAGGACGTTGAAACCGTTACGGATATCGACACGTTCAAGCTGCTGCGTAATAAGGTGAAATCACTGCGCAAGCAGACCGAGTCAAATGAAAAGACCGAGCGTTCCGAACGCATCATATCCGATCATATCCGTTCGGTGACGTTCATGGCAGCCGACGGTATCATCCCATCCAATGAAGGTCGAGGTTATGTACTGCGCCGCTTGTTGCGCCGCGCCGCTCGCCATGGCAAGCTTATCGGTATCGATGAACCATTCCTGTCCGAGCTTTGCCGGACGGTCGTTGAAATGTCCAAGGATGCCTATCCGGAGCTGATTGAAAAGTCCGATTATATATACAAGATTCTTTCCGTAGAGGAAAACCGCTTCTATGAGACCCTGGACACGGGACTTTCGGTGCTGCGTGAAGCCATTGCCGGATTAAATGCCGAAAAATCGGCGAAAATCTTAGATGGAGAGACTGCATTTAAGCTATATGATACGTTTGGCTTCCCGCTGGAGCTCATGGAGGAGATCATCGCTGAGCATGGCATGAGCGTCGACAAGGACGGATTCGATGTGTGCATGCAGCGTCAGCGTCAGCGTGCGCGTGACGCAAGGGAAGAAACGAACTACATGGGCGCAGAGAAGACCGTGTTTGATGAGTTACCTGCCGATATACAGACGGAATTCCTTGGATATAACAGCAATGCGATAGAAAATGCAAAGATACTCGCGATCATAGCGGGTGGACAGATTGCGGATAAGGCCGAGGCAACAGAATCCGAAACTGAGAAAATAGGCGAGATGGCATATATCGTTCTCGATAAGACCGTTTGTTATGCGGAGTCCGGCGGTCAGAAGGGTGACAAGGGTACAATCAAGACAGCTAACGGCGTGTTTACGGTACTCGACTGTATAAAAACCCCACTCGGCAAGGTCGTGCATGCCGGTAAGGTCGAGAACGGATCATTAAAGGTCGGCGAAAAAGCTAGTGTTGAGATCGACATGGCCTTACGTATGGATGCGGCACGTAACCACTCGGCGACACACTTGCTGCAAAAAGCGCTGCGTGAAGTGGCCGGGACGCATATCGAGCAGGCCGGTTCATATGTGACCGCTGATAGGTTGCGTTTTGACTTTACACACTTTACCGCGCTCACGCCCGAGGAGCTTCAGCGCATAGAGGATCGTGTGAACGAACAGATCATGGCCGGGCTAGCGGTCAATATCAGTGAGCAGAGTATCGAGGAGGCCCGTAAGAAGGGTGCGATGGCGTTGTTCGGTGAGAAATACGGGGACAGCGTGCGTGTTGTAGACATGGGCGCGTATTCGATCGAGCTCTGCGGCGGTACTCATGTGCGCAATACGATGGAGATAGGCTTATTCAAGCTACTGTCCGAGAACAGTGTAGCTGCGGGTGTAAGGCGCATTGAGGGTCTCACGGGCAGAAAGGCGCTCGCGTATTTCAAGGAAACAGAGGGTAAATTGAAGTCCGTAACAGCCATGCTCAAGGCAACCCCCGATAATCTGATTACAAAGGTACAGGGGCTTTTGGATGACAACAGACAACTCAGCAAGCAAATCGAAAAGATGAACGCCCAGAAGGCCGGCAGTGCGGTAGACGAGATGCTCAAACGCGCAGAGGATTTAAACGGCTTTGAATATGTGTCCGAAAAGCTTGCGGGTATGGATATGAACGGACTGCGTACGATAGCGGACCGGATAAAAGAAAAGCTCAAAAAGCCCGTTCTGATACTCTGTGGTGTATCGGAGGATAAGGTCAATTTCTTAGCATATGTATGTGATGAAGCCGTAAAGGCCGGTATCGACGCTGGCAAGATGGTAAAGGCGGCCACAGCCGTTACGGGCGGCGGCGGCGGCGGAAAGCCTAATAGCGCCCAGGCCGGTGGTAAGGATGCGACTAAGGCAGATGAAGCACTTAAGGCAGTAAAGAGGATGTTATTCAGTGATAAATGATATGCATGTCCATACGGACTTTTCGAGCGATTCTGAGGCACCCATGTCGGCGCACTGTAAAAAAGCCGTGCGTCTCGGCATGGGTTACCTGTGCTTTACAGACCACATCGACTACAATCCCCATGACACAGGATACGAATATTACGATGCGGACGAATACTTCGCCGAGCTTGCGAAAAACAGAGCCGAATATCAAACCCCTGGCGGGTTGCAGATACTCTGCGGTATAGAATTTTCAGAGCCGCATATGTATCAGGATTGGCTCAATGAATACAAACAAAGGCCCTATGACTTCATCATGGGCAGTATACACTTCTGGCTTGGGGATTTGTTTCCGAGTCAGATGGCCGCGAGTGGTATATCCGCGCAGCGTTGCTTTGATACCTTCTGGGAGGAGGTATATAAGGCCGCGTCGATCGGGGGTTTTGACTGCCTCGGGCATCTGGATTTCCCGAAGCGTTATTACGGTGAGCTCGTCTATGAGCCGACGAAAATCTACGATATATGCAAACAGCTCGTGCAGAACAATATCATCATAGAGATCAACACGTCATCGTTAAGAAAGGGTTTGGCGGAACCGATGCCGGGGCCGGAGCTTTTGGAGATATACAAACAGGCCGGCGGCGAGTTTGTGACGATCGGCTCGGACGCGCACAGGGTATGCGACCTCACATCCGGTAACGCGGAGGCGAAACGGCTTGCCGAGGCCTTTGGTATGAAGGAAGTCGTCTTCGTGAACAGAAGGATGGTGATAGTGTGAAGTGTTACGATCAGATACGCGCGTATGTGGATAACCTCACGATCATTGATACCCATGAGCACCTGCACGGGCGGGAGGAGTATTGCGCGAGACAGGCGCAGAGTTGGGATATACTCAACGAATATTTGCAGCATTATTTCGTTCGGGATTTGATCTCGGCGGGCTTGAAGCCCTCAGATTTGGACACAATCAGGGATACCAACCGTCCAATACTCGAGAGGTTCTTACTCGCTGAGCCATACTGGGAAAGTGCGCGGTACACAGGTTATGGGCGGGCGCTCGATATTGCCGCAAAGGACATCTACGGATACGACCGCATCGACCGAAATACGATCGAACCACTAAACAAGGCCTTTATGGACGGTTACGGCAAAGGGCAATATGAAAAAATCCTAAAAGAAAAATCCAAGATAGCCATAAGCATCTTGGATTGGGATTTAAACTGTGATCAGCGTTATTTCAGGAGTGTGTTTAGGCTCAGCCCATTTATTATGCCGCAAAATGTCGAACAGCTTGATTTTGCAAAGACATTTATTAAGCGTTCGGTTTGCTGCTTTGACGATATCATGGAGGCCTGTGAGGCGGCTATAGACGACGCGCTTTCAAAAGGCGTGATCGCGTTTAAGACCGGCATGGCTTATGAACGCTCGCTCGCGGTGGGCCGTCCGACCTATAATGAAGCCGAGGCATGCTTTAATGAGTTCTTTAAAGTGATGTACCTGCCAAACTGGGATGAGAAGCGGATATTTCCGTCGAAAGCATATCAGGATTACATGATACACTTCATCTTGAGGCAGCTATCAAAGCGTGGGGTCGTCGCGCAGATACATACGGGCATACAGGAGGGCAACGGGAATTATATAGCCAATAGCAACCCAATGCATCTGTCGAACCTGTTTATCGAGTACCCGGATATCAAGTTTGACATCTTCCATATGGGTT
>CAZUNC010000193.1:0-4106 GCA_964621475.1 uncultured Defluviitaleaceae bacterium | reverse complement strand
GAATGCCGTTTTGCACGAGGGTGCCAACGCCCGGATAACCGAACATGATCTCGACCATGATAGAGCCGTTGAATACGCCACCCAAGCTTAGAGCCAGTGCGGTAATCTGCGTGAGAATGCTGTTTTTCAGAACGTATTTGGTGGCGATACGACCCTCGGGCACACCCTTAAAGCGCGCATAACGTACAAAATCCTCCTCGGCCACGCTGGACGAGAGGGCCTTCATACTGATGATCCACCAGCCCGTGCCGATCAACACGATACTCATGGCGGGCAGGAACGAGATACGCAGTAGCTTTGCGAGGTAGTCGAATGAAAGCTGGGGTATCGGTATGACCGCCGAGAGCGGGAAGAATTTGTAGATAAAACAGAAGAAGATCAACAGTACGAGTGCGACTATGTAATAAGGAATCGGATAGAGGACGATAGCGACGGCCTCCAGTATTTTTGAATACATCTTATCCTTTCTAAACCCTGCCAGCAGACCGATAAAGTTACCTATGATCCACGACAGGACCGTACTGAAGGTCAATAGTCCGAGTGTGTACGGCAATGATCGGAAGATAAGCGTTGTCACAGGGGTAGGGAAGTTAGATAAAGAGACTCCGAAATCCAGCTGGAACACGGCACGTTTTATAAAACTGAAATACTGTTCAAACAGAGTGCCCTCGAGTCCGAAGTCTTGGCGCATTTGTTTGCGCATAGCTTCGACCTGTTCGGGTTGTAGGCTGCCGGAGCGAGCCGTCAGGCCTGAGATCATGGCTTCGACGGGGTCGGATGGAAAGAAGCGGGGAACGAAGAACACAAACGTCACGCCGATCCAGATGACCAGGATGTACGTCAGTAACCGTTGACCAAGGTAGCGCCAAAATTTCAAGGTAAACACCATCCTTATGAATAGATTCACGGGTACAAAAGGGGATAAAAATAGCTGTAGCGAACCTGTAAGGGGCTGTAGCAAGAGTTTTTGCTACAGTCCCTTCTGTTTATCTACAGCTTTGAAGCTTTTTTTGAAGCGTAACTAAGACTTATTTCATAACAGGCTTAATCTGGGGCAGCATGTACTTGAAGCAGCTCCACCACCACCACGGGCCGTTATAGGGATTGCTTGAGCTCGGAGCGCCTTCCCAATAAGTCGAAACGGTCGGAACGAATTTAGCAGCGCCAAACATCGGCATATAAGGCATTTCCTTGACGAATTCCTTGAGCATCTCGGTCGTGGTCGGAACTACCTGAGGATCGTTGGACTGCATAACCTCAAGCTTGTCGAGGTAATCGCTGATGACCTGGCTCTTGAAACGTGAGCCGTTGGCCGGTGCGTTTTCGCCGATAGGCACAATATGCTTCTGGTGCCAACCGTTGATGTTCGGGTATACGTCGGCGAGGATACCGCAATGCGGCCAGTAAGCGCCGATATCAAAGTTACCTGTACGCTCTGCATTACCAAACTCTGCGCTGATGAGCTTTGTAGCTGTTACATCGAGACCGAACTTGGTCCATTGATCAACAGCCGCAAGACCTGTACGCATAGCCTGCGTCTCGAAGTCTGCCGGTACATTCACGCTGAACGTAAACGGCTTGCCCTCGAAGTACCACTTGCCGTCCTTCTTTTCAAGACCTGCCTTGATAAGCAGTTCCTCAGCCTTGGCTGGGTCATACTTCCACCAACCGATACCGAACAGATCCTTGAGCTCCTGCTCGCTGGTCGGAAGGCCCTGGATACCCTGCTTCTTGAGCTCTTCGGCTATTTCCATAGCATAGTTCGGGTTGAAGGGCTTGTAACCGTCTTCAAACGCGAAGTCCTTGAGCCAGGATTCCATCGGTTTGTAATAAATCTCGGAGAGAGCGCCTGTCGGCGGAACCTGGAGCACTGATGCCCTCAATGCGCCGTTGAAGATGCTCAGTGAGGCCTGCTTGGCATCCATAGCCAGAGCGAGAGCCCAGCGGAATTCTTTTTTGTTGAACGGAGCCTTTGCGCTGTTGAATGAGATACCCTTTCCGCAAGGATCGTCAAACGATGCGTACGGATAGTTGTCGAGCCACATCTTTGCATCGGGCTGTGAAGCCTGAAGCACTTCCCAAGACTCGGACGAGATCTCGCAAAGGATATCGATTTCGTTGTTGATAGCTGCCATTACACGCTTTTCCTCGGGACCGAAGTATCTGAACAGGATATACTTCGCAACGGGCTCGCCGAAAAGGATACCGCAGTCGGTGTTCTGCCAGTCTGCGCGCTTTTCATAGAGTATCCAGTTACCCTGCGGGTCATAGGAATTAACTGTGTATGGACCCAATACGACGGGCTTTTCATCCTTGAATGTAGCGGGATCGACATCCTTGTAGATATGCTCGGGGATGATCGTGAAGTTCCAGTTACCCCAGATCGTAACGCCGATAACCTGCGACAGACGCGGGTATGAGCTGACGGTTTCGATCTCTACAGTATAATCGTCGATCTTTTTAGCACTCTTGAGCACTGTGCCCAAGTAGCCGGTGGATTTAACGTTCTTTGTCAATACGGTGTCGACCGTGAATACAAGGTCGTCCGCATTGAAGTCTTGTCCATCGCTCCACTTGATGCCTTGGCGCAGCTTAACCTCGAACTTTGTAAAGGTGTCGTCCAGAGCCTTAGGCATTTCGGCTGCGAGAGCAGGGAACTGCTCGCCGTTTTGAGAGTCGATTTCCCAAAGGTTTGAGAACATCAACTGATGCATACCCCAACCGTAACCGGTGCTGTTGATGTATGGGTTGAACTGACCCGGATTTGCATATGTACCGTCTGTACAGTCAACGATCAACGTCTCGGCGCGCGGTGTACCTACGTCTGTGGTACCCGAGGCCTTGGCCTCGCCTGCTGGAGAGGCTTCGGTTGCTGCTTCGGTTGTTTCTGTCTTTGTGTCGGTTGTTTCGGTGGTCGTCTCTGTCTTGGTTTCTGTCTGTGCTGCGGGCGCGGGTGCCGTGTTACCGGTATTCGCGTTACCTGAGCTGCAGTTTACCAAGCCAAAGCAGAACACGAGCATGAGCGCAACGGCTAATACCCGTCTGAGCTTTTTGTGGTGCATTGCATTTCCTCCCTTAGATTTAGTTTTTACAACTGATGCTGCCTAATGTGAACAGCGTATAACTTATCTTATGAACTGTTCACTTGTCGCATTCTATCAAAACGTATAAAGGTCGTCAATAAATATTTATGACATTTATATAGGGGGACACGTTTTAGTAACAATCGAGGGACGATACTGCAATAAATGTTTCACAAAAATACATAACATGTTCGATGGTCGAATAAACATAGGTTTATAAAACTACAAGTATCAGGAGAGATGGTTTCATGTTAAAGAAGCTACAATACGTTGCGGTTTTACTCGTGCTGGGGATATTGGTATTTAATGCTGCACCCGCGAGTGTGACGGTGTTTTCTGTAATGGAAAAGGCATATGCAAAAGCCGGTCAGATGAAGAAGCTGATGCCGCTGACGAGTGTAGATGTACCGGATAAGAAGGTGGCGTTGAGCTTTGATCTCGCGTTTGAGACCGGTGATATCACAAAGCTCATGGTTATATTGGCTGAGAACAATGTCAGGGCTACATTCTTTGTCAGCGGTATGTATGCAAAGAAATACCCCGAAATGATCAGGATGATAACGGATATGGGGCATGAGATCGGTAGCCTTGGCGATGGATATGTACATGGCAAGAGCCTCGGCGCGGATCAGATACGCACAGACATACGCGACGCGCATGATCGCATATACGCACTCACAGGTATACATATGAATCTCTATCGCCCGCCATTTGGCGAATACAACAACACCGTCATAGAAACCGCGGGTGAATGCGGTTACCTGACGGTGTTATGGGACAGCGGCAGCCTCAAGAACGGATCAATAGTCACGCAGAAGATCGATACGGATGAAAAGATCGCGAGCGCCGGTGAATATATATCAAAGCTGAAGCAACAGGGTTATACGTTTGTGCCGATCTCTGATCTTGTGATCAAGAGCGAATTCTCAATAGACAAAAAGGGTCGTCAAAAGGCCGTGGTCAGATAAGGCATCCAAACGGCTTTACAGTATTTTACAATATTGATATACTTTGGAAAGATTC
>CAZUNC010000192.1:0-4256 GCA_964621475.1 uncultured Defluviitaleaceae bacterium | reverse complement strand
GAATGCATTTGAGCACGGCTTGCAAAACAAGGTGACGGACGGTGTGTTGAATATATTCTTTGTACCGGAGAGTAATACGCTGACCGTTGTCGTAGAGGATAACGGCGAAGAAGCCAGCACCGAGGCCTTGGAAACGATCATGGCTTCGCTGTCGGACGATAACGCGAACATTGAGATAACGGGGCTTGTAAACATCCACAGACGCGTGAGGCTGTTCTTTGGAACGGGCAGCGGTGTGGAGGTCAGCCTCAGCGAGCTGGGTGGGTTACGCGTGGCATTAAAAATGGTGTTTAAAGAGGAGGAATGGAGACGTGCCCAGACTGTTGGTGGTCGATGACGAGAAGGAGATACTGGAATGGCTGTACAAGCTGTTCTGCGAGCAACTGGGTGAGACAGTCAAGGTGCGTCCGGCGGTCAATGTATTAGAGGCGTTAAACATTATCGAGAGCGAGCGTATAGACATAGCCGTACTGGATATCAATATGCCCGGCATGTCGGGGATTGAATTGTTTGGAAAGCTGCGGGAACGGTATCCGCATTGCCGTGTGGTGTTTTTGACCGGCTACAGCGAGTTTGATTATGTGTACACGGCGATACAGCACGAGGGTGTGCAATACATACTAAAGAGCGAGGATGACGCGACGATCCTCTGTGCGGTTCAGAAGGCCGTGGCATTGCTCGGTGACATACCCATGAAGCCCGAGGGAGATGTGATCGCAGGTATCAAGCAGTATATCAACGAGCATTTGGCGGAGGATCTGTCACTTGCTCGGCTCGCGGAGCTGTTTTATTTCAACGCGTCATATCTGTCGCGGCTGTTTAAGGCTGAGACGGGTATGAGCCTATCCGATTACATAACGGAGTCTCGTGTCGAACGCGCAAAGCAGCTGCTCGGAGAATACCGCCTAAAGATATATCAGGTATCATCTGCGGTGGGCTTTGATTCGCAGCATTATTTCACCAGATTCTTTAAAAAAAGCACCGGAATGACCCCATACGAGTTCAGACGCTTAGTAAATGTTCACAACAACATGTAAACAAAAGATAAAAAAGTAAAGACATTACCCTTTCTTACGAGCACAAAATCTAATATATTTCAATCATGTAACGAAATAAACAATAACAAGGAGGAACCCGAATGTTGAGATTTACTAAGAAAGGGCTGTCCACTTTGACCGCGCTGACGTTGGCGCTGACATTGGGCGCGTGCTCGTCGGGTAATACGACCACGAACACCTCAGCACAGGCCACTACGGCCGAAGCCGCAACAACGCAGACAGAGACAAAGACAGAAACGACGACAGAAACCAACACCGAAGCAGCAGCCTCTGATACGACCGTCACGGAAGCGAACGCGGCTGATCTGCCGTTTTCGAAATACGATCCCGGCATAACCATCAACGTAATCCGCACATTGGATGACACGACGAAGTTTATGGCCGGTGAGGATATCAATAACAACGCATGGGCGACGATGTACAAGGATGAGCTCGGCATTACATTGAACTACACATGGACCGCGTCGACATCGACACAGTACGACGAGAAGCTCAACGTAAACATCGCATCGGGTCAGTTGCCCGACATGATGCAGGTCAACCGCTCACAGATGGCGCGTTTGGCTGAAACCACCTTGATCAACAAGGACCTGCAGGGTATCTATGATCAATACGCTTCGCCGTTTTTGAAATCGGTCGTAACCCAAGAGGGTACAACAGCACTCGACTCTGCTACATTCGGTGGTAAGCTGATCGCTATACCGAATACGGGCTCGTCGATCGACAGCGCACCGATGCTCTGGATCCGTGATGACTGGCTCAAGGCCGTGGGTAAATCCGCACCAAAGACCATGGATGAGCTGTATGCGCTGATGGATGAATTCATGAACAAAAAGCCCGGCGGGGACGCTACATATTACGGCATGGCGATGCAGAAGGATCTGGTCGGCGGTTTTGGGGGCATCGATGGCTTCTGCAATGGCTTCGGGGCGTACCCGGGCATGTGGATAGACGACGGTACGGGCAAGCTCGTACAGGGCAGTTATCAACCGGCTATGAAGGAAGCATTACTTGAGCTCCAGAAGCTTTACGCTGCTGGTAAGATCGATCCCGAGTTTGCTGTAAAAGACGGCGGCAAGGAATCGGAGCTTTGCGCATCGGGTCAGATCGGTATCGAATACGGACAGATGTGGAACCCACTCTGGCCGCTCCAGACTACGGTCGATAACAACAACGATGCAGACTGGGTAGCATATCCGCTGCCGACCAAGGACGGCGTAGAGTCTCATCCGCAGATAGCACTGGGTACATCGACATACTTTGTGATAAACGCTAAATACGAGCATCCCGAGGCTCTTTTAAAGATGCAGAACCAGTTCGTAAAGCGTGGCTGGGACGGTACGCTCGACGATTACACGACCTATTTCAACTTTACAAAGGATGGCACACTCTACGAGACATTTAAGTATTCGTTTGCTCAGGCATGGCCTGCACGTAAGAACCTGGACACATATTACGCAGTGACCGACGCGATGAAGATAAACGATACATCCAAACTCAACCCGGAGCAGATGACGAATTACATAACGGCTAAAAGCTACGACGACGGCGACCCGAAGGGCTTCGGTATGTCGCGTATATTCGGACCCATGGGTTCGTTCCGTGTGATCGATCAATACTTCACGGGTAACATGATGCTCATGAACGCGTTCTACGGCGCAGATACACCGACCATGACTACAAAGGCCGCCGCTATCAATAAGCTTGAGATCGAGACCTTTACAAAGATCATCATGGGTGATTCGATAGACAGCTTCGATACGTTTGTAAAGAACGCTATGTCTTTGGGCGGACAGCAGATACAGGACGAGGTCAACGCATGGTACGCAACAGTTAAGTAAAGCATGTAGCTTCATACACGTCATAAAGCCACGGACTGACACGGATTTCCGCGATTCCGTGGCTTTTGTATATCATTTTTGGAGGTGTCTATGAAACTCGCGCGGTTAAAAAGGGAATTACCGTTACATATGATGTTATTACCTGCTGTTGTCTTTGTATTGATCTTTAGTTATGGGCCGTTGATAGGTCTGGTTATGGCGTTTCAGGATTTCAGACCCGACCTGGGTTGGTTCAAGTCACCGTTCGTGGGCCTCGCAAACTTCCAGTTCCTGCTCATCATGCCTGGATCCGTACAGACATTGTTCAACACGATCTACATAGCGTTCTTTAAGGGCATCTTCGGGCTTATAACCCCGCTTTGCGTCGCACTGCTTTTAAACGAGCTGCGTAGTGTCGGATACAGACGTGCGTTGCAAACAATCATTTACCTGCCGCATTTCCTGTCGTGGGTTATATTGAGCGGTATATTGATCGACGTGCTCTCACCGACCAGCGGCATTGTAAACGCCGTGATCAAGATGTTCGGGCTTAAGCCCATATTCTTTCTGGGTGATGCGAAATGGTTCCCAAATGTTGTGATCATCTCGGATATCTGGAAGGAGTTTGGATTTAACTCGGTCGTGTTCTTTGCGGCGCTGACCGGTATCGATCCATCGCTTTATGAATCGGCCATCGTCGACGGTGCAGGCCACTGGAAACGGCTCTGGCATATCACACTGCCGTCTTTGCGCGGCATGATCGTCATGCTCGCGCTGCTAAACCTAGGCAACATCCTGAACGCGGGTTTTGATCAGGTGTTTAACCTCTACAGTCCGGTCGTATATTCCACGGGTGATATCATCGATACGTTGGTCTATCGTACAGGCATACAGAATGCGCTCTATAGCGTGGCTGCGGCTGCGGGATTTTTCAAATCGATCGTCTCGCTGCTGTTGTTATCTTCGTCGTATTACCTGGCGTACAAATTCGCCGATTACAGGATCTTTTGAGGGGAGGACGGCATATGCATTACAAGGAAGGTTTGAGTAGAAATATTTTTATGGCTATCAATGTCGTCATACTCGCGCTGCTCGCACTATCGTGCCTGCTGCCGATGATAAACGTCTTGGCTGTTTCGTTTAGCTCAGCTGCAGCTGCACAGGCCGGTAAAGTGGGATTGTTGCCCGTAGAGTTCAATGTCGAGTCGTATCGCTATGCACTTGGGCGGCCTCAATTTCTGGCTTCGGTGTGGGTGTCGATTCAGCGTATTACACTGGGTGGGGTTATCAATATGGTGCTCACGATACTCGCTGCGTACCCGCTGTCGAAAGAGAACAGCAAGTTCCAGTTTCGCACCGTATACAGCTGGTTCTTTGT
>CAZUNC010000191.1:0-4342 GCA_964621475.1 uncultured Defluviitaleaceae bacterium | reverse complement strand
CCGTTACCTGTGCTCGCACGATTCTCCTTTTCGGCGGCCTTCAAGTTATATAACATCGTCTTTAGTACACCGTTTTCGATTATGGCCTTGTTTTGGGTAGCTACACCTTCGGAGTCGAACGGCACACTACCCAAGCATACAGTTTCAAAACCCGATACAACCCCATCGTCACGCAACGTCACTATATCGCTTGCGATCTGTTCGCCTTCTTTACCCTGTAGCATCGAAAAGCCCTTCTGTGCACGCTCCGCAAAGAACACACCCGCAAACGTGCCAAAGAAATCCGTAGCGGATTCGCTGTCGAATACAACATTGTATTCCCCTTTTGCTACAGAGCTCGCACCGAGATAGGACAGCGCTTTGTCTACGGTAGACTTAGCAAGCTCCTGCGGTAAAAATGCGTCGATATCCTGTCCCTGCCAGATATCAAATGCAACCTTTGTCACGCCGTTCTCCTCTACACGTACCCCCGCGATCGCATACATGAAGTTAGACTTGTGGGAGAGGTTTAAGCCATATGAATTTGCTATCGTGCAGTTCCCATCTACACTGCCAAATACACAGTAATCAACGGCTTTTACACGTTCGTCACAGGCCTTTGCGGATGTTTCGAGTGCCTTTGCGAGGTCGATCTTACGTGCGGCCGAGACCGCATTCATTGCCTCTGAATATGTATCGACCTTTGGATATGCATCGTTACCGTCGACGTTCCCCTTATATAGCTTTTCAAACTCCTCGGATTCTATTAACCCAGCGTTATCGGACGCGTTCTTAAGTAGGCTATCGATGATCTGTTCGTCAGCCTTTGTCGCGTATGCATATCCCATCCTACCGTTGTATGTGCCACGGAAGCATATCCCTGTATGTCCCGCATTCTTATACTCCTTTATTTCGCCCTCAAAGATACTGACGCTGAAGCTCTCACCCTCGGACACATATATCTCACTGTCGGTAAAGCCGTAAGCCTTTGCGGCATCGAACAGGCTGTGATTGAAATCGTTTTTATTCTTATCCATATACATCCTCCTTACTTCCTGCCGCCGACGAGTATCTCTTTTACACGTATCGTGGGCTGTCCGACGTTGGTGGGCACAGAGCCGCTTATCGAGCCGCATATGCCCTGCTCCTGATAGAGATTGTCAGCAATCTTATCGATATCCTTCAATACCTGGCCACCCTTGCCGATCAGGGTAGCACCCCTAACAGGCTCAGCGATCTTGCCGTTTCTTATGATATACGCTTCCGTGACTGCGAAATTGAATTCTCCGGTCGCGGGCTGGACAGAACCGCCGCCCATCTTTGCAGCATAGAGGCCGTATTCGGTGTCCGCTATGATATCCTCGTGCTTATCCGTCCCCGGTGCTATAAATGTATTAGTCATACGTGAGGTCGGCGCATACAAATACGACTGCCGTCTCGATGAGCCTGTGCTCTCCATACCCATCTTCTTGCCATTCAGCCGATCTACCAAGTATGTATTTAATATCCCGTTCTCTATCAATACATTCTTGCGTGATGGTGTACCCTCGTCGTCTACATTTATGGAACCCCAATAATTCGGCACCGTGCCGTCATCTATAGCGGTAACTATCGGAGAGGCAATTTGTTGACCGAGCTTGCCGCAAAACTCCGAAGCCCCTTTTGCAACCGAGGTTGCCTCGAGACTATGCCCGCATGCCTCATGAAATATGACACCGCCAAATCCGTTTCCGATGACAACGGGCATCTTACCGCCCGGACAGAGATCGGCAAGGAGCATCTTGACGGCTATCTCGGCTGAGTCTCTGCCGAGCTTCTCAAAATCTAGGCTGTCGACAAACTCAAAACCTTGCATGGCGCCGGGACTAAATGAACCTGTTTGCTTTTCAGCATCAGACGAGGCCACAGCAGACATCGATACACGCGTACGCACGCGTCTGTCCGTTACCCAAAGCCCTTCCGAGTTTGCGATCAACACATCTTGCACATGAGCCTTGTAGGAGCCGTTCGTCTGTGTGACGCGCTTGTCGTACGCATATGATGCAGCGGCAGCACGCTTTAGGCACTCTACCACATGCTTGCTGTCACCGTCCGGTGGCAAAATGGCTATGTTATGTATGTTGCCGGCCTTGCGGCAGTCAAAGGTAATCGCATCAGTACCCCCGATCTTGTTCCGAGCGGATACCGCAGCGGCGGCCTGTTTTGCAATCTTTATGAGGTTGTCACGCGAGGTGTCGTTCGTATACGCATATATCGCTCCGAAACCATCGAAGATGCGTATACCGCAACCGTAATCGATCCCCCATTGCGCGCTCTCAACCTTTGAGTTAGTCATCACAATGCCGTTTTCTTCGGTGTTCTCCACAAAAATCTCGGCAAAATCACCGCCTGTCGATAATGCCGCCGTTAATACATCGGCAACGATGTTCCTGTCCAGCATAATTAAATCCCCTTTCATGTCTCCGTTTTTCCCGCGAACAGCCTGCGCATATTATGCTCATTGCCAAAGGCTACGATTATATCGTCCTTTTGCAATATAGTTTCGCCTGTTATGGGCTCGACAAGCGCACCATGCCGTTTTATAACCAGTATCTGTATATCAAACCCGTTTTTAAGGTTTGTGTCTTTTAAACAAACGTTTTCAAACATTTTATCTATATACGTGAGTGAAATAGAGGCCATGACCTTATCACCATATGCATCTATCAAAACAAACGAGTTGGTTTCGCGCCCGAACATGATCCTGTGCCCCAAGGCCTCGATCATACGATCAAAGTTTGTTTTCATAGATGGGAAGCGAACCATGAGTATTGCGAAAAAGCCTATCACGATGAATACGATAGCGACCGAAATCATTTGATTCAACTGAGCCCTGTTTAGCTCAAGAAAGATGTTGACGATGAGCGATACAATCACAACAGTAAATGCATAGCCGAATATAATAGTGACACGTGCGAGTTTTCGACGTATCAGCGACATGGCGATGAGCTCACTTTCTGAGGTCGTAAACCCTGTGCTCGTCAGTAGCGAGATCACTTGAAAGCGCGCCTTTTCCTCGGTCAAGCCTGTCAACCGAAACAATACGGTAAAAATTTCGATAATGATGACATAAGCGATAATGAACACGGTAACCAAGATGATGTATCCAGCCATATACACACCCCCATTTTAGTTAGTATACATTAGGCGGAATGATTATGTAAAGGATTCACTGGAAGGATTCGTCTTAAAATTGACTCTACGGTGCAAATCCGTTACAATGCATCGATAATAGGCGAGTAAAACAGACTGTCGCGCAAGATCAGGCGTTATCGCTTTGGCTTGTGAGGAAAGTCCGAGCTCCGCAGGGCAAGGGTGCCGGCTAACGACCGGTGGAGGCGACTCCAAGGACAGTGCAACAGAAATAGACCGCCGAGCAAGGCATTAGCCTATCGGTAAGGATGGAAAGGCGGGGTAAGAGCCCACCGCGTTTTCGGCGACGAAAACGGCTATGTAAACCCCATCCGGAGCAAGATAAAATAAGGCATAGGGGCGGCCCGTCCAGCCTTTGGTTTATCGCTTGAGCCCGTCGGTAACGACGGGACTTAGACAGATGACAGTAGTGGAATTGTATACAGTTCCCGTAACACAGAACTCGGCTTATAGTTTTGCTCGCCTTTATTCATACTGAGGAGTGATACATATGCACCACCGTACCTGCATAGACCCATTAATGCCGTATATACCGGGCAAGCCTATCGAAGATGTAAAACGCGAACTCGGTCTGTCAGAGGTTATAAAGATCGCATCAAATGAAAACCCATACGGATGCTCACCCAAAGCCAAGCAGGCCGTTATAGACACTTTGGATAACCCGCAATTGTATCCAGACGGCAACGTAACCGAATTACGCGAACTCGTGGCCGCTCGCTTGCATGTAAATCCCGATCAGCTCGTATTTGGTTGCGGTACTGACGAGGTCATCGCGATGATCGGCAAGGTATTTATGAACCCAGGCGACGAATGTGTGACCGCAGATACGACGTTTTCTCAGTATGCGGCCTCGGTGCTCTCGATGGGTGGCGTAATGGTATATGCTCCGATGAAGAAGCATACCTTTGACCTCGATGCGCTACTCGAAAAGATAACCCCAAAGACAAAGCTCGTGTTCATAGCAAACCCAAACAATCCAACCGGCACGATGATCACAGCGGCCGAGCAGGAGCGTTTCATGGAAAAGGTACCGTCGAATGTGCTTGTGATCTTCGACGAGGCCTATGCCGAGTATGTGACCGATCCCAATTATCCGAATACAATAGAAACATTAAAACAATATAAAAACGCCATGCTCCTTAAGACCTTTTCAAAGGTATATGGGCTGGCG
>CAZUNC010000190.1:0-4362 GCA_964621475.1 uncultured Defluviitaleaceae bacterium | reverse complement strand
AATAAATCTTGCCGCAGATTTTTTATCTGCGGTTTCTTTATGAGGTGTACATAAAAATGAAGTTTGACATTACGAAGGGTTCAATCCTCGGCATAGCATCCAGCCCCGATGTGTTTACACGGGGTGAGCGGCATTATCGTGAGGGAAAGCTTTTGGTAATCGATGTCTTGGACGATGACCAGACTGTGGTCGTCAAGGTCGAGGGTAATTATAAACATTACGAGATCACATATGACTTTGACGGGGACGGCAAGCTCAAGTCATACCGGTGCAATTGCGAAAGCCAGAGCATTTGGACGGGCGCATGCAAGCATGTGATTACGGGGCTATTCGGGCTTATGGAGGGTAAGTTTCAGGAATCCGTTTCGTCCCAGATGTTCGCGGCTGTAAAGAACCTAAACAAGACAATGGAGAAGCACGTGTTTGAGGAAATAGACGCCAACCTGCCCGAGCTTACCGACGACGGCATCGGCAAGCTACGCCTTGTACCCTGCCTCCATATCCAGAAATCCGAATACGCTTATGTAGATTTTACGATCGGCGAATCGAAGCTCTATCTTCTAAAGAGCATCTTCGATTTTGCCAGCCATTTTAAAAACAGTGAAACAATCTCTTATGGCAGCAAGCTCTCTGTTTATCATAATATTTCTGCGTTCGAACCCGATTCGCAGTCAGTCGTGCAGTTTATACTGAAGGAGCATATAATCTTTTCCGATATATACCAATCCGTGCTCAAAAACTTTAGCTATATAACGAATTCACGCGATTATGCTCGAATGTTAGCCCTTACAAGCCGAAACACGGACGAATTCTTTGACGCTATATTGGAGGGACGCAGCAGCTGCACACTCGATGTCAAGCTCGAGATACAGGGTGAGCCGGCGCTCGCGCCATACACCGTATACGATAATACGTTGCCGCCCGTGTCGTTTACACTTGACGCGGAGCACGGCAAGATCGCACTCACAGGCCAAAAGCTCCCGTTTTACGAAATAACCGGAAAGAAATACAAATACATCATTGCAAACAACAATATCTATCGCATGGAGATTACCGCAGGCCAGACCGTTTCGGCATTGTTGTCTGCGTTTACACCGCTGCAGCAGCCCGTGCTGACGTTTACGGGTAACGAGCTTACACGCTTTTTAACGTTCGTATATCCTAAGCTCGTTGAAAACCAATTGATATCCGAGGTCACGGGCGAGGTATCCGTTGTAAAACAAAAGCCGCTGAAACCGCGCCTCTACTTCGACGCACACAATAACGATGTGATCTGCCTGATGGTCTTTGACTACGGAGATGTGAGGTTCTCGGCTGTAAACAAATCAGGATCGAGCTTTTTATATTTTTCCGACAAGCTCAAAGAATGCTGCTTTGACGACGAAACCGGTGTGCTGTCTTTGCACCGCAATGTCTCTGAGGAATATCGCATCAAGCGTCGCATCGAGGTCTACGGTTTTAAGCCCGACGAGCGCAATGGTATCTATGTACTGCATTCGGACGGCTTGGTCTTCGCGTTTTTAAAGCGATTCCACTCCGGTGAGCTCGCCCATGCGATGAAGGACGCCGAGTTATATGCGTCGGACAATCTCAAGAAGCGCATAAACAAACTCCGTTCGGCCTCTCTGGGCATCAAGCTCAAGGGTTCTCTGCTTGAGATATCCGTGGATTCAGATTTTTCGCTACTTGAGCTACTGGAAGCCCTCGAATCCTACAAATCCAAAAAGCGTTTCCATAGGTTGAAGGATGGCCGGTTTATCGACCTCGAGGACACGGGCATCCGTGAAACGGCGGAGCTTATCTTAGACCTTGACATTATGAAGCGAGATATCACGCAGAATAAGATCGTACTGCCCAAGCATCGTGCGTTATATATCAACGCGTTGACGCAAAATGCGCAGAAGGTGAACATCGACAACGGCTTTAAACGTTTGACCGCTGATTTCGCATCGGGCACAAAGCGTGAGTTTTCGATACCGAAGCAGATGAATTCGATACTGCGTGAATATCAAAAGGTCGGCTACGGTTGGTTAAAGACCCTATCACATTACGAATTCGGCGGTATATTAGCTGACGACATGGGTCTCGGTAAGACATTGCAGATCATCACGCTGCTGCTCAGTGACAAGCGCAGTAAGAGCCTCGTCGTATGCCCTACTTCGCTATTGTATAACTGGGAAAACGAGATCAGTCGTTTCGCACCGGAGATGACGACCATCGTATTGTCCGGCACACCCGAACGACGCAAGGAGCTATTGAAGACAGACGCGCGCGTATATATCACAACCTACGATATGTTAAAGCGTGATATCGAGAATTACGAGGATATACAATACGACTATCTGATCGCGGATGAGGCGCAGTACATCAAAAACCCCATGACCCAGAACGCCAAGGCGCTTAAGTCCATTCAATCCACAAAGCGTTTTGCGCTCACGGGCACGCCGATCGAAAACAGCCTGACCGAGCTCTGGTCGATATTCGACTTCATCATGCCCGGCTACCTGCACAACATCCACCGCTTTACAAAGCAATATGAGATACCAATCATAAAAAACAACGACACGTATCAGGCTTCGCGGCTGCACAAACAAATTTCTCCGTTCCTGCTGCGCCGCGTAAAGACCGAGGTACTTACCGAGTTGCCCGAAAAGACCGAGACAGATCTCTACGCTGAGCTTTTACCCGAACAGAAGCGTATATACACGGCGCAGCTGTTGCGTGCGCAGGGCCATTTTGAGGAGCTGTCCGCGGATATATCACAAAACCGGTTTAAGATTTTGTCATACCTTACAAAGCTACGTCAGATATGCTGTCACCCGTCGTTATGCCTTGAGAATTACAACGATGGCAGCGGCAAGCTCGACCTCGCGCTCGAGACGATACAGATGGCACTCGAGTCGCGTCACCGCATGCTGATCTTCTCGCAGTTTACATCGATGCTGTCGATACTGAAGAATACGTTGGATGCCGCTAACATTAGCTATTTCTATTTAGACGGCTCGACCCCGTCGTCCGATCGTATGGAGATGTGTAAGCGCTTTAACGACGGTGAGAAGGATATCTTCATGATCTCGTTAAAAGCCGGTGGCACTGGCCTGAACCTCACGGGGGCGGATGTTGTCATACACTACGACCCATGGTGGAACCCGGCTGTGATGAACCAGGCCACGGATCGCGCGCACCGCTTCGGCCAAAACAAGGCCGTACAGGTCTTCAACCTCGTGGCAAAGGACACAATCGAGGAAAAGATATTAAATCTACACCAAAAGAAGAAGGACCTGATTAATTCCGTGCTATCGGATGAGAATCAATTCATCAGTGCGCTGAGCCTCGATGAGCTGCGCACGCTATTCGCGTTATAAATTGTTTTTTTTAGGCCGCATACGGTAATAATAAGCATGAGGTGTTGCGTTATGCTTAAAAAAACCGTATACGGCCTTTTTGTCTCCTTCTGGATCATGGTCATCGGCGTGTTCGTGGGTGGCCTACTGTCCGACGCTACCCAGGCGGCCATACGTGATCTGCTGCCACGACTGACCGCGCGTGCGGTCTCAGCCGTATCGGTAGCCGAGACGCTGCCGATCTCCGAATTCAATGACAAGGGTTATATCATAGGCTTTGAACTGCCCAGCGATGCCTACGGCAGCCAGAACTGCTATGTTCCCAAATATACAATCACCGATCCCGACACGGCTGTGCTCTACGCGGAGCTATTCGGCTTACCTAAGGAATACAGCGAAACCACAGACAGCTATGTGTTTTCGGATCACACAGGTACCTTGTTTGCGGATAAATACGCACCGGTGCTTCGTTACGAGATCGCACATCGTGGAACCGAGCACGCGGAGATGACCGATTTTGATGCGATACAGGCCGCGACAGATTTTATAGACAGTAAGATGCTCGTATTGTTCTACGATGAGGTGCGTGTGCATTTTGACGGCCAACAATACCGCGTCGATTTTATCAACCGCCTCGGCAATCTGCGAAACTTCGCGTTTAATAACCGTGTGATCATCGATAAGAGCGGTCATGTCTGCTCACTCGAGTATTACCTAATTCAATACGAGCGTATCTCCGCATGCCGTGTTATGAGCGCAGCCAAGGCCGCATCGTTTCTGCCCAAGACGGATATGACCGTGCTGCTGTCCGATTGCCGTCTCGTCTATATCTATGAAAACAGCATTCTACAACCCGCCTATCTATTCGAGGGCTCCGCTTCTGGCGGCAAGAGCTTCGAGTGTTTCATAAAGGCCGGCGAGTTTTAGCATCGAGGTTATAATTTGTTATTAAATTGGCAATAATTCCCAAAACAGTATTTGAGAATGGAGGCCAATTTGTGAAAACATATTTAATTAT
>CAZUNC010000189.1:0-4368 GCA_964621475.1 uncultured Defluviitaleaceae bacterium | reverse complement strand
TACACCTTACTATAGTATTGTTCATACTATATAGGGGTAGGGGGTATATTTTTGAGAAAGTGTATAGACAATGAAAACATTAATAATCGCCTTAAACGCATAGAGGGACAGGTGCGCGGGATCATGAAAATGGTCGATGAGGACAAGAACTGCGAGGATATCTTGATCCAGATAGCGGCTGTGAAGTCCGCACTGCACAAGACCGGGCAGATAATCCTGGAGGGGCATCTGCAGCATTGTGTGATAGACGGCATCAAGCGCGGTGACGAGACGGAAACTATGAAGCGACTGGCCTCGGCCATCGAGCAATTTTCGAAGCTATAGGGGGTGGGAGCATGAATATTATTAAGCAGTTATACAACGCGTTATCCTCCCTGCCGCTTATGATCGTTTCGGGTATCTTTCTTGCGCTCGGGCTTATGAATATTTTTACGGGTATATTCCCTGTGGATCCGTCCTGGGTTACGATAGTGATATCGGGTATACCATTGCTGGTTTCGGCAATACAGAAGCTCGCAAAGGGTAGGATTAGCTCCGCGTTATTGATCTCGATAGCGATGATAGCATCGATCTTTATTGATGAGGCATTTGCGGCTGGCGAGGTTGCATTTATCATGGCGATAGGCGGATGGCTCGAGGATCGCACCGTCGAACGTGCAAAGAAGGGTATAGAGGGCTTGTTGAAGCTCGTACCGCAGATGGGTAGGCGCATCAGCCAAAATGCCAGCGGCAGTTTCGTCGAGGAAATGGTTGAGTCACGTTATCTTGAGGTTGGGGATATCATTCGTATATTACCCGGTGAGGGTATAGCCGCGGACGCTGAAATCGTTTCGGGTACGACCTCTGTCGATCAGAGCATATTGACCGGCGAATCCCTGCCGGTGGATAAAGCAACGGGTGACGAGTTATTTACGGGGACGATCAATCGCTTTGGTTCGGTGGATGCCCGAGTGACAAAGGCATTTGCGGATTCTTCGCTACAGCGTATGATCGCACTTGTGAAGCAAGCCGAGGAAAGCAAGGCGCCGATGCAAAAGATCGTAGATAGATGGGCCGAATGGCTCGTGCCGCTCGCATGTCTGATCTCGATCATCGCATATTTTGTAACCGGTGATATCACGAGGGCGGTTACGGTGCTCGTTGTATTCTGTCCGTGTGCACTCGTACTGGCTACGCCGACCTCTATCGTCGCCGCGATCGGTCAGGCCACCAAATTCGGTGTATTGATAAAATCCGGAGAGGCCCTCGAGCTGATGGGCAAGGTAGGTACCGCAGCGTTTGACAAGACAGGCACGCTCACGATGGGTAAGCTCACGGTAACGGATGCGATAGCACTGAACGGGATGCAGAATAACGCATTAATATCGCTCGCGGCTGCCGCCGAGAGCCGCTCGGAGCATCCGCTCGGTAAGGCCGTGCTCGCTTACGCAAAGGCAAACGCTGTAAATATCCCAGAGGTCGAGGACTTTTCAATGACGGTGGGTAGGGGCGTGTCAGCGACCGTGAACGGCAAACAAATATTCTGCGGAAACGAGGCCTTGATGCAGGAGGCTGCAACCCAAACCTCCGGTGTCGATGAGATCGTCTCAAAGCTACGCGCGCAGGGTAAGGCTGTGATCATCGTGGCCGAAGCCGGAACCGTGATCGGTGTGATCGGACTTTCTGATACCGTAAAACCCGAAGCACATGACGCGATCGAAACGTTACATAAGGCGGGAATTAAAAAGACCGTGCTGCTCACCGGTGATAACGCACAGGCTGCGGGATATATCGCGGGTATCACAGGGGTAAAGGAATATAAGGCGAGGCTTTTGCCAGAGGATAAGGTCGCCGCGATCATGGCGATCAAAAAGGATGGGCAAAATGTTTGCATGACCGGCGACGGCGTTAATGACGCGCCCGCATTAAAGATCGCAGATGTGGGTATCGCAATGGGTACGATGGGTAGCGATATAGCGATAGATGCGGCGGACATCGCGATCATGGGTGACGATATCTCAAAGATCGGGTACATCAAGCGCCTCTCAAACGCGACGATAAAAACGATCACGTTCAATATCTCGATGTCGATGGCCATTAACCTCGCGGCAATCATACTGTCCGTGCTCGGGCTGTTGAACCCGATAACGGGCGCACTTGTACACAACGTAGGCTCGGTGCTCGTAGTGTTAAACGCGGCACTGCTTTACGATAGGAAGATATAAGAAAGTATTTAAGAGAGGGGATTTTTATGGCATTGCTTCAATGTAATTTCTTTTCGGCATCGTTGATGAGGACCGTGCCGATACAGGTCATTTTACCCACGGATAAACTGCTCGCTCCGGGGCAGTCCAAAACCGAAGACAAGCCGTTCAAGACGCTGTACCTGCTGCACGGCATATTCGGGAACTACACGGATTGGGTCAACGGCACGCGTATCCAAGCCTGGGCGCAGGATAAAAACCTCGCGGTGGTGATGCCGAGCGGTAGCAACAAATTCTATGTCGACAACAATGTACCCGGCGAACACTACGGCACGTTCATACATAAGGAACTCGTGGAGTTTACGCGTAAGTCCTTCCCATTATCGAGAAAGCGCGAGGACACATTTATAGGTGGACTCTCGATGGGTGGTTATGGTGCGGTTATAAATGCGCTTAAGGCACCGGAGACCTTCGGGGCGGTCTGCGCATTGTCAGGCGCATATATTATCGACCATGTATCCACGATAACAGAGGATAGCGACAATATCTTCGCAAGCAGGCAATATTTCGAGCTCGTGTTCGGAAAATTGAACGAGGTAGTCGGCAGTGACAAGGATTATAATGCGCTAGCCGAAAGGCTTGTAAAAGAAAAATCCCCGTTACCGAGGTTTTATATAGCCTGCGGCACAGGGGATGAACTGATGGATACAAACACGGCGTTGAGGGATAAGCTCAAATCACTCGGATACGATGTGACATGGGAGGAAGGTCCGGGCGGCCATGACTGGGTATTTTGGGACACATATATAAAGAAATCGATCGATTGGTTGCCACTCGATGATGAGCAAAAAGGGGTCAGTTCGGGTAATGTGAATTAGATGGAGGGCAAAATGAAAAACATAAAAGTCAACGACATCCCTGCTATCATTTGGGGCGAGCAATCAGATAAGGTTTATATCCATGTTCACGGTAAAATGTCTTGTAAAGAACATGCTGAAAGCTTTGCTGAAATAGCCGAAAGAAAGGGATATCAAACGCTCAGCTTTGATTTGGCTGAACATGGCGAAAGAAAAAATCCCCATTATCGTTGTGACATCTGGAACGGTATAAAGGATCTTAAAACAATCGGTGATTATGTTTTCTCAAACTGGGGAGATGTTTCATTGTTTGCCTGTAGTCTTGGTGCCTATTTTAGCTTACATACTTACGCCGATAAGTCATTTAGCAAATGTCTTTTTCAATCACCTTTGTTAGACATGGAACACATGATTAGGCTCATGTTTCAATGGTTCGATGTGAGTGAAGAAAGGCTTCGCATAGAAAAGGAAATTTCAACGCCTTTTGACACCTTACGTTGGGACTACTTTCAATATGTGTTAGAGCACCCGATTAAAAACTGGGATATATCAACATCTATTCTTTACGCCGGAAAGGATAATCTGCAGACTATTGAAATTATTAAAGCTTTTGTGGATGCACATCATTGCAAACTGACAATTTCAGAGAACAGTGAGCATCCATTTATGCAAAGAGAAGATAATGAAATCGTATCCAAATGGCTTGAAGACAACATTTGAGTTTATATTGCTTGGAGGTTTGTTATTGAAAAACATAATCATTGTAGGTCCGAGCAGAGCAGGTAAAACAACATTAGCTAAAAAGTTAAACGAAGAGTTGAATTGTTTTGTAATTAGTCTTGATAAACTTGTCGCCACGTTTCAAGGGGCATATCCGCAATTGGATATTAGACTTAATTGGAATCGAGAGAAAACCACAGACAATTTAGCACCATTTATCGGCCATTTTCTCGGGACATTTTCTTCCGGCCACGGCGTTGCCTATGAGCTCAATTTGTGGGCACACGCCGTAACAGGCAATAGGTTTGTGTTGGAGGGCGCGTATTTCAATTTTGAGAAGATATCGTCTGTTCTAAAAATGTATGGGATAGAAAGTTTAAAAGACAATTTTATTCTTATAGGATTAGTGCAAAACAATAAAACGGTTGATGATTTTATAAACGATTTTAAGAAATACGATACACAAGACGATTGGACATATGGCTTTAGTGACGATGATCTAAGGGATGTCAGTGAAGATGCTGTTTCATTCAACCGATATATGACTGATCAGTTAGGCCTTGTTTTAAAAATAACTCAGCCTGTGCTATTTCAACCACAAAGTAATT
>CAZUNC010000188.1:0-4395 GCA_964621475.1 uncultured Defluviitaleaceae bacterium | reverse complement strand
TTCTTAGAATCAAATGAAAGGATTTTACAATGGACAAGACCTATTACATCACGACCCCTATCTATTACCCGAGTGACAAGCTGCATATCGGGCATTCGTACACGACCGTCGCGGCTGACGCGATGGCACGTTACAAGCGTATGCGCGGTTACAACGTAAAGTTTTTGACAGGCACCGACGAGCACGGCCAAAAGATCGAGCGACGCGCAAAGGAAGCCGGGGTTACACCGCAGGTCTTTGTGGACCGCATCGTGGAGTGGATAAAAAACCTCTGGAAAACCATGGACATCGAATACGATATCTTTATACGCACGACGGACAAGCACCACGAGGAGGCTGTCAAGAAGATATTTAAGCGCATGTACGATAACGGCGATATATACAAGGGACACTATGAGGGGCACTACTGCACACCCTGCGAGACCTTCTTTACCGAGCGCCAACTCACGGACGGCAAATGCCCGGACTGTGGTCGCGATGTAGAACTCGTACGCGAAGAGGCCTATTTCTTTAAGCTCAGTAAATATGGCGACAGGATCATCAAGCATATCGAGGAAAACCCCAACTTCATCCTGCCGCGCTCGCGCCAAAACGAGATGATCAACAACTTCCTAAAGCCCGGCCTCGAGGACCTCTGCGTCTCGCGCACCTCGTTCACATGGGGCGTGCCCGTGGAGTTTGACCCCGGTCATGTGGTCTATGTCTGGATCGACGCGCTCTCTAACTATATCACCGCGCTCGGCTTTACCTCGGACGACGAATCCGATTACAAAAAATACTGGCCCGCAGATGTTCACCTCGTGGGTAAGGAGATCGTACGTTTCCACACGATCATCTGGCCCGCCATGCTGATGTCCATGAACGAGCCGCTGCCGAAACAGATATTCGGTCACGGCTGGCTGATCATCGACGGCATGCGTATGGCGAAGTCGAAGGGTAACGTAGTCGATCCCTCGGAGTTGGTCAGCGCATACGGTGTCGATGCGATCCGTTACTTCCTATTGCGTGAGATACCGTTCGGCTCCGATGGAAACTTCACAAACGAAGCGTTGATCTCACGCCTAAACAGCGACCTCGCGAATGACCTCGGAAACTTGCTGTCGCGTACAGTCGGTATGATAGATAAATACTTTGGCGGTACCTTACCCTCAGAGCAATCGGAGAACGATTTCGATGCGGAGATCAAGGCATTAGTAACATCAACTATCACAAAGGTAGAGGAATGCATGGAAGAGCTGATGTTCTCGGATGCTCTGACTGCGATCTGGACATTGATCCGCCGCATGAACAAATACACTGACGAAAATCAACCCTGGATACTCGCCAAAACCGCAAAAGCCGAGCCCGAAAAGTCCGCTCGCCTTGCCGGGGTTATGTATACGCTTGCCGAGGCATTGAGGATTATCTCCGTATTGATTGCGCCGTTCATGCCAAATACCCCTGCTGAGATACACGCGCAGCTGAACATGCCTGCCGATACCGTTTCTGATTGGGACAGCGCAAAGACCTTCGGCCTGCTGCCTAAAACTGTCACAATCACAAAGGGTAAGATCGTATTCCCACGCGTAGAGATCAAGGCTGATGCACCCGCAGCAGATACCGCTGCCGCTACAAAGGAGAAACAACCAAAGCCCGAGAAGACCCCAAAGGCCGCTGCGGCTACCACCGAATCCGACGATGCGTTAATCACAATCGACGATTTCGCAAAGGTCAAGATGGCAACGGGACTGGTATTGGAATGCGAACGCGTGCAGGGTTCGGACAAGCTATTGAAATCCCAGATAAGGATCGGCAGCGAAACCCGCCAGATCGTATCGGGCATAGCCGCGTGGTACACACCGGAGCAGATGGTGGGCAAACGCGTCGTGGTCGTCACAAATTTAAAGCCCGTGAAGCTGCGTGGTGTATTGTCTCAGGGCATGATACTCGCTGCATCCGACGAAAACGGGAACCTCTCGGCCGTCACAACGGATAACGAGATCACAGACGGCGCGGAGGTACGCTAATGGGCGAACACGAAACGCTGAAGGGTATATTCGAGTCACATGCACATTACGATGACAGGCGTTTCAACGAAGACAGGGAGCAGATTATCTGCTCCCTGTTTGAAAAAGGTCTGGACATTATTATAAACGTCGGCGCTGACCTCCCGTCCTCACGCGCATCGCTCGATCTCGCGAGCCGATACGAGCGTATCTATGCCACAGTCGGTGTACACCCGCATGAGGCCGAAACCATGCACAACGAGGATGGTTCCCCGAAACCTGAGGCATACGCCCAACTCCACGATATGCTAAAAGCCCCGAAGGTTGTCGCCCTCGGGGAATGCGGATTGGATTTCTTTTATGATCACTCGCCGCGCGACATCCAACGCGTTTGCTTTCGCGAGCAGCTCGATATTGCCAAGCACCTCAACTTGCCCGTGATTATCCATTCCCGCGATGCCGCACAGGAAACCTTCGATATAATAAAAGAAGCGGGCATTGGAAACGGCGTGATACATTGCTATTCGGGCAGTGCGGAGCTTGCGGAGGCATATATCGGTTTGGGCTTTTATATCGGCATCGGCGGGGTTGTGACGTTCGACAAGAGTAAGCGCCTACCCGAGGTCGTAAAGCATATCCCGCTTTCGCATCTGGTGATCGAAACGGACGCACCATACCTCTCCCCCACCCCCAACCGTGGCAAACGCAACGACTCCGCTAACCTAGTCTACATCGCACAGGCTATCGCAGATATCAAAGGTATCACGCGGGACGAGGTCATCGAAATTACCAATGCCAATGGGCGGCGGCTGTTCTATAAAATTACCGTCTTTGATACAATGCCAATGTAGGCTTTCAGCGGTTACTGAATGGCCGCTGAAAGGCTTGTTTTATTATTTGCAATCAGTCGATGACGGAGTTGCCTTCTTCAGGATAAATCAGTTATTGAAAAATCGGCGTTCTCGTAATATTATGTGTTAAAAAGTTGTTTCACGATATTTTTTATTTTCTTCATATACTCACTTATTGTAGGGTATGAGGTGTATTTATATTTGGCGAGGCGGTTTATAAATGAAAAAGGTTTATCATTTTACAAAACAGGATAATGTCGAGTCTATTATGAAGGAAGGCTTATTACTCCATTCAAAGTTTAACTCATTAGGAAGCGAGTTAAGGGATAACGTTATTTATGCTGTATTAGACATCGAAAATGATGCAATGGGATATAAGAATGACAAAAATTATGTCTGCCTTGAATTGCAGGTTGAAAAATGTCAAATTGCAAATATGGACTTAATTTCTTCCGCATTTGTGAATTTTATTAAACTTAAGAAGGGAGAAAGCTTGTGTGAGTATACTGATTTAGTAAAGGAGTATGACACAACTGCCTTATCATATGATGAATACACAATAGGCTTATTCAGAGCGCCCGAAGTCATTATAAAAGATGCTATCCCACCGAACAGGATTGTTGTGTTGGATAATGCCAATAATAATAGATTTAGTAACAACCGTAAAGCTTATAATGATAACATTGTAAATAGGCTTTTATCGTTTAATATATCTGACGATTTAAATATAACCGTCGAAAAGCTGATTAACGATGAATTGTTAAAACTAATAGCTATACATGACGATTCAGGGGGGTTGCTGTACTCATATTATGACCGTTCCAAAAACAATTATTTTACTTTAGAACAAGAATTGTTTAACTACAGATTATGAGCATAATCCCCGTTAGCCTTTTTGACTCACAAACACATATTTTCTTGAAAAGCTGTCGAATTTAGGTTCGGCAGCTTTTGGTGTATAAGGTAAAGATTTCCCATAAGTAGAGAGGTGTTGAAATGAATACTTTTTACATTGAAGAATACAAAAATTTTAATCTTGATGATGTGCTACCTCTTTATCAAGATGCGGGATGGACAAATTATACGAACAATCCGATGATGCTTGAAAATGCCTACAAGAATACGTTAAAGGTTTTTGCCGCTTATGAAAAAAACAGTTTGGTTGGAATTATTAGAATAGTAGGTGATGGATTTTCGATAATCTATATACAAGATATTATTGTTTTGCAATCACACCAACGTATGGGTATAGGCGGTCAACTGTTGAGAAAGGTTCTTGAACAATATCAGCAGGTGTATCAAAAGATACTATTAACAGATAACCAAACAAAAACCGTTGAGTTTTATAAAAAATATGGATTTACGTCTGCTATTGACTTTGGCTGTGTCGCTTTCGTAAATTTTGCCAAATAAGTCGTGTTAGCTTTCTTAACTCCGTTACACAATATTTTATATCAAAAGCTGTCGAATGAAATTTGACAGCTTTTGTTGTATAGAAGAGGATTATTTATATAATCTTTGATTATAACGCTTCGGCGATATAATAATAAATCAGACGA
>CAZUNC010000187.1:0-4419 GCA_964621475.1 uncultured Defluviitaleaceae bacterium | reverse complement strand
CCACGCTACCGGCTTGGGAAGCCGGTGTTCTACCATTGAACCACACCCGCATGTTACTTTTGCCCAATTAATGTACAATATTTCTTTGAATAAGTCAACAGTATTTGTAGCCGTCAAAATTGTAGTCATGCACCCAACGGCTTTTGCGTAGCATATAGTATATAAACATAATCGCACACGGGGGATAAGTATGCATTTACTGTTTTCGAGTACGAATACGCGGCTGCTGCCGTTTATACATGATGTGCTGGACGAATGGATATACGAGGGTAGCCCGATCTGCACGGACTGCGCCGAAGGGATCGATCGGGAGACCCTGCATGTAATGACCGACAAGGTCATGGACAATATCTGCATATACATGGACGAGGCTGATGAGATCTGCGTTGACGAGGAACGCGGTCACTTCAGCAGGCACGGTTTGCTGCGCTCAAATATCGAAGCGCTACTGGTATGTGTGATCATCATGCATGATCTGACCGTTCAGTCTATGATTGACACGCATCCGATCCAAGTCTTTTAAGCAATCCGATCAGTTCGGCGGCTGTTGAAGGCTTCGGAAACGGCAACTCGTTCACCGCTTCGTTGATGTCCTCAAGATAATGCGCGTCTGATGAGCGGATGATCGTAAGCGGCCTCTGGAAGCGGCGTTTGTTTCGATCCATATATTCGACAGGGTCCTCTATACGTTTTGAGAGCTCCACAAAATCCACCTGTAGATCACTCGGCAAAAAGCCCAAGCTTGCGAGCAGGCTGTTCGATGTGCGATCCACATGCGCTGGTATGGCGATACCGCCGAGCTCGGCGGTATGCCTTACCAGGTCGTAGATGCCCAGATCCGTAGCCGTAACCAGCAGATGTTTGCAAAATCCTGTCACATTGTCCTCTGTGTCCATATACGCCTGCACGCCGAAGGTATCCGGCTTATTGGGTACGGTATACCAGTGCGCGCGCAATATCTCCTCCATGTGCTCTGCCGTATCGATGTCCGGAAACAAGCAGACTACATGAACTTCCTCGGCTGTGGTTACCTCCATACCGCAAACGACCAACAGCTCGGTATCCTTCGCTACTTCCAAGATCGCACGCAGGTTTTTGCAGCTATTGTGGTCGGTCACCGCTATGCAGTCCAAGCCATTTATGAGGCTCATATTCACGATATTATTCGGCGTCATATCCTCACTCGCACATGGCGACAACGCACTATGCATATGAAAGTCGTAAAACATCACATCACCAGTTTATGTATCTCAACAGCAGCCTTATACGAATTCAATGGCGTTGTGAGGACCGGTATGCCCTCGGCTTCGGCCTTTTTTAATGTGTCCTCGTCAGGCTGCGCACCCTCACAGATCACTATACACGATATTCCCGCCAAAACCGCCACGGCCACGATATTCAGATGACCCTGTATCGTGAGCCAGACATCGCCTTCCTTTGCCCTACCCATGACCCAGCTCAGCAGATCGCCTATATATACATCCTTTATCTCGTTCCCGATTTCATCCTGCGCGCAATGTATCTCAAACCCAAGCTTTTCATTTAAATCCGATACCGTCATATTTTCCCTCCCCTTATCTTTGATCGTGCGCGCTCGTCTGAGGTATCTTCGATGACAGATCAAGCATGGCTTCTGCGAGCGTATGCACCTTCTTACGCAACAGGAACACGCAATCCTCCTCGTTCGAGTCCCCTCTGATCACATCCTCCGCGAGTGCGTAACATGTCGGCGCACCGCATGAACCGCAATCCGTCAACGGCAGCTTCGCAAATAGCGCCTCTACGGCTTCCATCTTCTTTAGCGCAGCAGATACATCCTCGCCAAGGCTCATTGCATTATTCGGTTTCAGCGACTCCGTGAATTCAAAATTTATCTTATCAAATGAGAAATCCACGTTACGTCTCTGGTCAGACGGCAACTCCGATATGCGGCGTTGTACCCTCAATAGCCGATTCTTTGCGACAAAGCTGTTGAACACCGTGAGCGGACCACCTACACATCCACCCGTACACGCGAGTCCTTCGATGAAGTCCACACCCTCGAGCTGACCGTTTTCGAGCTCCTCAAGCACCTTTATGACATTCTCGACCCCGTCAACATTGATCGCGTTATCAAAGTTAGTACCCTTACTCTCACCACCCGTCAACGCCCAGTCTACGCCATGCGCGTTACTGGACGACAGTATCTCGACGTTCTCGAGGCGGCTGATCTTATGACGCAGCTGCATATAGATATCCTGCATTGATATGACCGCGTCCACCTCGGATTTTTGTATACCAAGCGGTTTTTCTATGTATGTGTTCTTTGCGGCGCACGGCGAAATGAAGAATACACCGATATCACTACGGTTTATGCCCTGTTTCTCGAGATAATCCTTTGCTGCGATCGCAGCAACCTCAACGGGCGCGAGCACCGGAAGGATATTCGGTATCAGCGACGGAAAACGCGTGATGATGAGCCTCACGACCGCCGGACATGCCGAGGAAATGATCGGACGTTCAATATCCTCTCCCTTTTCGGATGCCACAAAACGCCGCGTATACTCCGTAACCATCTGCGCCGCGTGTGAGACCTCAAACACCTCATCGAAGCCCATGCGCTTGATGCCCGTGAGTATCACATTCACGTCGTGTATCTTTTTAAACTGCGCGTAGATCGACGGTGCGGGAATCGCAACCTTGTATTCGAAATTATTGATCACGGCGAGTGGAGAGGTCGTTGCCTTCTTCGCGTGGTTTCGGCATACCTTTATACACAACCCGCAGTCTATGCAGAGATCGTTTATAATCATCGCCTTGCCGTTTCTAACCCTGATGGCTTCAGTCGGGCAACGCTTTATACAGTTTGTGCAGCCGATACATTTGTCGTGTTCCAATGTAACCGAATGCAATTTCTCGCTCATATGCTTCACCTACTCTACAGCTTCACAATGATCTGAACCGTCGTACCCTTCCCAACCTCCGATGTTATATTCAGCATATCCGAATTTTTCTTCATATTCGGTATGCCCATGCCCGCTCCAAAGCCCAAGTCACGAGCCTGCTCCGAAGCAGTCGAGTATCCCTCTTGCATAGCGAGATTGATGTCCGGTATGCCCGGTCCCGTATCTTTGAGCCTGATGTCGATGCTCTCTCCGCTGATATCAACGTCTATGACGCCGCCGTTTGCGTGTATGACCATATTGATCTCGGCTTCGTACATGGCTATCGCTATCTTTCTGATGATGTTTGACGGTATGCCGAGTTGCTTCAAGACCTTCTTGAGATTTGACGATGCCTCGCCCGCACGTAAGAATTCGCCCTCCGCTACATCATAACGTAAAGTCATCCGCCGCACCCCAGACCGTTCGAATATAACTTACCGCATGCTATGTACATCGGATCCTCTGTCGTAAGTATCATGATGCCCATCTCCTCAGCGAGCTCGAGCATTTCTGTCGTAGGCTTCTTGCCACGCACAAACAATATCGCCTTTATATCCATCATCTCAGCCGTTCTGACGACCTGAGGGTTTACAAGGCCCGTGAGCAGCAGCACCTTTTCCTTGGAAAACGCGAGTACATCACTCATAAGGTCCGAGCCGCAGCCGGATCTTATCTCCGTATCTGCGTCGCGGTCGCCCACCAATAGCTCCGCGTTTACGGTTTCAATGATCTGTTTGATTAACATTACAAACATCCTCTCTTATGCTAAATTTAATCCCTTATTTTAGTCCTCTATACCCTCATATAACGGATCCTTGTCTATTTCCGGGCGGTACCTCTTAAACACCCTGATGATCAAATACGAAGCAAGATATGCAAACGTACCCATGGCGATCAACGCAAACAGCGGATACATCACCAACGCAAGCACCACGCCAACAGACAGCACTACGCAAGTAATCGATGTAAAGATATGCTTATTGGCCATGAAAAATGCGGTCTTAAGTGCTTCCTTAAGATTCATATCAAAGCGCGAGATGATCGGGTAGACATAAAAGCTCACAAAGCAAATCTCCACGAACATGCATATCTGGACCGGTATAACAAACAACATCATATTACCCAGTAGATGTCTATTCAGGATATTGATGATGATGATGCCACCTACTAATAACTGCAGCAGCCATACGATCGTGGACTGCTTGAAGTTAGACTTGAAGCTGCTCCAGAAATCCTTAAACAAGTAACCCTCCCTGTTCGAGATGCGGCGCGTCGTCACATAAAACAACGCGGTCGTAGACGCGCCGATCGTAAACAGCGGGATACTGAAGAAGATCCATATGAAGCTTAAAATTATTACGTCAGCCAAGATACTACCGAATCTATAAAACGGTCCGTCTATACTGAAAAATCCACCCATTGATAAAGCCCTCCCAAGAGATATTTCTATCATCTTAACATATGGAACATTATTGTCAACCATTCAGTAGTAGAC
>CAZUNC010000186.1:0-4448 GCA_964621475.1 uncultured Defluviitaleaceae bacterium | reverse complement strand
TACTCAGAAAGCTCGTCGAGATTCAATACGACAGAAACGACATGAACTTTACGCGCGGCACGTTTCGCGCACGTGGTGATGTCGTAGAGATATTCCCGGCGTATTCGTCGGAGCTCGCATACCGCGTAGAGTTCTATGGCGACGAGATTGAGCGCATATCCGAGTTTCGCGCGCTCACGGGCGAGGTGCTTGGCCTCCGAAACCACATTACGGTCTTCCCCGCTTCGCATTACGTTACCACGGGTGAGAAGATGGAGAGCGCCGTAAAGGCGATCGAAAAGGAGCTTAACGAGCGGATAGAGGAGCTAAAGGCCGAGGACAAGCTGTTGGAGGCCCAGAGGCTCTTACAGCGCACACGCTACGATATCGAGATGATGCGTGAGATGGGCTTTTGCTCGGGTATAGAAAACTACTCAAGACACCTGTCCGCACGCGAACCGGGTAGTACGCCGCATACGTTGATCGATTACTTCCCGGATGATTTTCTGATCATCGCCGACGAATCCCATGTGAGCATCCCGCAGATACGCGGCATGTACGAGGGCGACCGCTCGCGTAAAACCGTGCTCGTAGACTTCGGCTTTCGACTACCGTCCGCGATGGACAACAGACCGCTCAAGTTCGGCGAGTTCGAGGATAAGATCAAGCAGATACTGTTTGTCTCCGCTACGCCGTCTGTATACGAAAAAACGCACTCCGAGCAAACAGCCGAGCAGATCATACGCCCGACGGGTCTATTGGACCCTGAGATCATCGTCAGGCCCATTGCGGGTCAGATCGACGATCTGATATCCGAAATCAATGCGACCACCGCGCGTTCGCAAAAGGTGCTCGTGACCACACTCACAAAGAAGATGGCCGAGGACTTGACCACCTATCTGAGAGACGCGGGTATACGCGTGCGCTACCTGCATTCGGACATAGACACGCTCGAGCGATTGGAGATCATCCGCGACCTGCGTATGGGCGTGTTTGATGTACTCGTGGGTATCAACCTGCTGCGTGAGGGATTAGACATCCCCGAGGTCTCGTTGGTGGCGATACTGGACGCGGACAAGGAAGGCTTCCTTCGTTCGGAAACCTCGCTGATACAGACGATCGGACGTGCCGCTCGTAACGTCGACGGGCGTGTCGTGATGTATGCGGACGTGATCACGGAGTCCATGCAGCGCGCGATCAACGAGACAAACCGCCGCCGCGGTATACAGGAAGACTACAACAAAGCGAACAACATCGTGCCGCAGTCGATCAACAAGAAGGTGCGCGATTTGATCCGTGCTACGATGGAAGATAACGATACAGACGACGAGGGCAGCATGGCGGGTGTAGGCACAGGCAGCGCAGTAGCGAAACGCGCTGCAAAGGGCCAAAAATCCATAAAGGCACTCAAGAGCGCCGCGAGCTCGGGTATAGAGAAGGATCCGGAATCAATGAGCAAGGACGAGCTTATGAGCGTCATAAAGAAGCTCGACAAGGAAATGAGACAGGCTGCGGGGGACTTGCAGTTTGAGTATGCAGCCGCGATAAGAGACGAGATATTAGAGTTAAAAAAATATATACAATAAGTATATAATAGGGGAAAACGACTTGGAAAATACAATAAGAATTAAGGGTGCAAGGGAGAACAATCTAAAGAATATTGACCTTGAGATACCACGCAATCAGTTTGTGGTATTCACTGGCTTGAGCGGCTCGGGTAAGTCATCGCTCGCGTTTGATACGATCTACGCCGAGGGACAGCGGCGTTATGTAGAGTCCCTGTCCTCGTATGCGAGGCAGTTCTTGGGGCAGATGGAAAAGCCCGATGTGGATTTTATCGAGGGCCTATCGCCCGCTATCTCGATCGACCAGAAATCCACAAACCACAACCCACGTTCTACAGTGGGTACGGTGACCGAGATATATGACTATCTGCGTCTGCTGTTTGCGCGGATAGGCGTGCCACACTGCCCGAAATGCGGCAAGGAGATTCGTAAGCAGACCGTCGATCAGATTGTCGACGTGTTGATGACATATCCGGAGCGTACGCGTATGCAGATCATGGCTCCGGTCGTGCGCGAACGTAAGGGTGAGCATACAAAACTCCTCGAGGATGCCGCGAAGAGCGGTTATGTGCGCGTGCGTATAGACGGTGAGATGCATGAGCTCACCGATGATATTAAAATCACAAAAAATAAGAAGCATACCATAGAGATCGTCATTGATCGCCTGACCATAAAAGACGGTGTGCAGTCCCGTCTAACGGAATCCCTGGAGGCAGCCATGCGTCTGACCGGCGGGATAGCTACAGTGCTCGCGAACGATAACGAGCACATCGTGTTCAGTCAGAATTTTTCGTGTCCGGACTGCGGCATCAGCATCGAGGAGGTAGAGCCGAGGTTGTTTTCGTTTAACAACCCAGCCGGTGCCTGCTCGGAGTGTACGGGGCTCGGTATGAAGCTCATCATTGACCCGGAGCTCGTGGTACCGAACCAGAACCTTTCGCTCACCGAGGGTGCGATCACCGCGAGCGGCTGGAACTCTATCGGCTCAGAGACCAGCTCGTCGAATACCTTTATACGTGCGATCGGTAAGCAATACGGCTTTGACTTGGACACCCCGTATAAGGACTTGTCCGAAGAGGCTAAGCACGTGCTACTGTACGGCACGGACGGCAAAAAGGTGGATGTGACCTATTCGAATAATTCGGGCTCCCATACCTACAGTTATGCTTTCGAGGGGATTATCCCGGGCATGATGCGCCGTTACAAGGAAACTAACTCCGATTACATGAAGCAGGAATACGAGGGTTTTATGACCAACATCCCGTGTCCGGCCTGCGCGGGCAAACGTTTAAAGCCAGAGGTCTTGGCTGTCACGATAAACGACAAGAGCATCTTCGACGTTTCAAATATGACCGCTGCGGGTATACAGGCGTTCTTCAAAAACGTAACGCTCACGGACATGCAAAAGATGATCGCAGAGCAAATTTTAAAGGAAATCTTTGCGCGTACGGGCTTCTTGGTGGATGTCGGGCTCGATTACCTGACGCTGAGCCGCAACGCGAGCACACTGTCCGGCGGCGAAGCACAGCGTATACGACTGGCCACGCAGATCGGCTCCGGGCTCGTGGGCGTTGTATATATCCTGGACGAGCCCAGTATCGGCCTACATCAGCGCGACAACGACAAGCTGTTAAAGACACTAAAGCACCTGAAGGACATCGGCAATACGCTGATCGTCGTTGAGCACGATGAGGATACAATGCGCGCATCGGATTTCATCGTGGACATCGGGCCCGCTGCGGGTAGTCACGGTGGCGAGGTCATATATGCAGGCACTGTAGACGGCATCATGGATTGTGAACGTTCAGAGACCGGAAACTACCTGAGCGGTCGTAAACGCATCACAGTCCCTAAAACTCGCCGCGAACCGAACGGCAAGATGCTCAAGATAGTCGGCGCATCTGAAAACAATCTGAAGAACGTAAGTGTCTCGATACCGCTCGGGGTGTTTACCTGTGTGACGGGTGTCTCGGGCTCGGGAAAGAGCTCGCTGATCAACGAGATACTGTATAAGCGCCTCGCGCGTGATCTAAACCGTGCAAAGATCAAGTCCGGCAAGCACAAGGATATGTTGGGCATAGATCATCTGGACAAGGTCATCAACATCGATCAGTCACCTATCGGCCGCACACCACGTTCGAACCCCGCGACCTATACGGGCTTGTTTGATATGATCCGTGACCTGTTTACGGCTACCCCGGAGGCTAAGATGCGCGGCTACCAAAAGGGCCGCTTCAGCTTTAACGTCAAGGGAGGCCGCTGTGAGGCATGCTCGGGAGATGGTATCATCAAGATCGAAATGCATTTCCTGCCCGACATATATGTACCCTGCGAGGTCTGCCACGGCACACGCTACAACCGCGAAACCCTCGAGGTCAAGTACAAGGGTAAGTCGATAGCAGATATCCTGAACATGACCGTCGAGGAGGCGCTCGTGTTCTTTGAAAACCTACCGCGCCTGAAGGACAAGCTCCAGACCATCTATGACGTTGGGCTCTCATATATTCGTCTTGGTCAGTCCTCTACTACGCTGTCCGGTGGCGAGGCCCAACGCGTCAAGCTCGCGACCGAGCTCTCACGCCGCAACACAGGCAAGACGATGTATGTGCTCGACGAACCGACCACGGGCTTACACGCTTATGATGTTCACAAATTGATCGGTATTTTGCAGCGTCTCTCCGATGGCGGAAATTCCGTTGTCGTGATCGAGCACAACCTCGATGTGATTAAGACCGCCGACTACATCATCGATCTCGGCCCAGAGGGCGGCGACAAGGGTGGCACGATCGTCGTGCAGGGTTCCCCCGAACAGGTCGCGAAATGCAACGCATCGTATACCGGGAAGTATTTGAAGGGGATGTTGAAATCTTGATCACAATTCCGCAGTTGAAGAAGACTTTAAGG
>CAZUNC010000185.1:0-4449 GCA_964621475.1 uncultured Defluviitaleaceae bacterium | reverse complement strand
CAAAGCCCGCTTGCTTGGCACGGACGGCGGCCTTTACAAAGTCCGCCGTGATTTCTTCTATCTCTGGAATCGTGAGTGCTGGTATGTTTTCGTATTCTGAAGGGCACACTGCGAGATCCTTATCAAAATTCTTTATACCCGCATGGTGAATCTGGATCATCGAAAGCGCGCCGTGCTTTTTTATCACGGAGGCAAGCTCGCTCAAGCGCGGGATGAAGCTATCGTCCCAGATACCGAGCTCCGAGCTGTCGAGGCGTCCGTTTTTGCTCACGCAGGTGGCCTCGACGATAACGATGCCGTTACCACCTGCGGCCATGCGTTCATAGTGTTCAAGATGCCTGGCGGATACATAACCATCCGGCGAATATCCGAAGCATACCATTGGCGGCACGACCAAGCGGTTCTTGATCACGCGACCCTTTAGTGTATATGTCGAAAAGAGGTCGTTCATATATGCCCCCTTATTTCTTTATGCTGACCTTTCCGTCTGTTAAAACAAGCTTGACCTTGTCGCCTTCCTTGATGCTGTTGGAAAGGATCGCATCCGCGAGTTCGTCCTCGACGGTCGACTGTATCGTGCGGCGCAGCGGTCTCGCACCGTAGTGCTGGTCAAAACCCTTGTCGATGATGTACTCGACGACCTCGTCGGCGATGTCGACTTCGACACTCATGTGTTCCTTGACGCGTTTCTTTGTTTCTTCGAGCATCAGGGCTGTGATCTTCTGTATATCGTCGCGGTCATGCGGATGGAATACGATGATGTCGTCCACACGATTTATGAATTCGGGACGGAATATCTGCTTGACCTCTTCCATGACCATCTTTTTCATATCATCGTAGGTGCGCTTCTTGTCGTCATCGGATACAAAGCCGAGGCGTTTGGGTGAAATGATGTTACGTGCGCCCGCGTTCGAGGTCATTATGATTACAGTGTTCTTGAAATCGACCTTGCGACCCTGTGCATCCGTGATGTGGCCGTCGTCGAGCACCTGCAGCAGGATATTGAATACATCGGGATGCGCCTTTTCGATTTCATCGAATAAAACGACCGAATACGGCTTTTTGCGAATGCGTTCGCTGACCTGACCGCCCTCATCATAACCGACATAACCCGGAGGTGAACCAATAAGCCTTGATACCGTGTGCTTTTCCATGTACTCGGACATGTCCACGCGTATCATCGCGTTCTCGTCGCCAAACAGCGTCTCCGCGAGTGCCTTAGAAAGCTCTGTCTTACCGACACCGGTCGGACCCAAGAACAGGAACGAGCCTATCGGACGCTTAGGATTCTTTAGACCCACGCGTCCACGGCGGATCGCACGTGCGACGGTGGTTACGGCTTCTTCCTGGCCGACGATGCGCTTGTGCAGTGTGTCCTCGAGGGAGACGAGTTTCTCGCTCTCCTCAGATTGTAAACGCTTTACGGGTATACCGGTCCAGAGCGCAACGGCATCTGCTATCTCGTCCTCGTCGACGATGTGCGTGTCATCCGCGTTCTTTTTCTGCCATTCGTTCTTTGCGTTATCGAGCTTGCTTTTTATATCAGCTTGCTTCTGCTTTATATTTCCGGCCTTCTCAAATTCCTCGGACTTGATTGCAGATTCCTTTTCCTTTTCAAGCTCGGAAAGCTCCTCCTCGAGTCCCTTGATGTGTGGGGGCGCGGTAAAGGTTTGCAGACGTATCTTTGAGGACGCCTCGTCGAGTACGTCGATGGCCTTGTCGGGCAGGAAACGGTCAGATATATAGCGTGATGAAAGCTTTACAGAGGCCTCAATCGCCTTGTCGGTGATCTTTACATTATGATGCGCCTCATATTTATCGCGGATACCCTTTAGTATCTCGATCGCTTCGTCTTCGGTCGGTTCGTCGACCATCACGGGCTGGAAACGCCGCTCGAGCGCTGCGTCCTTTTCGATGTATTTGCGGTATTCGTCCAAGGTCGTCGCGCCGATGACCTGCATCTCCCCACGTGACAGGGCTGGTTTTAGGATGTTCGAGGCATCAAGTGCACCCTCTGCACCGCCGGCGCCGATGATCGTATGCATCTCGTCGATGAATAGGATCACATTCGGATTGGCCTTTAGCTCTTGCATGACCTTCTTGATGCGCTCCTCGAACTCGCCGCGGTATTTTGTACCAGCGACCATGCCCGACAGATCCAATGCGACGACGCGACGATCGTGCAGCAGAGACGGTACATCACCATCGATGATGCGCTGCGCGAGGCCCTCAACGATAGCGGTCTTACCGACACCGGGGTCGCCGACGAGGCATGGGTTGTTCTTTGTGCGGCGACTCAATATCTGTATCAGGCGTTGGATTTCCTTTGCGCGGCCTATGATCGGATCGAATTTGTTTTCGGTCGCCATCTGTGTGAGATCACGTCCGAATTTATCCAGGGTGGGTGTATTGGTCTTTTGCTTGCGTGAGCTCTTGGCCGATGGTCCCATCGGCATTACAGAAACAGGTTGCTTGTCGCTCTCGCCGAGCATGCCGAGGATGTCCTCAAATAACTTCTGTATATTAACGTTCAGCGACAGTAAAACCTTTACGGCAACGCTGTCCTGCTCGCGTAAAAGTGCCATCAACAGATGCTCAGTGCCTATATAGCTTGTTCCCATGCGCAGCGCTTCCTGAAAACTCATTTCCAATATGCGCTTTGTGCGTGGAGTAAAATCCTTCGGATTCGAGCCGTTGCCGTTATGTCCGCCTACGAGCTCCTCGATCTTTGCGGAGATCTCGTTAGCTGTGACACTCTGCGAGGCGATCGCACGTGCGGCAATTCCGTCTGTTACCTCCGACAGCCCGAGCAATAAATGTTCAGTGCCCACATATCCGTGACCCATGTCAACGGCGGCCTGTTTTGCGTTTTCTATGGCCTGCTTGGCCCGTTCGGTGAGTTTTCCTTGCATATATTCCTCCAGGTATATTGTGTAGAATGTAAATTAACCAAAGACCTCGCGCAGATACGTCGCGCGTGCGACATCACGCTCGGCTTCGGAGAATTCCTTGCCGCATATCAGTTGCAGGCTGCATGGCTGTATGTTCATCATGATCTGGTAGATCGTTACATTGGGCTTTGGGCATTCGAGCACGCCGCTCAAAAATCCGAGCCGAATATCTGACAGCAGTTCGACAGCCTCGTTCGTCGTGAGCCTGCGCGCGTATTTTATGATACCGAGCGAACGGTATACCCTGTCCGCGTCGTCGTTTGTCGGATCCGCGAAAATGCGTTCGCGCAGCTTATTCTCACTCTCTATTATTTGCGAGGTCACGGATTTTAAACCGCTTATGATCTCTTCCTCCGATTTACCCATCGTGACCTGGTTGGATATCTGGTAGATATGCCCGAGCGGTTCCGTACCCTCGCCGTAGATGCCGCGTATAGTGATACCGAATTTGCTGACGGTGGACATGATCATCTTGAGCTGACCCGTACGCTCCAAAAGCGGCAGATGCGCCATGTACGAAGCACGCAGCCCTGTCCCGGTATTGGTAGGGCACGCGGTCAGATAGCCAAATTCCTTGTCAAAAGCGTATTCGGTGGTTTCCTCTATGAGGTTGTCTATATGGTTTGCGGCCTCGAACGCGGAGTTGATATCATCACCGGCTGCGATCGCCTGTATGCGCAGATGATCCTCTTCGTTGATCATAATGCTGATCTTCTCATCGCTTTGCAAAAGTAAACGCTTTGGTCGGTCGATCTTTAAAAACTCCGGGCTCAGGATGTGCTTCTCCATCATATGGATCTTTGTGACATCGTTCTGGGCATCGATATCGATAGAGAAGAACTGCTCACCGAGCTGTGTACGCTCGTTTATAACTGCGCCGACAGCCTTTTTGATCATATCCTCCGAGGTTTCCTTTGAAATCGCGGATAGGAACGGGTACTCCTTAAAGTTTCTCGCTAAGCGGATGCGGGATGAGATGATAGGGGATATGTCCGAAACGCTTTCCGTATACCAAAAGTTCACGCGCTTCCCTCCATTTCCTTGATCATATCGCGTATCCTCGCGGCCTCCTCATATTGCTCGACCTCTATGGCCTTCTTGAGCTCAGCGCGTAGTTCGCCGAGCCTGCGTGTCTTAAGTAGCTCTACGCCCGTACGCTGTGGTATCTTGCCCGAGTGCCTGTTGCTGCCCTGTATATTTTTGAGCACGATGTCGAGTTCCTTCTTAAATGCGGAATAACAACTTGCACATCCGAATTTGCCCGAATTTCTGAAATTATCAAACGTCAAGCCGCAAGCAGTGCATGTGCGATCAGAATGCGGGTTATGGGTGGAGCTATTGATGTCGGGCATAGCGCTGAACACATCGATCAGCGCCTGAAAGAACTGGTCAAACGACATGATCGGAGCCTCCATCTGGCCTGCGCATTCCGCACACAGATGCAGCTCGGTCTTTTGATTATTCATTATTTGCTGTACATGAACGGTCGCTTCATTTT
>CAZUNC010000184.1:0-4481 GCA_964621475.1 uncultured Defluviitaleaceae bacterium | reverse complement strand
TGCAAACAGTTGCCGCCTTTCTACAAGAGCAGGGGGTTTCAATAGGGGCGTACGATATGGTAACGCCTGAGTTGGACTATCCATTAGCGGAAGATCAAGACGGAACAACGATATTTGTGGCAAGAGGATTTCCTGTACACTTGGTGGACGATGGTCAGCGTATAACGATACCTGCATTATTCGGCATGAGTGTATCGGACATTGTAATGCAGTACAACGATGAAACCGGACAGACATATTACGCTAAGAATGCAGACATGCTGCTGACAGAGGAGACCGATATACAGATCGTAAAGGCGCGCGTAGCGGTTTCGGAAGACATAGAAGAAATGGAATATGATACGCAGATCGTGATCAATAATGATTTGCCAATGGATTCGCGCAAGGTTGTTCAAAAGGGTGTAAACGGATCAAAGCGCGTAGTAAAGACCGTGTTTTATTCAGGGGACAAAGCATTGGGCTATATAACCGATGAAATAGTCGTAGTGGAACCTGTGCCACGCGTTATCGAGGAGAGTGGAGAGGGTCTAGGCTCTATCATCGACACGACCTCGGAGGATTTTAAGTATATAAAGGCAATGACCATGAATGCATCAGCATATAATGTTTATGAGATGGGTTTAAACCCGAACAGCAAGAATTTCGGTAAGACTGCGACAGGCGCTATGGTTAAGCATGGTATCGTTGCAGTTGATCCAAAGGTCATACCGCTCGGCACTTTATTGTATGTTGAGGGCTACGGCGTGGCGCTCGCGGCCGATACAGGCGGAGCCATAAAGGGCGCAAAGATCGACCTGTATATGGAGGATCCGAGCGCGCCAAAGAAGTTTGGTCGAAGGGATGTAAAGGTCTATATTTTAGCAGACGTTGAAGAATAATGACTAGAAAGATTAATTATGAACATATTCCTTAAGATAGGCCGGATATTCAGACAGAGTAGCACAGAACGTTTAGAAATGATCACAAAAGGGGATTTGCTGAGTACCTTTTTGCTGTTATCGGTACCGGGCATCCTAATGATGGTTATACAGATGACGACGTCTATTGTGGACGGTATGATGGTGTATGTAAATGACAGCTCCGTTTCCGGGGCTGCCATTTCATATACTGCGACGATGCAAAACGTGTTCATTATGGGAGGGCAGGGCTTAAGCGCTGCCTGTTCTGCATTGATAGGCAGAGAAAACGGAGCCGGTAACCGTGCAAGAGCCAAGAGTTATGCGGGACAATTGATTGCACTGACCTTTTTTGTGGGTCTTTTTTTTATACCCGTGACGATAGTGGTCGGCTCACTGCTCGCATCTAACCTCGAACCGGATCTTCAAACGCGTATAATGACCTACAATACATTCTTGGCGTTATGCTTCCCGTTGATATTGATACAGAGCACCTACAACTCGATAAAAAATGTATTCGGTCATCCGGAGCTCACGTTCATGCGTGCGCTGTTGTTTATGCCTACAAAATTGTTCTTTACCTTCCTGTTTGTAAATAAGCTCGGAATGGGTATAAACGGCGCGGGGCTTTCGTCGTTCTGCTCGTATTCGCTCGTGACACTGTTCATCGTGAGGGATCTGTTCTTTACTAAGTCTGAGGAGCGCATCACGCGTAAGGATATGCGCTTTAAGCTAACCGATCTTAAAATATTTATGGTGCGCTCATGGCCTGCCGTTATCCAAAGCTCATTGAAATCATTGGGCTTTTTTGTGATTAAAATGGAAACAACGCGCTTCGGACCGGCTGAACTGGCCGCGCAGAGCATATCGGGTGATGTCACGAATATCTTTCAGGGCTTTACGGCCTGTTACGATGTGTCGATCATCCCGATGGTCAGCAGCAATGTAGGGGCAGGACAGAGCGAACGCGCCCGAAAGGCCGCGTTTTTGGCTGTAAAGATCGGATTTATATCATCGATATTCCTGTCGCTACTGTGTATATTACTCGGACCCATGGTTATCACACGATACACCAGCGACCCACAGATCATACATATGGCAAAATACGGCTGCTACATCATGGCGGTTGGGTTTTCGGGTTTTTCCGTGATGTTTAATGAAATGCCTGTTTTTATAGGTCTTGGCTTAAATAAGGCCTCGCTGTTGATACAGACGCTACGCATTTGGGTCATACGCATGGCTGCGCTGTATATTATGTATGCGTTCTTTCCTGAGTTGGGTATCTATGCGATCTTTATCTCTGCAACTATAGCGAATATCGCGGGTGCTATCATTAGCCATATCGTGTTCCTCAGAGCAAAATTTTAATATAGGAGTGGGTATATGAGGGTTTTAATGTTTGACATCGATACACTGCGCACTGATCATATGGGCTGTTATGGTTATGGCCGCGACACAACCCCTACGATTGATGCGATAGCATCGGAGGGAGTGGTCTTTGACCGCTATTACTGCCCGAACGCGCCCTGTCTGCCATCGCGCGCATCATTGATCACTGGGCAGTACGGCATCAGAAATGGTGTGCTGGGACACGGCGGTACTGCGGCGGATATCAGTTTGCAGGGTGAGAGCAGGGACTTTAGAGACGATTACAGTGAAAACGGTTTATTTACGACCTTCAAGAAGGCCGGTTTCCATACCGTATCGTTTTCAACATTCGCTGAAAGGCATTCGGCGTGGTGGTTCAATGCAGGGTTTATGGAATGCCACAACGTAGGTTTGGGCGGCGGAGAATCTGCAGAGCTTGTAACGCCATTGGTGCTGGACTGGATCGAGCGTAACGGCGACCGTGATAATTGGTTTATGCATGTGCATTACTGGGATCCGCATACACCATACAGAGCGCCGGATGCATTCGGTAACCCGTTTGAGAACGAACCATTGCCCGATGACTGGATCAACGAAGAGGTCTTTAACGAGCATCTGTTACATATAGGGCCGCATGGCGCAAATGAGATAAACATGTGGAATGATAACAGCAATCCTGCATATCCGAGGCATCCGGGTTCAGTAAAGGACATGAAGGAACTCCGTACGTTCATGGATAATTATGACTGCGGTATCAAGTATACGGACGATAATATAAAGATGGTCACTGATCTATTAAAACAGAAGGGGCTGTATGGGGATGATCTTGCGATCATCATCACCTCAGACCATGGAGAAAACATGGGTGAGCTCGGACTGTATGCGGAGCATGGCACGGCAGATGAGCCGACCTGTCATATCCCGATGATCATCAAATGGCCGGGCTGCCAAAAAGGGGCAAGGGTAGGGGGTTTTCATGACAATGTCGACCTGCTGCCGACGGTCAGAGAATTATTTGGTATGGATCCCATACGAGCCGGTTATCATGGTGATTACCTGTATGACGGCATGAGTTATGCGCAGACACTCAAGGACGGAACGGACAAAAGCAAGGAAGCGCTCGTACTCACGCAATGCGCGCATGTTTGCCAGCGCAGCGCGGTATTCGATGATTATGTATATATCCGTACATATCACGGAGGCTTCCATTTATTTGATAACGAGATGCTGTTCAATATCAAAACGGACCCACACGAGCAAAAAAATATAGCTCGGGAGCATCCCGAGCTATGTGCAAAAGGCGCAAAGCTGATATTGGATTGGACGGATAAGATGATGGAGCGTTCGCGTTATGCGACCGATCCGCTCTGGACAGTCATGAAAGAGGGTGGGCCGTACCATGCCAAGGGACAGCTCGAGGCCTATATCAAACGCATCGAAGGTACGCCGCGTGCATACGGCATCGAAAAGCTCAGGGAAAAATACAGTACTATCTATTCTTAAACGTGTGGATTATGACGGTGACTGTATCCAGCCCCATCGCGAACAGGATGACACCTAAGAACAGGAGCCGCATACCACCAAAGAAATTGGATAAAAAGTCGATAATAAAAATACTTTTGATATCCATAGCACTAATAATTGTACCGACGAGATCGGCACTATAAATGCCATCGATATTTAGCCAGATGATTGCGATTACCGCGTTTGCGATGTTTACGAGTACGGTGATGAGCATTACCCTATTTGTATATCTGCCGTCGATCAACCGCACAGCGGCCTTGACGATACCCAAGCCACCGAATAAAACGATCATGTACCAGGTGTTTTTCATCATATCGTCGTTAAATATCGGCATAAAAGTGTTCATCGGCTCGACATATACTCCGATCAACTCGGTAAAGAATAAGAAAAAGATAATAAAGAACACAGAAAACGCAATGCCCAAGATGGCATCGAGCTTTGGAATGTTCTTGCTGTTTTTCGGCACGGGCGGCAGACTATCGAGGCTCTCTGAGATCTTTAGACGAATGTCCCTGTGATAGAGTAATGCAAATAATATAGTCACGAACGCAAATGCAATCAGTAAACTTGAGCTCAGGCTATTGAACCATTGAAATACGGATATTTGTATAAACTGGGGCGGCAGCATCAGACGTGAAATGAGCCACGACAGCGTGATGCCGCCTCCAACACAGAGCAGCACAATCTTTAACA
>CAZUNC010000183.1:0-4499 GCA_964621475.1 uncultured Defluviitaleaceae bacterium | reverse complement strand
CGAGCACAGGTAACGGCTTTAAGTCGGGCTTTCGTGTGCCTGTAGAGACCTCTTGCACAAATTTCTATATCGTACCGTCCGACAAGCCCATCGACGAGGCTATACAGTCGCTGGACAGTGTTATATACATAACGGAGTTGAACGGTCTGCATGCGGGCACGAATACTGTGTCTGGGGACTTTTCGCTGCTCGCAGCCGGATATTTGATCGAAAACGGCAAGCGCGTACATCCGGTAGAGCAGATTACTGTATCGGGCAACTTCTATGATTTACTTAAAAACATTACGGCAGTCGGCAACGATCTGCGCTTTGGGTTACCGGGAGGCAGCGGTACGGTCGGTATGCCGTCTATTTTAATAAAAGGGCTGAAGATCGCCGGAGCTTAAGATATCTGAGGGGTAGAGAGAGGCTGAGCAGATGGACTATGCCGTAGCGTTATATTTTGATAAAACTACAGAACAGAGGATTAAAACACTAATCCATGATGTTGCGACAAGAACAGGCAATAGCTATATGATGGATGTGGGTATACCGCCGCATCTGACGATAGGGATGTTTAGATCGGATGACGAGGAACGGATAAAGGCCGCATTCGAACGCTGTGCTGGTGAAATCACATGCGGGGAGTTATTCTGGGCTTCCATTGGGATATTCAATCCGCATGTGTTGTTTCTTGCGCCTATCTTGAATACGTATCTGCAACGCTCCTGCGAACATGTAAATGGTGTGCTATCTCAGATCGCCGATATAGGGGATTACGGCCATTATATGCCGTATCAATGGGTTCCGCATACAGCGCTCGCGGTAAAACTCACAGCAGGGCAGCTAAAAATCGGGTTTGAAGTAGTGCAACAGAATTTTACTGTGTTTGGTGGTAGCGCAGAAAGGCTCATACTCGCACGTTGCAATCCGTTTCATGAGCTATCTGCGCATGTAATGCACGGAGGTTAGTATGCCGGATTTAGACTGGGAGCGCTCTATACCGATATATGAAATGAATAGGATAGATATATTAAACATATTATTGGCATTTGATAGCACTATAGAGCTAAACAATTATTATACAATTTCACTGGGCTGCAGAAACAGTAACTATGTGCTGGATACAAACAATGGGAAACTCTTACTAAGGGTAACAGGCGCAAACGAGTTTAATAACGAGCTTGCCGCACATATACTTCTGAAGGATAGGGTCAAGCTTCCGGATTTACTATTTCATATAAACAAGTCTGACAGAATATTTTATATTTATGAATTCATAGACAGTGTCTCGCTGCAAAAGAAGATCATAGAAACCGGTGCGTGTCCTGAGGCTTACATAAGGCAGGTGGCTATTGATGCGGCCGTAATACACAATACACCGCTTGATAGAACCTCTGGGATAAAGGAATTGGATGTCCCACCATTTGAGGTTTGGTATGACTGTTTCTTAAGTAATCCGATTGTAAGGGATCGGATGGGTACAGAGCTGTATGAGGCCGTGAAGCACTTCATAAACGCCCGGCGTGAATTGATACCGGTGATAGATTGTTATCAGGCGTTCATACATAGTGACTTCAGACCCGCAAACATGCTTGTAACCGAAGATGATCAAATCTTCATCGTCGACTGGGAATATGCTTGTACAGGGCATGTATTAGCCGATATAGGCCAGTTTTTTAGATACCGGAAATTTTTTAGCGTGTCGGATTTCGAGTTGTTTGAAAGAGTTTATAACGAATACGCAAAAACATCATTACCCGAAGACTGGATTGAGCTGTCACTGTTTCGAGATTTAGTAAATCCATTGCAGATGCTTTCATCCACAGATCACATGCCCATAAAGCATAGGGATTTAATAGAGATAGTACGCAACACAATTTCATGATGGCTAATTCTGCGGGGTGATAACGTGACACAGAAAGAGATACTCCATATCGTAAAAACACAACTCACAATAGACTTAAATTGTTCCGTAGAAGATCTGGACGGTGAGAAGGACAGCTTTGTATTTACTAAGGCTATTGAAAACCCTGGTAGGCGACCGTTTCCGAGGTGCAGCAGTCATTTTGAGATGTTATCGATGGGCAATGCGATCATTGTATCTGCGACAAAAGATATACTGCCTATAGTTACACAGCAGATGGCTGGCAAAGACAGAGACGAGGCCTTTTCATTGCCGTTTGTATATGGGCATAGCCTCTATTATCTGCCTGACTTAAACAACACTACACCGATGAATGCCCCGGATGGTTTTACATATGAGCTCATAGAGAATGAATGTATACACGGCCTATATCAACATGAAGGTTTTGAATATGCGATACAATACGACATCAACCATCCACGGCCCGATGTACTGGCTACAGTAGCGAGGTATAACGATAAGATCGTGGGCATAGCTGGTGCAAGCAATGATTGTGCAAAGATGTGGCAGGTCGGCATGAATGTATTGCCTGAATACCGTCGCTATGGCCTTGGTGCTTATCTGGTCAATTGGTTGACGCTGGAGATATTAAAACGGGATTATATACCGTATTACGGTACGGCCTCGAGCAACATAGCCTCGCAGAGGGTGGCACATCGAGCGGGCTATATGCCCGCATGGATATGTGCCTATAAAGGCAAATTCGACAACCTTATAACTGGATATTTAGAAACATTACCGACCAGCTAACAAAATGAAATAAGTCTATGGAGGGATATAATGAGACTATCTAGCACTAAGTTAGATATATTAGAGCTTTTGGAGTGCGACAGCCGCCTGAGCGCGACAGAAATTTCTACACGCCTTGGCATCGACATTGCGGAGGTAGAGCGGCTGATTGATGAGATGAAGCAGGACCAGACCATATGTGGCTTCCACACGTTAGTAAACTGGGATAAAACAGAGCGTGAGTTTGTGACTGCTCTCATAGAGGTAAAGGTCACGCCGCAGCGCGGCATGGGTTTTGATAAAATCGCCGAACGCATATACAAATTTGACGAGGTAAGGGCGGTGTACCTGATGTCGGGGGGGTTTGACCTCACAGTGCTCGTTGAGGGCAGTAACATTAAGGAGGTCGCGCATTTTGTTTCGGACAAACTCGCACCGCTCGAGTCGGTGTTGAGCACGGCGACGCATTTTGTGCTCAAGAAATATAAGGACCATGGCGTTATCCTCGAACATAACGTGAAATCCGACGAGAGGATGCTTGTATCGCCATGAGTAAGAGCTTTGTATCACAAAAGATACAGGATATGCCATACTCGGGTATCAGGAAGTTCTTTGACGTGGCTCAGCAGCTACAGGGTGTAGTTTCGCTCGGTGTCGGTGAGCCCGACTTCCATACGCCGTGGAATATCCGTGAGGAAGCTATATTCCGTCTCGAACGTGGCGGAATTATATATACCTCAAACCCGGGTCTGACCGAACTGCGTACAGAGATATCGCGATATATGTCCGCACGCTTTAATGTTGACTACGACCCGTTAAAGCAGACGATCGTAACGGTAGGTGGCAGCGAGGCGATCGACCTTGTGTTCAGGGCTATTATAGAGCCCGGCGACGAGGTACTCGTGACCGAGCCGAGCTTTGTACCCTATGTACCCTGCATAAATATGGCAGGCGGAGTGCCTGTGCCGATATCAACGAAGGCCGAAAACCAATTTCGCCTCACACCGGAGGAGATACTCTCGCATATCACACCGCGCACAAAGGCGATACTGATGTGTTATCCGAGCAACCCAACCGGCGCGATTATGCCAAAGGCCGAGCTTGAGCAGATAGCGGCGGTACTCAGGGAGCATGACATTCTCGTCATCAGCGATGAGATATACGCAGAGCTTACATACGAGGGTGAGCATATCAGCATCGCGAGCCTACCCGGTATGTATGACAGGACTGTTATCGTGAGCGGTTTTTCGAAAGCGTTCTCTATGACTGGATGGCGGCTCGGATACGCATGCGGTCCCGCTGACGTAATCAATGCGATGATAAAGATACACCAATATATCGTGATGTGCGCTCCAACAGTAGCGCAATACGCAGGTATAGAGGCCATGAGAAACGGTATGCCGTCCGTTGACCGCATGCGCAATGAATACAACCAAAGACGTAGGGTGATCGTAGAGGGTTTCCGTAGCTTGGGTTTGGAATGCTTTGAGCCGCTCGGTGCGTTCTATGTGTTCCCATCAATACAGAGTACTGGGTTGAGCTCAGAGGAGTTTTGTACGCGGCTCCTGTACGATCAAAAAGTGGCAGTCGTCCCTGGCAACGCATTCGGCGCGAGCGGTGAGGGTTTTATACGCTGTTCGTACGCATATTCCATCGAGAATATAAAGACCGCTCTGAACCGCATGGATAAATTTCTTAAGAGCCTATAAAGTCAGCAGTCACGGCATTTACAATCACCGCATACAACCGTTAAAACATGGTATAATAACATATTATGAACTGTTCACTATTTTAAGTTGACGCAAGCCTCATATTTGTGTATTATAACTAAGCAAGGGATTGTGCCGGAGGGAGGGAAATTCAT
>CAZUNC010000182.1:0-4546 GCA_964621475.1 uncultured Defluviitaleaceae bacterium | reverse complement strand
AAGGTTAATGATCAGCATCATCACAGGCATATTTATCGAAATGACCTTTTGCAAAAAGTAATTGGTGCGGTAGAGATCATCGTTTGCCTTTTTGAAACGCTCCTCCTCGTATTGCTCGTTGCCAAACGCGCGTATGACGAGCATACCCGAGAGATTTTCTCGGCTCACGAGGTTGAGCTTGTCGATCAAGGTTTGTAATACCGTAAACTTAGGTAGGGTCGTCTTAAATACGATGACTATCAATATCAGTAGAAACGCTACTGCGACCAAGATGATCCAACTCATCGAGGTGCTCTTTTGCAGTGCAAAGATAGTACCGCCGATGCCCATGATCGGCGCAAAGCACATCATACGCATGCCCATGATGATAAACATCTGCACCTGCGCGACGTCATTGGTCGAACGCGTGATCAACGAGGCTGTAGAGAATTTATTAAACTCCGCATTAGAAAAGCCCGTGACCTTTTGGAATACGTCGCGGCGCATTTTTTTAGATACGCCCGAGCCGATCGAGGCGAACAAATACATCGCAATGATCGACGCGATGATGCCCAATAACGAGACTCCGAGCATCTTCATACCAGTGATGAATATGTAATTCATCTGTATCGCGTTTACATCCTCGCCGACCTCGGCCATAAACAGCTTTGATAGAGCCTTTGCAATCTGCCCGGACATCATGCTGTCCGTGGTCGTCGCTTCGGTGATGTAATTATTCAATACCTCGACGGGTACCTGCGAGAGCATCGGCAGCATTTTATATAACATAGCTGGATCCGACATACCGGAGCTTGACACATCCATATTGCTCGTGCTATTTGTGCTAGCACTACCTGTGCTTGATTGCTTCGTGCTGTCTTGCACAAATAGGTACATCGCATAGACCGCGCGATTGTATATCTCATCGATAGCGGCTTCGGATTTATATTCGGCTCTGAGCTCGTATACGCCCATATCGTCTGCGTATGCGTTTCTAAACAGCGATACATCAGTTGAACCTATAAAATATGTCAGTAGTGCCATCGCATTCGTACTGAGCTTTTGCGGCAGTGCCTTTTCTATACCGCCTTGCTGTATGCCCGTATTGACGATATCGCTCATCAGGTTTGGCAGTACGAGGTTTGTGGTCGCCTCGCCGAACAACATGCCGACAGCCAATATTACCAATAGTGCATATGGTTTTAGATATCTGAAGATTATCTTCATTAACACACCCCTTTGATATTTAGATATATATTAAAGCGTTTGCCTAATCGCCTTGTGTTTCTGATCATCTCGAGATAACTGGTCTTTACAGTCTCGGCATCGCGCGAGGAGATCTCTGCATTGCCGTATTTTGCGCGATAGATGATCTTCACGATGTCCTTTATAAACACCGTATCGTTTTTAAATGCAAAGCGTTTGCCCACGCGTTTCGCGTAGGAAGATGGGGTTTCGACAGCGTGCGCTCCGTAGTTTCGCAGCCTTGTGAGCTTCATCAACCCCCTATAGTATGCGCAAGCCTTGGCATTATTACCTAGTGCATCGTTGCGTCTGATAAATAAACTGAGCCTGAACGCGTTTATTAACGTGATCAACACATATCCGCCCAGCGTGAGTACGATCATCGATATTATCGATAGCGACGCGAGCATCCAGGCGGGTATCGTAGGTATATTAGCCGCTGTGTTGTCCTGCATGCTGCTCATGTCTGCGGGACCAAAGGAGGGGACATAGTCCGGTATGCCCATGTTGTTGATATAGTCCTCGTATTGCTGCTGCATAAACGAACCGGAAAAGATGCTTATATTCGATGGTGGCGCTTCATTGTAGAAGACGTAGTTGTATGGTGCGGTAGCCTCGAACGGCACCCAACCGAAGCCCTCTAAATACACCTCGGCCCATGCATGCGCTTGCAGGTTTGTAACGATGTATACCCCGTTTTCATTGGGGGTCTTTGGCATGATATAACCCTCACAAAGCCGTGAGGGCAGACCTATCGTACGCGCCATCACAGCCATTGCCGAAGCATAGTAGGTGCAATAGCCCTCCTTGCGATCAAACAGGAAGTAGTCTACAAAGTCGCGGTCGGCTGGCAGCGGTCCCGGTGTAAGGGTATATGGAAAGGTAGCGAGGTATTCCTCTATGGCCTTAACCTTTTGGTAATCCGTTTCCTTGTCGCGTGTGATCTCGTCCGCCAGATCGTATACACGTTGCGGTAAGGAATCGGGCAGGGCAGTAAAATTATCATAGGCGTCCCCGGCCATGGGCATCAATTGGTTCTCGATGATATCCACATTTGCATATGCATAGCCGTTGCGTTCGAGAGCCAGCCCGATATCGTCCATTCGGCTCAGAAAGTTTTTTAGAGCCTTCGCAAAATCGGCATAATAGCCTTTATATGAATGATTTAAGGCCTCTATGACACGTTCATCGGAGTAGTCCACCGTGATGTAGCTATAGTCGTAGACGGTGTGCGCAGGCAGTAGATCATCCGCGCGCATATCGCCGAACGCGTTCATATTGATCGGGACCGGAACAGAGATATCCTGTATGCCGAAGTTATTTAATGGTCTGAACAGCGTGCCTGTGCGGGCTGTCGAGATATTTACGGTCATTTCATCAAAGCGTTGCGGGCGTACCAGTCCGCCGATAGACAGGAATACCTCACGCGCCTCCTTTAGCGCGGATGCATTGTCATATGGAAGATCATAGCCGTCTCTTGAGTTGAGCCAGGATTCGCCCGTATATATATCCTTCACAAGGCCCTTTAGATAAGACGGCTTTGTAGCGACTATCTCCATTACATTACGCGAATCCAGTACGATACTGCCGCCTAACCTGCCGTTTCTGTCCGTAAAGCCCGTGGTCTGAAAGCTAAAAAATTTTGGATTAAATGCCGCGTAAAAGAAGTCGTTGACCGAGTTTATTGGTTCGCTTAACGCGTCTACGATGCTTTGGTTGCTGATCTTGGGGTCGGTGCGTGGTATGAGTGAAATGCAAAACACAACAACAGCAACGACGGGCATTGAGCAGAGCACGAAGCGGCTGTTGCGTTTGGTTCTGGTATTAAGAGCATTCAGCCGTTTAATCAGCATTACAGCTATACAGAATACCCAAATAAAGAACGGGACATCGGAGCGCGGATAATCCATGAGCCAATTGACCATGAACACACTGATACCAAGTGCAAACAGAGCTAAAAAGCTCGACTGGACATACAGAAACAATGTAGTTGCAAGCGTAACGAGCGCGCAAACACAAACGATGACCGTGAGCGCAAACCGTTGTTCGTAGGGGACAAAGCCCCGCACAAATAACCAGAGATCGGAATAGAAGCGTACCGATTCGTTGCTGAGCGTCATAAAGAAAAATAGTGCATATAGGGCCAGAAATATTAGACCCACCATAAAGGTATATCTGTTGTAAAACACAAATCCATATAACACTATAAATCCAAACGTAATATAGGCTATCTGCCAATACGTAAACGGCAGTATCGTCGCGTACAGAACGCATAGACTGACCGAAAACGATAACAGGCATCCGAGTATCAGGAAAACGAGCAGATCGCTCTTTGTGCGTTTAGTCATAGATACCTCCGGCCAGATACGGATACAGTGTGATCCCGGCTGACATCAGCGTCGAGAGCAGCTCCGAGGGTTCTGTTGTGTTTTCAGGGTTTATATATATCAGGATGATCGAATGACCGAAATAATGAGCCTCTAGCATGACCTCACAGAGGCGTTCGTCGAGGTTAGAGGTGATGACCACGACATTCTGGTCGTAGGTCTGTTCCTTAAAATATGCGGACATCAGATTAGAGAGATTGAATAGGTTGTTGAACTCAAGCCGAGCCGCGACCGCGTAGATGTCCTCAAAATCCGCTACTCCGGATGCGTATATCGGTCGATCTTCGTTGTATATAAAGCTTACGGGCCATTGCCGTTTCAGACAGTCATAACACACGGCAACAGCTGCCTCGACGATATGGTCCTGTAACTCGATATCGGAGGTGGTGTTTAGATATTCGATCTTGGTGTCGAGCATGACCACGGTCGCGTTCAGCACGGTCGTCTGGAAATTCTTTACCATGAGCTCGCCGATACGAGCCGAGAGCTTCCAATGGATCTTCTTAACACTGTCGGATGGCTCATATTTACGCACATCTGAGATCGATGAGTAATCCTCGTCCCTGCGCTGCTCAAACGGCGAATGTGCGGAGGACATTAGCTTTGCCCCGAGCGGGAAGTCGTCGATGTAGACGATGCGCGGATGCACCGCTACCGAAAAGCGCGTTTTGAGTCTGCGCGTCAATCGAAACAGACCCAAAAAATCCGTAACGCTCACGGATGAAAGTCCGATCTCATAGATACCCCTGTACGCAAAACACAGGGAATATTCAAAGGATTTGCTGGATCTTGCAGGGATGTCTATGAGGATATCTCTCCCGCCGTCTACGTCGACGAAGGGGCTTTGCAGGAATCTCAAATGAACACCCATGCATGGCAGCGCCACGGGGTTTTCGACTGTAACAGTAAACAACGAGCGTTCGGCTTTAATCACG
>CAZUNC010000181.1:0-4562 GCA_964621475.1 uncultured Defluviitaleaceae bacterium | reverse complement strand
ATAGCTACAATAGTGCTTACACTTTTATAGAAATACTGGAAAACGCCGGGGGGAAACAAGCATGCAGTTAGATAAAGAGATAAAGAGATACTTCACGAAAAGCCTTGAAAAAGCCAAGGATAAGAGCGTTTACGACCTGTTTAACTGGAAGAGGGTAGACGTAAAATTAAAGAACTACGCAACCAATCAGCTCATCACGGACATGGAAAACTTGGAATTTCCGGAGGGGTATTCGCAGAGTGCCTGTGATATCATCGCGGGCAAGTACTTCCGTAAAAAAGATGTACCCGGCGAACGCGGATGCGAGTATTCAATGCGTCAGCTGGCCCACCGCATGGTGAAGTTTTGGACCGACGCGATGGTCGCAGAGGGGTTACTGAGCATAGAGGAAGCCGTCATTGTATATGATGAGCTCGTGTTCATGATGCTTGCGCAGATATGGGCCCCGAATAGCCCGCAATGGTTCAATACGGGCATGCAATCAGCCTATGGTATCAAGGGCCGTGCGCAGGGACATTTCTACTATGACGAGGCGTTGGGTAAGGTCGTAGAGTCTGAGGACGCATATACGCGTACACAGGGTTCAGCGTGTTTTATCATCAGCGTGAGGGATTCCCTTGTGGGACCAAAATCCCTGACCGATCAACTCACGACAGAGGCTCTGTTGTTTAAATACGGCTCGGGTGTCGGTACGAATTGGTCGCCTATACGCGGTGTGAACGAGTGTTTGTCCGGCGGTGGTAAGTCGTCCGGATTGTTGAGCTTTTTAAAGGTGTCGGATCGCAACGCGGGTGCAATAAAGTCCGGCGGTACCACGCGTCGTGCGGCTAAGATGAATATATTAAACGTAGATCATCCGGAGATCATCGACTTTGTGGATTGGAAGTCCAAGGAAGAAGACAAGGTCGTCGCACTCGGTAAGATGGGCTACTCGACGAACTTTGAGGGTGATGCGTACGAGACCGTCTCAGGCCAGAATGCTAACAACTCCGTACGCGTGCCGAACAGCTTTATGAACGCACTGGACATACCGGGATCGATATGGCAGACCAGGGGACGTATAGACAGCGTGGTAGACCGTGCGATACCGACCTCGGAGCTCTGGGACAAGATCGCACACGCGGCGTGGCGCTGCGGGGACCCGGGTATACAGTTTGACGATACTATCAACGCATGGCATACCTGCCCATATGGTGAGGACGGCGACTATAATGCGCCGCACAACCGCATCAATGCGTCGAACCCATGCTCCGAATACATGTTCCTCGACGACACGGCGTGTAACTTGGCGAGCATCAATGTGCTCAAGTTTCTGAGCGATGGTCATAAGCCAAACGAGACCTTTGATATCAAGGGTTATCTGCATTGTATCTTTATGGTTCAGCTTGTACTGGAGGCCACCATATACGCGGGTCAGTTCCCGACGGAGGATATCGCACGCAAGTCATATCTGTTCCGTACGACGGGCATCGGCCTTACGAATATGGGCTCGCTGTTTATGCATCTGGCACTGCCCTATGATTCGGATGAGGCGAGGACGCTCGCTGCGACACTTTCCAGCTTGATGACGGGTCATTCGTATTACGCATCAGCATTGATGGCCGAGAAGGTCGGAGCGTTTAAGTGTTATGAGATAAACAAGGACGTGATGAAGAGCGTCATAAGGAACCACGCTCGAGCCGCTGCCTATGATTTGAACGCTATGAAGAAGGGCTTTGAGCATATGCCGTATGTGCCTGTGACGATCGATCATATGGTGCTCGCGCGTATGGGCATGTCGGATCTTGCATCGACGCTTAAGAGCGTGTGGAAGCAGACAATAGAGGCTGGTGAGCATTACGGTTACCGCAACGCGCAGGTATCTGTACTTGCGCCCACCGGTACGATCGCGTTTGCGATGGACTGCGCGACGACGTCGTCGGAGCCGTTCTTCAGCCATGTAATATATAAAAAATTAGCGGGCGGCGGTATGATGACGCTCGTGAACCCATATATACCGGTTGCATTAAAGAAGCTCGGATATACCGAGGAACAGATCAATGAGATCTCGGACTATGTAATGGATAAGGACGAGAATGGCTTTGTAAAGAACGGCTGCATAGAGGGTGCACCACATCTGCTGCCCGAGCATTATGCGGTGTTCGATACTGCGAATAAATGTGGAACTGGTAAGCGGTTCATATCACCTGAGGGGCATGTGCGCATGATGGGCGCGCTCGCGCCGCATGTGACGGGTGCGATCAGCAAGACCGTAAATATGCCGTCCGACGCAACCTCAAACCAGATCAAAGAGATATATAAACTCTCATGGCGACTCGGCGTAAAGGCCATCGCCGTTTATAGGGACGGTTGCAAGGCCTGCCAGCCTGTTACGACTGTTTTGACCGACAACAAAGAAAAGCCCCTGTCGGACTATACCTATCAGGAGCTTCTGGAGTTTGTAAACTCTAAAAAGACCGTATTCAAGCCTAACCGTATAAAACCGTTGGGTATACGAACCGCGCGCGTCCATGAAGCCGCGATCAACGGATTGAAGCTGTATGTGACGACCTCGTTCTATGAGGACGGGCGTCTCGGCGAGGTTTATATTTCAGCGGGTAGACAAGGCTCGCTGACCAAGGGCTTGCTGGATAGTATGTCCACGACGATTTCGAAGGTGTTGCAATATGGCATCCCGCCGCAGGATATCGCTCGTATGTACAGGGGTCAGAAATATGAGCCGGCCGGAGCCGTAACGGGACATCCGTATATCAAGTTTGTGGATTCGATATCGGATCTAATCAGTAAGATCATCGATATCGAAATGGGAGATTATTCGCATTGTCAGGTCAAGCCCGAGGGTTATGAGCATCCGAATGGCGATATCTACGAGCAGCTTTCGCTTCAGCCGTCACAGGCTGTACAGCCACCTAATCCATCAGAAAGGTCTTATGGCTATAACGACTTCCTGCATGGTGAGGTCTGCCCGAATTGCAAGGGTACTAAGATGGTTAAAAATGGCACCTGCAAGGTCTGTACCGAATGTGGCACGACCACGGGCTGTAGTTGAGTTGTAGTTAAGAGAAGAGGGTAAATTTGAACATAGAGGGTGTTATCGGGAACGACTTCAGTGGAGTGGTGTCGATAAGGAAAAATGCCCGAACGATGTTTTTGAAGGGCTTTGGATACGCGGATAAGGCGAATGAAATACCGAACGAGCCCGAAACACGTTTTGCTACGGCATCCGCAGGTAAGGTGTTCGTCGCGACGGCTGTGCAAATGTTGATCGAAAAGAAGCATCTTGCATTTGGCAGCAGAATAGGGGATTTGTTGGATTTTGATTTGCGCGAGATAGACCCGGATATCACCGTGCGCGAGCTGTTGAATCATACGTCGGGGATACCGGATTACTTTGATGAAACGGTCATGCATGACTATGAGGAATTGTGGAAGGATTTTCCGAATTATCGTATCAGGAGCTCGGCGGATCTGATACCTCTATTTATAGATAAGCCGATGATGTATCGAAGGGGAGAACGTTTCCAATATAACAACACTGGTTATGTCGTGTTAGGCCTCGTGATCGAACGTGTGACAGGCATAAACTTTGACGAATATCTACGTAAAGTGATATTTGAACCTAGCGGAATGGTATCCACAGGATACTACGAATTGGACCGGCTACCCCCGAAATGCGCAAATTCATATATCTTTGATGCTGAGCGTGGCGAGTACCGGACCAACATTTACAGCGTCGATGCAAAGGGCACCGGCGCAGGCGGTGCGATTACAACCGCCGCCGATGTCGAACGCTTTTGGGATATGCTGCTCACGGGACGTTTGATCGGTGAAGATATGTTAAAGCAAATGATATCGCCGCAGGTGACGGAAGGATTTTACGGTTACGGTGTATGGCTTTTGGGTGGGCGGGTTCCCTCGTTTCAGGGCTGCGACCCCGGTGCTAATTTCATTACCTCATATGATCCCGAAAGCGGGTTGAATATGACGATATTATGTAACGTGGAATATGATGTGGAGAAATTACATAATGAGATCAGTGGCTGTTGTTTATGACAGCCACTTTTTTTATGGGCAAAGTGGAAGGGGATGAGAGCGTGGGAAAATGAGGTTGGAGTAGTGAGTTTGGATAGAGTGAGTGAGATGATTTAACGAGGAGAAAGCACCGCATTGCTTCTATGCCGAATGGGCAGTAGAGGGAATACGGTGCTTTTTTGGTAGGGGAAGTAGAGCGCATTGACGAGATGGGGCGCGGGCAGCAGACAGCATGTTGACGATTTTAATCCGTGGCTCCCGTGAAGGAGGGACTACGTTGCTTACAATGCAGAAACGGGCACGATTGAATTTCAATCCACGCTCCCGCGAAGGGAGCGACGTTATTTCGCCGGTAAGGAACCGCAGTATAGCGTATTTCAATCCACGCTCCCGCGAAGGGAGCGACTTATCGGCTTATCTGGGGTCTTGTCCGGGATATGAATTTCAATCCACGCTCCCGCGAAGGGAGCGACACGATCGCATGAACAATCTGCAGCATCAATATAATTCAAGCCCCGCTCCCGCCACGG
>CAZUNC010000180.1:0-4584 GCA_964621475.1 uncultured Defluviitaleaceae bacterium | reverse complement strand
CGGGCACGTTTACGCCCTTGCGTGAGCTCAGGAAACCGCTGTTTATTATCGTACAGTGAATATCCGTATCCGTGAGTTCCTTTACCTTTAGCTCCACGAGACCGTCATCTATCAACACGCGGCTGCCGACCTTCAGATCGTTTGGCAATTCTTTATAGGTGACGGCTACTTTCGTTACATCACCTACGATATCCTCGGTCGTGAGCGTAAAGTCCTCACCCTGCTTCAGATATACCTGGTCCTCTGAGAATGTTTTTATACGTATCTCGGGGCCCTTTGTATCCAAAATCAGCGGTATCTGGCGGCCCAACTCCTCCCGGGCAGCCTTGAACTCATTAATGAGTGCTGTATGCGACTCATATGTGCCATGTGAAAAGTTGATGCGTGCCGCATCCAAGCCGTTCAATATCAGCGACTTTATCGTTTCCTTATCGTGGCTCGCGGGCCCGAGCGTAGCCAATATCTTTGTCTTTCTCATCTCTACCTCCGTCTTCCTGATCCCTTATATTGCGAGGATCTTAATCATATCATACATGCGCTGATCATATGGCTTTGTCATAGCCAGTGCTTCCTCTAAATCCAGAGCGACATGTTTGCCCTCTTTATATGCTATGACTTTGTTGCGGTCCCCATTCTTGATCGTCTCGACAGCCAAATGACCCATGACCGATGCATGCATACGGTCGATAGCAGTTGGCATGCCACCTCTTTGCAAATATCCGAGTATCGTCGCGCGGGATTCGATGCCCGTCACACGTTGTATTTCCTTAGCGAGCGTCTGTGAACCGCCTACACCCTCGGCTACGACTATCAGGTTATGCGTCTTACCCTTCGAACGGTTTTGTATGATCTGCTGTATGACCGACTCCGTATTAACTTCCGTGTACTCGGGGATCATGATCTCCTCCGCACCGCCTGTCATGCCACACCAGAGCGCCAAATACCCCGCGTGATGCCCCATTACCTCTACGACTGACACACGCTCATGCGAGCTCGATGTATCGCGGATCTTGTTTATCGCTTCCATACCGGTATTTACAGCCGTATCAAAGCCTATGGTATAATCAGAGCAGCCTATATCGAGATCGATCGTACCTGGTATGCCTATGACGTTGATGCCGTGGCGCGACAGCGCAAGACCACCCTTAAACGAACCGTCACCACCGATAACAACAAGCGCGTCCAGGCCCAATACCTTACATATCTCCGCAGCCTTTTTCTGGCCTTCCTCGGTCATCATCTCCTCACAGCGTGCGGTCAAGAGGATCGTGCCGCCCTTGTGTATCGTATCCGATACGCTACGCGGCGTCATTTCTGTGATCTCACCGGACAGCAAACCCTCATATCCCCTCATGATGCCCATTACCTTCATGTCATAATAAACCGCCGTACGTACCACCGCACGTATTGCGGCATTCATACCCGGCGCGTCGCCGCCGCTTGTAAGTACACCAATCTTCGTCTGTTTCTTGCCTACTGGCTTCATGATAACCTCCTGATTATTTAAATCGTTTATTTTAAATCTTTGATAAACAATATATCTCCCGCTACGATCTTAGCGTTCTCTTCCTCACGCACGCTTGCACGTCCGTTAACGATGATCTTTTCGTTTTCCAACAGCCGCGTACCGCATTTTTCATAGAGGTTCGCAAACACAACAACCTCCACAGCCGCATATACATCCTCAACGGTCAAAAACGCCATCGGTTTATTACTCGAGCGCACATACTTGACGCTGCGCGCGGTGATGATGCCGCCGAAGCTGATGTTCCTACCGTCCGTCACATTGGGCACGCTGTTTTCCGCGGCTATGTAATCGAGTCCCGTTGTATTCACATACTTATTCAGTATCTCCAGATACTCGGACAGCGGATGCCCGCTCAGATACATGCCGAGCACCTCTTTTTCATAATTTAACAGCTCGGCTACCGGGTATTCCTCTCTCTCCGGCAAGATATCCTCAACCGAATCCTCCTGATCGTCCATCATGTCAAACAGGCTCATCTGATCAGACATAACCTGCTTGCGCTCGGTCTGCGCACCGGACATAATCTTGTCATAGGCCGTCATATACTGCAGGCGATTACCGCCAAGCGAATCAAATGCTCCGCCTTTTATCAAGCTCTCCATGCAACGCTTATTTAGATCCTTACTCTCGAGCCGATGAACAAAATCCGTCATGGATTTATATTTACCGTTTTGTCGTTCCTTTATCAACGCGGACACTGTATTGTGTCCCACATTCTTTATCGCGTTAAGCCCAAAGCGTATCGCATTGTCGCTTGAAACCGAGAAATGTCCGTAACCCTCATTGATATCGGGCGACAGTAAGGATATACCGAGGCGCTTACATTCCTCGGCGTATTCGGCGATCTTCGCAGAAGAATCCATTACGGACGTAAGCGTCGCGGCCATGAACTCGACTGGATAATAAACCTTGAGCCACGCGGTCTGATAACCGATCACCGCATATGCAGCCGCATGTGATTTATTGAACGCGTATTTCGCAAAGTCCGTCATCTCATCGAATATCTTTTCGGCTGTGGGCTTGTCGATGCCGTGTTCAAAACATCCCGCGACAAAACCCTCGCGTTCCTTTGCCATGACATCAGCCTTTTTCTTTGACATGGCCCTGCGCACCAGGTCCGCACGTGCGAGGCTGTAACCCGCGAGTTTTCGGACTATCTCCATGACCTGTTCCTGATAAACGATACATCCGTAGGTATTTTCGAGTATCGGCTTCAATGCCGGATGTGTGTATTCTATCCGCGCGGGGTTATTTTTACCCCTGACGTATTTCGGGATAAAATCCATCGGCCCGGGCCTGTACAGCGATATCCCCGCGATGATATCCTCAAGGCTGCTCGGTGTAAGCTCACGCATAAAGGATTTCATGCCCGCGCTTTCGAGCTGGAATACACCCTCGGTCTTGGCAGAGGATATCAATGCGTACACGCGTTGATCGGCATAGTCTATTTTGTCCATATCGATAATCCTATGCGTGCGGCGTTTTATTTCATCGAGTGCATTACGAATGATCGTGAGTGTCCGTAAGCCTAAGAAGTCCACCTTCAAAAGCCCGAGCTCCTCGATTGTGTTCATCGGGAACTGCGTGGTAACCACACCGTCGTTCAGGTTCAACGGTACATATTCCCATACGGGCTTGTCGCAGATAACGACACCGGCAGCGTGGGTCGATGCGTGCCTCGGCAGGCCCTCGAGCCGCATCGACATGTCTACCAGATACCGCGTATCGTCTTCCTCATCATATGCCTTCTTGAGCTCGGGGTTCATCTCGAGCGCACGCTTTATCGTAATGCCAAGCTCGAACGGTATCATCTTTGCTACACGATCCACATCGGCATACGGCATCCCGAGTGCCCTACCTACGTCACGTATCGCAGCACGTGCAGCCATAGTTCCAAAGGTGATGATCTGTGCCACGTGATCCGCTCCATATTTGCGTATGACATAGTCGATGACCTCTTGCCTACGTTCGTAGCAGAAGTCGATGTCGATATCTGGCATCGAAATACGCTCAGCATTCAGGAAGCGCTCAAAAAGCAGGTCGTATTTAAGTGGATCGACATTGGTTATGTGCAGCGCATATGCGACAAGGCTGCCCGCTGCCGAACCCCTGCCGGGTCCAACGATGATGTTATTGTCCCGAGCATATTTTATAAAGTCCCATGTTATCAGAAAGTATTCCACAAAACCCATGCCTTTTATAACAGACAGCTCATATTCCAGTCGTTCGCGCATCGGTTCAGTGATCTCTTGATAGCGTTCCACGAGTCCGTTCACGCAGAGGGTTTTGAGATAGTCGTATGGGTCTATGCCCTTTTCAAGGTTAAAGCGTGGCAGCTTGTAATTGTTAAACTCGAGCGTTACATTGCAGCGTTTGGCAATCTCGACCGTGTTTGAGAGCACATTCAACGCAGGCAAATCTACATCAGCTGCCATATCGCTTTCAAAACCGCCGAATAGCTCGTACATCTCGTCCGGTGACTTTAAATAGAACTGATCACCCTCATATACCATGCGGTCATCGTCGTGGATTGTCTTATTGGTCTGTACGCACAGCAGTATCTCGTGTGCCTTTGCGTCGTCTTTTTTTAGATAATGGCAGTCGTTTGTAGCTACTACCGGTATGCCCGTCTCATTTGCGATGCGTACGATGCCCGAAATGATCGCCTGCTGATCCCGGATGCCGTGGTTTTGTATCTCAAGGAAGAAATTGCCCTTGCCGAAGATATCCTGATACATCAACGCGGTATCGACCGCGACTTGATAACGGCTGTTCAGTATATGGGACGCTACAGCACCCGACATACACGCGGACAGCGCAATAAGGCCCTCCGAATGCTGCCTGAGAACCTCGTTATCAACCCTCGGTTTGTAATAAAATCCCTCTGTAAACCCGATAGACACAAGCTTTATGAGGTTGTGGTAGCCCGTCTCGTTTTCTGCCAAGAGCACGAGATGATAATAGACATCCTCATCCGTCCTGCTCTTGTCAAATCGCGACGACGGCGCGACATATACCTCGCAGCCCATGATCGGCTTTACACCGTTTAATACAGC
>CAZUNC010000179.1:0-4618 GCA_964621475.1 uncultured Defluviitaleaceae bacterium | reverse complement strand
CATTTCGGTTAAATGTATTTAATTCTAATCGCATTTTTTCTTGGGGTTTTGTAAAAAGTCCAAGCCTTGATGCTCTAAAAACATTTGAGAGTATTTTTATAAAATCATCATTGTGTAGCGCATCAGGAGATTTATGATAGCTCAAAAATGAATATAAAAGCTTTAACAAATGCGTCTTCCCTGTTCCGTTCTCACCAATAAGAACGTTAACTCCTCTGCAAAACTCAATTGACAAATCCTTAAACACTGTAAAGTTCTTTATCTCTGCTTTACTAACTGCCATTTCATACCCTCCAATGTATTCGACAACATACTAACCTTAGTGTTCTCAGTGCACCTATATAGCTAATAGTCAATTATTATTTTACACTTTATTAAACGGTTTCACACACTTTACAACATCAACAACTTATTGTAAAGCAATGCAACCGTCAAATAGCCCCCACATAACAAAATGTGGGGGCTAAGCAATGATGATAAATCATACATTGAAACTTTGAGTTATTGGATTTCCGCTATTGATAGACAATTTCGGTAGCGTCTCTCGCGGTAAATTTAACTGATTGTCAGTTCCTACAACTGCCGATTTGCTTACGAGACTTTATTTACCCTCTTATGCCCTGACCGCCTCGTCCGCACAAACCACAAGCCCCGGATGATCCTTTAGCATCGAGGCCGGTACGGCTTCGCTCTTTTCTCCGTTTATGACCCTGTTCATGATATCGGACTTCTTCGCGCCGGTGGCCATCAGTATTACTTGTTTAGCGTCGGCGAGCGTCTCAAGCGAGACGGTTACACCCTGCTCTACGGGCAGAGGGCTGTCGAAATACTTGACGCTCACAGCCCTCGTGACCTCATCCAGATCAACGATACGGCAGAGCCCGACGGTTTCCTCGGAGTCCCGCTTCAGACCCGTCTCCCCCGACACACCTATCTCTTTATGCTCATATCGCGGCTCATTAAACCCTATATGCCCGTTCAAGCCCACACCGAGCACCGTGAGGCCGATGCCGCCGTGTGCGGAAATAAAGTCCGATACCCTTTCGCATTCGCTCTTTACATCAGCCGTGCCGTCAAATGCGCATATCCTAACCGGGTCAATCCCAGCGGGCCCGTAAAAGCCATCTTGCATGACCTGAGCGCAGGAGCCGCGTACAGCGTATCCGAGCCCGACCCATTCGTCGAGCCCCACATAATACACCGATGATAGATCCACCGCACCCTCGCGCTGCAGCTCGATCAGCAACTCATACGCGCGAAGCGGCGTATCCCCGGCAGCTAAGTTTATTAGCGCACCGGGGTTTTTATTTATATACGCAGCGATTTGCTCGGCAACCGTCCGCGATATCTCCTCATGATCCCTTTTTACGATTATCTGCATCGCGTCACCAGGTAAGCTTCGGCAGTATCTCGCTCTGCTGCTCGCACATCTGATCGATCATTGCGACTGCATTGTTATAGTTCGAAACGCATGGGTCAAGCAGAACCGCTTGCAGCAGCTTCCGCTTTGACTGCTCTGTATAGCTCTGTATCAACAGTTCATGTATAGCACCCTGCTGTGCGATCATAGCCGTGATAGCCGTGGGCAACTCAAAGCCGCCGATCGGATGCACGCCGTTACCATCCACGTCAGCCGGTATCTCTACGACCATGTTCTCAGGCAAATTGCGTACATAACCCTTGTTCGGTACATTTACAGCTCCCACGCGCAGCGGCTTATTAAAGAATATCGCCTCCGCTATCGGTATGCCGTATTCATTGGAGCCCGAAATCCCGGCCTCACCGATCGCAAACGCCTGTTCGTAACCGTCTGCAAAACCCGGATCCCCCGCAAACGGCTTTTCATCTTTGGCCGCATCCCTAAACAGCGGCCTGTCGGTAGGATTTGATGAAAACGAATACACAAACTCGGGGGTGTTGCGTGTCTTCCATGGGTCGAGATCGACCGGATCATAGAAATACTGGATCTTTGTGCTCGCAAGCATCTCGTCGCTCCATGCCATGTATTCTCCGATATGGTTTGTACCCGGATACGGCCAGAGCCCATATGTCCTAAACATCAGTCGTGAGAGCCCGTATTCGTCCCAATGCGCGAGCCAGTCAATAGTCTTCTCACGTTCCCTGAGTAGCGGATACAGATCCTTGCCCGTAGCTTTTTCCTTTACCTCCGTAAAGAATCCGAAGTGATTTAACCCGCAGGCCTTGGCCTCGATATCCTCTTTCGGGATATTTAAAAACTCCGACAGCTGATCCATGCCCATCTGCTCTCCGTGGCACAGGCCTGCGACCTTTATCTTTGTGAGCTTTGATATAGCCTCTACGAGCTTCGCTTCGGGGTTCGTGTAGTTCAATAGCCATGCATTCGGGCACAGCTCCTCCATAGCACGTGCAATCTCAAGCATCGGACCGATGTTTCTGAGTGTGTGGAACATACCTCCGGGTCCGCCGTTTTCACCATATACCTGTCTGAAGCCATAACGCCTCGGGATATGGAAATCCATCGACCAGTAATGATAACGTTCCTTTTCTATAGCCGTTATTACAAAATCCGCACCGTCAACAGCCTCACGCAGATTTAGTGACGCGTTGATCGTAACAGGCCTGTTTATAAGTGTTATAGCCTTTTTGCAAAAGGCCTCGCTCACGCGCAGCGCCCTCTCGTCGATATCCATCAGATATATCTCGATACCTACCTGTGCAAACGACTGATTCAACAGAATGTCCGAAACCGTCGCGGGACAAAACGATACGCTGCCCGCACCTATAATCGCAAATTTGACCTTATCCATACGCCTATCCTTTCCGGGATGTTTTCGCCCTATTACGTACTTGATCCATACTGCCGCTATATCCGTTCTCTACATAAAACCCCGAACCCGCAGTCGCAAACTCAACGATCTCCAGCGGGCTCATGCCCAAAAGCAATCCCTTACATATACATGCGTTCAGGTTGTCTCCGGCCCCGGTGCTGACCGCGGGGGTTTTGCATAGCTCCGTATACGATGTGCCGCTACCGCTCTTGCTGGTCATATGGCACCGCTCCCTGCGATGCAATATTACACCCTCAAGCCCGAGCGCCTCGACAAGTGCCTGCGCTCGGATTTCGTCCGGCTTATCCGCATCTATACCACATGCACCGCATACAATACGATCCTCGTTGCGGTTCAGGCTCAAGTATACATGTATATGCCTCGGCAAAGCTTTTATAACCTCGCAGAGCTCCTGGACCTCACTCATGTCTCGCCTCGCACAGTCGGACAGATCCATATACAGGATCTTTTCGCCGTCTACATGCGGCAATACCTCGCTCGCAAAGCCTTTATATATCTCCGTCGAACGCGGCAGCTCGCTCCAGTTTAGAAACATTAACAGATCCGACTTACTTATATGCTCTATCAAGCCCTGCTTTGAAACGCGTTCAGTAATGTGTTCAAAACCCAAGCTGTTGATGTCCTTATTTATCCCGAGCATGACCTTGCCGTTACCGAACTCCAGTGCCGTTGTCATACCAGGATTGCTTACGCTGATAAGCTCCGCGCGTTCCGAGAGCTCAGCGAATACCGGGTTGATTTCCGGCAGACCGAAGCCACCCACGCACACGCAGTCCACATCGAGGCTTATTAGTGCATTGGCTGTGATCGGTGCGTTACCGCCCAGCTTTTCCACACAGCTTTGAAGCTCCACCGAGCAGTTCATGCCGTCTCTCTCACTCAAGAATTGCCCAAACGCATTCATGCTCTCGAAATACGCCTCGGGATTTAACGCACTGCCTGATTTTATCGGCTTTACTATGTGGTCTATAAACGCGTCAAACCCTAAGAACACCCTCTGTTTCCTTTGGGCAGACGCTGATTTATTGTCTGTCATAATTACCTCTATTCACGGATTTTAGCCGTTGTAATCTCGTCCTTACATATATGTTCCATATTTCACAGCCGCATGATACAGCATGTTTACATTTTCAAGCGGTGTGCCCGGGGACAGCGCGTTCGCCTCCCTAAGTACAAATTTCCTGCTCTTTTGCATTACGCCGCTCGACAGTATCTCTTTGGCGCGTCGCAAGACCTCATCGGGCGTGGCATTAAGTAGTATACCGGCCTCTACTCCGCCGTTTACACGTGTATCGGGCGTAAGCTCGTCATACAACCTCTCGAAATCCACCGGAAAGCCCGTATCGAAATCCTTCACGCCCAATTCCTTTTGCAATATGCCAAAGAACCGCTGAGCGTTTCCGCACAGATGCACACCCCTGTACGCACCGGGACGGCTCAATGCCTCATAGATACGCTTATGATACGGCAGCACGAACTCCATATAAAAATCCGTACCGAGCATAGCGATCGCATCATCCGCGATCCCGCAATAATCCTGTACCTCGTCTTGACCGAGGTATCGCCTCGCGGCCTTTATGCGTGTTATCACAGCATCGGTTACAAGGCTCATCAACGCATGTGCGTATTCTGGTTCCTCAAGCATATCACATATGATCCCCTCGGCCCCTCGCATGCCGCAACATAGCGTAAACGGCCCGTCCGTGCCCGTCATGTTATAGGGCAGACCGACATGCCCTATCGGTATGCCCTTATATTCAAAGCCCTTACTACGCAGTGATACGAAA
>CAZUNC010000178.1:0-4649 GCA_964621475.1 uncultured Defluviitaleaceae bacterium | reverse complement strand
TCTTAGGCGTTCATTGAGCACCGTTTTTGTAATCCCGCGCCATTTGTCGAGTATAAATCCGGTCGATCCGAACACACGCAGCTCATATAAAGAGGCCTTATCGGACAGCAGGCTACCGTAATAGTGCATGCGGCGCTCATCGGTTGATTGCTTGTCAAACATCGCGTTCATCATATTTGCGCTCTTGAAATCGATCCAGACCATAGGCAGTAACAGCACGAGGAAGCCGACCATAAACCATATGCCAACCTGTGCAAAAATGACTGCCGAACCGACTATGGTAATGAATATCGTCGCTACGCCGGTTACGTTTAAAAAGATATTGAGGATATTGTCCTGTGGGTTGCCGGACATACGCTTGATCGTATCGTGCGTATCATTGTCCTCGAAGCAAGCGTAATCGAGGCGTTGGAATTTACCCACGACGACCGGTGTAAGGTGCTGATTTAGATTATGCTTCAGGTGTATGAATAACAAGCTTTCGAAATATCCGCCCGTCGATACAAAGAACATCGAAACAAGCAGCAGCCCGCCGTATAACAGCAGCGGTTCGATGGTTGTCCTACCGTTTATAAAAGGCTCGATATTGTCTATGAGCCGCTGTGTAAAATAGATCGACAACGGTGTGAGCAGCGCCGTTGCCAAAAGCTGTATAAGCTTTATTATAGTGGTGAGGCGCGCATATTTGAGCATAATGCCTATCGCGCGTACAGATTGTTTTAACATAGAAGATAGGCCCTCCCAGACCTGTGCCTCGGATCATCGCTCGCTGCCGTAGTCCGGATCGGTTATGACACCCCTTGTCTGCTGTGGATAGTCGGTGACGATACCGTCCACATGCATACCGATCAAGGAGCGTATGAGCTTCGGATCGTTTACCGTCCATACATAGATGGGCTTTTTTAATATATGGCAGTTCTCGACGATGTCCTCGTTTATCATGGAGTCCTCAACGTTGAAGAAGTCGGCCGGGATATGTGATAGCACCTCTAAAGAAATGTCACCGACACCGCTGACGATCACAAAGCCCGAGACATTGTGCGGGTACTTGCGCTGTATCTCTTGTAAAAGTTCAGGCTCTGTTGTCTGAAATATGCATTCCTGATCCATTTCGTTATCTCTGATGACCTGAACGACCCGGTCGACCACGCTCTGCGTATCGGTTTCGTGGCTCTTGAGTTCTACTAACAGCTTGGCTTTACCCTTCACAGCCTTGCAGAAGGTATCGAGGGTAGTCATCTGGGCCTCGTGATCAAACTGCCTGAGCGTGAGCGATGACAGCTGCCTGGCTGTGAGATCATGCACGTTGTCTATTCGACCCGCGAGGCGAAAGAGATTGTAGTCATGCATCACGACGGGCACGCCGTCCTTGCTGAGCATTGTGTCGATCTCTATGTAGTCCGCTTTTTGCTTGATGGCCGACAGTGCGGCGGGGATAGTATTCTCGACGGCATCGGCGCTGCCACGATGTCCTATGATCAAACACGGCGAGCCAAAGGTGTAATGGTTCCGCGAGTTTACATATACCGGGATCATGAACAATATCGCCATATATATCATTGGGCGCTGCTTCACCGTATGCGGTATGCATCTGTGCCATAGCAGCGCAATACCCCTTGACGCGAGCCGAGCTATGTACTCCACAAGGTTAATAAAGGCCTTTAGTGGCATCCGTATCTCAGAGGTCGTAGCAGCGTGTAGGCGGCTGTCTATTTCGGCGGGATCTGTCACCTGCGCGTGACACGCATATATAGCGGCCAACAACACCGGCGTGCCGAACATCTGCAATACATTAATGAGCGCATCGATTGTCGGGCGTATCAACGTAGAAGCATTTAATGGCATGACATCCAACAGGTATAACGGGATATATAGGCAACTGAACGCTATAAAGATAACGGCTGCTGATCGAAGCATATTACCCTTGATTCTCTGCATGCTTTGTTTGAAGCTCGAAATGAAATTCAAGCGTTCGAGCACCATACCGGGTAACACGAAAACCAGTTTGATAAACAGAAAGAGCGGCACCCATTGGATCAGGTCGATCAATATCCAACCACCCGGATAACGTGCGATCTCACCGGTGATGAAGCGGGGGATATTTATGCCGGGCATCAACGAGGCTTCAAAGCTGATATCCAGTAGCGGGATGAGCACAAGCGCAAATATCGCGAAGCCTATAGAACTCGGATGCCAGAGGCTTTCCAAGGCCTTTGCACCCATCTTGAGCCCGTGATAAAGACATACGTTCTTGTGTCTGTACCCGGAATGCAGGAAGAACAACAGCACCGCGAATTCATAGTACACGAGTACCATCGCCAGCACGGTCAGAAACAAGGACATCAGCACACCCGCAAAGCCCGTCAAAAAAGCCCCGATCTGTGCGTTCAACACGACCGAGTAACCCCCTGCATTTATAAACATCGAAACAGACCAGCGGATCAACGGCCTGAAGATCAATAGGGTAGCTATCTTGAAAAATAACTCAAATACACAGATATTTATAATGGAATACCGCAGCGCCAGATACATCTGCTTGCATGCGTCACGGATATTTATCCTGTTAGACATTGGAAAAAACCTCCAGTAGTATAAATATACGTTTTCCGGAGGTCAAAGTCTAATGAAAATGATGCAGATTAGTTGCTGTGATCGTTCGTTTGGGAATATTGGGTAGGGGGTACTATCTGCGCGTTCAGTTCTGCGATGACCTGCTTTCTCGTCGCATACATACAGTATCTGCAAATGGCCAACGTTATAAAAAGGCCCACAGTCGGTAAGTTATAGAGAACCGCCATAGTAGTATATACAGTGGATTTAACGTATGTCCGGTCTATAGGCTGACCAAGCGATTGACTATATGGCGCCATATCAATTACAGAATTAAATATTGGCATAGCTAAAAATAGACTCAGCAAAAAGAACGCTATACCTAAAACAGGCAATATTAACCCAAACCAAAAGCGTTTGCGTGTCGACAGATACACCTGAAGGCACGTAACACCGCCCACAAGTGCAACGAAAATCAATATTATCGCAATAGCCACTCTCATGGAAAACCTCCCTTTAAATCACATCGGGTTTGTTCGAGATTACCGCGCTCACGCCTATGTCCAGCAGCCACTTCGCCATCTCGGGATCGTCCACGGTCCAGACATTGGCTTTGATATTCTTCTTTTCACATGCTTCTACGATGTCACGGTTAATCACCGAAAAATGCGGATGTATATAAGCGGCTCCGATCTTCTCGGAGTAATCAGCCACATCCTCGATCGCCTTATCGTACAGGATGCCTGTTGCGATATTAGCGTCATGCTTTTTTATATCCACAAGTGCCTGATGATGAAAGCTCGAAACGATGATACGGTCTTTGAAGTCATAGCTGTTGATGATCTCAGCTGTCTTTTTTATCAGCTCGGGATCGTAGCGTTCGGCACTGGATTTGATCTCAATGTTTAGCCACATGTCCGTGCCCGCGATAAAATCCATCAACTCTGTAAGCAACGGCACATAGTAGCCGCCAAGGTCTAATGCTCGCAGCTGTTCGTATGTGTAGTCGCGTATCTCACCGGTCGGCGCGTCATGTGTATCCCGACCCGTCTCCATTGCCATTCTCTTTGCTATCCTGTCTATCTTGTCATCGTGAAACACCACGACAGAACCGTCCGCCGTACACTGTACATCGAGCTCTATGCCGTCGGCGTTCATCTCATGTGCGAGCCTAAAAGCCTCCATTGTGTTTTCGAGCTTGTATGCGCTCGCGCCCCTATGAGCAAATATCATGTCTTTACCCCTTTACTAATCTTTAACATCCTGTCAAATGCGTAGTCAAACAGCATCCTATATGCCTCACAGAGTATATTCTTGCCAAGTCTGCCATCTATCATGGGCTCCCTGTATCGCCTGCAGCCACCATAACATATGCGGTACCACTTGCATTTGGGACAGTCCGCGTGGGTCTGCCGTGAGGTCTCGATAAATCCGATCTGCTTGCGCTTTTGTTCGATATCCTCAAAGCTGTCCGTGGTTAGATCGCCGATAAGCATCTGATCGAGCGCGTAGAAATCACACGGGAATACGCTGCCGTCCGCCTCGACTAAGTATTGTGTGGAGCATACCCCGAGCATGCCGCAGCTTTCGGGCGGGTGACCGCCTATGAGGTTAATCAGGTTAACGAACAGCCGCTCGTATACAAACAGCCCATCCATATAATCCCGGTACCAAATATCAAATAGGTTGCAAAGGAAATCCCCGTATTGCTTCGGGGTGCAGATATGCCCTGCCGGATCCGGTGACGTACCGGGCAGCGGTGCTATGCAGGGTATGTACTGCTGATACAGGAGATTATTCTTTTTATAGAATGCATATATCTTCGAAATATGTCTGGCCACGTCCGGTGTTACCACGGTCAGGATATTGAACTGCGTATTGTGTGCGGTCAGTATCGAAGCGGCTTTCATCACGGAGGAAAATGTCGGATTACCGGCTGCGTCGAGGCGGTGTCTGTCGTGTGTATCCTTTGTACCGTCGAGCGAGAGCCCTACCAGAAAGCCGTTTTGCGTAAAAAACTCGGCCCATTCATCGTCGATCAACATGCCGTTTGTCTGTATCGCGTATGAGACGCGCACACGCTTGTCGTTATACGCTTG
>CAZUNC010000177.1:0-4664 GCA_964621475.1 uncultured Defluviitaleaceae bacterium | reverse complement strand
AGGACGAGGTAAAGCCCGGCGAAAGCATAAAATACACAGTCACCGTAAAGAATCGATCGTCGGTAAGGATACAGAACGTAAGTATAGCGGACGAAGTGCCGGAGATGACGCAGATAGAAGACGGAACGATCGTTCCGGCTCCGAACGGGAGTGAAAGCCTGGATACGGGGCTAATGATGGGAGACATAGAACCCGGTGGCGAGATAAAGCTTGAATACCGCGTCGCGGTGGACGAGGATGCGAGCGGTCGGATAGCAAACGCTGCCGAAGTTAGCTACAGCTATAACAATATAACGGATGCTATGTTTACAAACGAGGTAAGGATACCCGTATACGAAAAACCAAAAAAAGCCCAGGCAGAACTTACGAGCCGAGCGGACAAGTCTCTGGTTACACGTAATGGTGAAGAGGTCGAGTATACGCTTGAGCTTACTAATACTGGCGATGTCATGTTGAAGAATGTAATGATATATGACCGGATACCGGAGGGCATGAACTACAGAAGCTGTTCGACAACGGTACGCGGAAATCCTCCTTTTGACGCGAATCCGGAATTCGGTATCGTAGTGGGGGACCTGGAGGTCGGGGAAACCGCAACGATAGGCTTTGCCGTAAAGGCTTTAATATAGAAAAGTAAAACCATTACCACGGATTGACACGGATTGGTACGGATTTTCACGGATAGATTTATATAACTGTAAAAATCCGTGTAGATCGGTTTAAATCCGTGAAAATCCGTGGTAAAGGTGTTATGACTTTCTGTTTTACGTTGACGGATTCTTAGATTTGTATTAAGTTAAGTCAAATGTTAACGGGGGTTTTATAAATGATCTATAACTTTGGCTCGTTGAATGTGGACTATGTATATACAGTAGATGATTTTGTGAAGGCCGGTGAGACGATCGCGTCGCTGAGGCTTGATACCTTCGCCGGAGGTAAGGGCTTAAATCAATCGGTTGCGCTCGCACGTGCCGGCGCAAATGTAAGGCATTGCGGATATGTGTCCAAGCATGCGGGTTTTCTCTTGGAGACGCTTACATCGAGCGGTGTGGATGTGAGTAATGTAAGGCAGGTAGACAGTGTGAACGGGCATGCCATCATACAGGTGAACAGGGACGGCCAGAACTGCATCATGCTGTATGGCGGCACAAACTTGATGTTAGACGATACATATGCAAAACAAATAGCGGATTTGATAAAGCCCGGTGATATGTTGTTGTTTCAGAACGAAACAACCGCTATCGCGCAGATGATGCAGCTTGGGAAGGCAAATGGAGCGAGGATTGTACTGAACCCGTCACCGATGAACGAGAATTGCTTGAACCTACCGTTGGAGCTCGTTGATATCTTCATTTTGAATGAGACGGAGGGGGAGGCGCTTACAAAAGAAAAAGCGCCGGATATGATCCTGCGCTGTATGCATGAGCGTTTTCCGAATGCAAAGATCCTACTTACGCTCGGTGGAGAGGGTTCGGTATTTATGTCGGATGCGGAGCATTTTACTCAGTCGGCGTATACGCATGGCCCGGTCGTGGATACGACCGCAGCCGGGGACACGTTTACAGGCTACTATCTCGCATGTATCGAGCGTGGGGATAACGATCGGACGGCTGTTAAAAACGCTGCGGTCGCGGCGGGTATGTCCGTAACCATAAAGGGAGCATCCGCTTCGATACCGTTGATGAACGATGTGATGAAACATATCTAAATTATGAGCCGATATTTACCTTTACCATAGCGTTACCGCCATGCCTTGCCTCTATGAGCATGAGCTCGGGTTCGGATTTTCTGCCGGGCTCTGTCCCGATGAACTGTATCCGCTTGGGCTCCAAGTGATGCTCGCGACAGAAACATATTACGTCAACGAGCCGCTGGGGTCTATGTACCATGTACAGCCGCCCGTTGGGCACGAGCAGCTTGTCGGCGGCCTGCAATAACGCGTGTAGGTCGCAGCATATCTCATGACGCGCTATCGCGCGTGCCTGACCCGTGTTTAAGATGCCGCCGCCGTATGGGGTATATGGCGGATTCGTCACAATGACCTCAAACGTCGCGGGCTTCAGATGTGCCTGCCATTGGCGTATATCTCCACGCACGATGCTTATCCGTTCGGACAATCCGTTCAGACGTACGCTACGCTCCGCAAGGTCCGCACTCGGATCCTGTATCTCTATGCCGGTTATATGACCGGCTTTTGTTTTGTGCGATAGTAATATCGGCAGGATGCCGTTACCGGTGCCGATATCCAGTACGCGCTCACCCGGTGATACGCATGCGAAATCCGACAGATACACCGCGTCCACGCCGAAACAAAACAACGCGGGGTTTTGTAGTATCACAAGACCACCGCATTGCAGATCCTCAAGACGTTCGTGGGGATAAATGGATACAAAGCCCATGGTTATTCCGATGCGTGGCCATGAGCATGGCTGTGTTCGGGTTGTGGGTTCTCGGCCTTTTTGAGTACCTTTATGTCATTGACCGGATAATAGGTCAGTATCGGCACATCATTGGGTTTCTTGCGTACAGAAACCTTAACGGATTGCCTCAATACATTCACGGATAGGATTTCGCCGTCACCGTCCGGCGTGCGTACATAATCACCGATCCCCGGCAAGCCCTTATTCAGGTATTCGTAGGTCTCTTCCTCGTATTTGAGGCAGCACATGAGCCTGCCGCAGGTGCCAGATATCTTCGTCGGATTCAGGGACAGACATTGTTCCTTTGCCATCTTTATCGATACGGGCTGGAAGTCACCCAGAAATGTCGCACAGCATAATGTGCGACCGCAGATGCCGATCCCGTTTAATATCTTGGCCTCGTCGCGCACACCGATCTGACGTAGCTCGATACGCATGCGAAACACCGCTGCGAGATCCTTTACGAGCTCTCTGAAGTCTACGCGCCCGTCCGATGTGAAATAGAAGATAATCTTGTTCAAATCAAATGTGAGCTCTACGTCTACGAGCTTCATATCGAGCCCATGGTTTTTGATCTTTTCTATACAGATCTCAAAGCTTTCCTTCTCGCGCTGCTTGTTCTGCTCGTAAACCGCGGTATCTTGCTCGGTTGCGATGCGTATTACGGGCTTCAGCGGCTGTATGATCTTGTCCTCCTCGACGGAGCGGTTTGGTATCTCGGTGAAACCATACTCGATGCCGCGCGCGGTCTCGACGATTACCGGCGTGCCCTTCTCCATCTGCAGGCCGTTCGGGTCAAAGTGGTATATCTTTCCCACCGCCTTGAAACGAACACCTATCACCTCTATCATTTATTACCTCCAAAAATTAAGCACTGCGCATACAATGATTATGGATGTCGTATAACATCATCTCTATCGTGAGGCGGAAATTCCCGTTGTGCGAGAGTATGCGCTTGGCCTTGTATATACAATCTATAGCATGGATTAGTCCTGTATCAAATACGGTTGTTTGGTTACCCTGTATGAGTGTGTTACGGTACCAGAGCGCGCAAAAATCCAACACCTCGGCAATGTTGTCGTTGTATGGCTCGAACGCGGCAAAGTGATCAAACGGGTCTGCTCCGGGTTCCGACAACGCCGAGAGCGCGGTTGTGACATCCCTGCGCATATTCGCAAAGGTCTCTGATGAGGCCAGCTTTAACGCGTAACCAAGACTACCTGATGAAAACTCCGCACAGACACGCGCGTCATTGGGATCGATCCCGTTGTCTATTAGATATTTTATGATCTCGGTCTCGGGTAACGGGTTCATCTTGCAGATGACGGCACGTGAAAGCACCGTAGGCAGAAACGCAGAGAGGTTGTCGGACACAAACAGGAATACGCCGAATGCATGCGGCTCCTCGATCGTTTTTAACAGCGCGTTTTGAGCGGCGGCTGTCATTGCTGACGCATGGTTTACGATGAATACCTTGTACGGATACATATATGGCTTCGTTTGCATGTTATCGATGATCTGCTCGCGCACATCGTCCACACTCACGGACTTTGTTTTTCTGGGCTCGACAAAAAAGACATCGGGATGATTGCCGCTGTCAAAGGTTTTACAGGATAGGCACTGTCCGCAAGGGGTAAATGCGGAGGCAGTAGAGGCCTTGCATTGTATCCCCTTTGCGAACAGTCTTGCTATCGTCTTTTTGCCTGTGCCCTCGTTACCGTCAAAGATATAACATTGGGAAATGCGGCCCGTCGCAAGCGCGTTCTGCAGTTGCTTTACGACATCGGCATTACCCAAGATCCCCCCGAAGCCACTCATAACAGGATATCTAACAATAGACCCCTGATCTCGTCGGTTTTCTCGAGTATGTTCAGGTGATCCTTTTCACTCTTTAAAAGCTCCTGCGCGAGGTTGTCGAGGTTTTCGTCAACCTTCTTCACGATGCCGTAGACGCGGTGACGGCCGCGGCGATCCAGAAAATTCTCGCGCGAGAACTTATGCGAATGCGTTACTACCTCGTTGACAAAGTCCTTTATCAGCGAACGGTATTTGCGCATATCAGCGATATCCATATGATCGGCAAGCTTTTTGCCCTGGGTGGTAATATCGGTTATAAGGCCGTTCAGACGTTCGGATAGACCTACGTCGTCAAGCCGTGAGAGCGTAAAGTTGAAATCGACTTTTTCCGTTTTTTCCCTGGCGGGTGCAACCTCCGCGACAGGCGCGGAGGTAACCTCCGAAATC
>CAZUNC010000176.1:0-4669 GCA_964621475.1 uncultured Defluviitaleaceae bacterium | reverse complement strand
GGGGGCGGCCAGTGGGACAGTATACACCGATGATGGAGCAGTATCTCGAGATAAAGGCGGGCTATAAGCATTGCCTGTTGTTTTTTAGACTCGGGGACTTTTATGAGTTGTTTTTTGACGATGCGTTAATCGCATCCAAGGTGCTCGATATCACGCTGACAGGCAAGGACTGCGGTATGGAGGAGCGTGCACCGATGTGTGGTGTACCGTTTCATTCGGCGGACACGTATATCGCAAGGCTTGTTGCGAACGGCTTTAGGGTCGCGATCTGTGAGCAGGTCGAAAACCCGAAGCTGACCAAGACCCTTGTAAAACGTGATGTCGTGAGGGTCGTCACGCCGGGTACTCAAACCGATATCAACGCGCTCGAGGCGAATAAAAACAACTACATCATGGCCGTGTTTGAAGGCAAGAGCGGTTACGGTATCGCAGTTGCGGACGTTTCTACCGGTGAGTTTTTGGCTGCGGGCTTTGCGCTCTCCGTGCAGAAACGTATCAACGACGAGATCGCACGCTTTACACCGTCCGAGATCATCACAAACGCGGAGGCGATCATATCCACACTGCCGCAAGGTAACAATGCTTCTGTGCATGCTTCAAAAGCTCAGCAACGCGACACAGCGTATGCGATGCTGCTCGAGCATTTTAATGTGAACAGCCTCGCAAGTTTTGGCATCGAGGAAGACCCCGCGTGCATATGCGCATCAGGCCTGCTTCTTGATTATCTGACGGAGACACAGAAGAATGCGCTGTCGCATATCAGACGCATCCGCAGGTTATCGGACGAGCGGTATATGATATTGGATGCTTCGTCGAGGCGAAACCTCGAGCTGACCGAGACCATGCGCGAAAAATCCAAGCAGAACACGCTGTTTGATGTGCTTGACCAGACCAAAACCTCAATGGGTGCGCGTACTCTACGCAAATGGATCGAGCAGCCGCTATTAAATGTTTCAGAGATCAACTACCGCAGCGAGGCGGTCGGCGAGTTGAAGGAAAACCCGATTACGCGTGCGGAGCTCCGGGAGCATCTTAGTACGATATCGGACCTCGAGCGTTTGCTGTCCCGGATCGTATACGAAACCGCGAATGCGCGTGACCTATCGCAGATAGCGGGCTCTATAACATACCTACCACAGATAGGCACCCTCGTTTCGCAGCTGCAAGCCTCGGTGTTTAAGGAAATAACCACAGGTTATGACAATCTCTCGGATATCCGGGAGATGATCGCAACCTCGATACAGGACGAGCCTCCGGTAACGGTCAGGGAGGGCGGCATGTTTCGTGATGGATTTAATCCGGAGCTCGATGAGTTGCGCCGCGCAAAGACGGACGGTGCGAAGTGGATATCGGAGCTTGAGATGAGTGAGCGAGAGCAAACCGGCATAAAGAATCTGAAGATACGCTACAATAAGGTGTTCGGCTATTACATAGAAATCACAAACGCGCATAACCACTTAGCACCCGAGCGATACATACGGCGACAGACACTCGCAAATAGCGAGCGTTACGTGACAGAGGAGCTCAAGCGTCTTGAAGAGATCATTATGGGCGCAGATGAAAAGATTACGGAACTTGAGTACTCGATGTTTTGCAATCTGCGAAACGCGGTAGCGGCGCAGATCGAGCGCATACAGTACATGGCCGAGGTCATAAAGACCCTCGACACGCTGCAATCCTTGGCGGAGGTCGCGGATCGTAAGCTGTATTGCCGTCCGCTAATGGATAGCAGCGGGCGCATCGAGATCAAAAATGGGCGGCATCCGGTCGTCGAGACCGTATCAAAATCCGCATTCGTGCCGAATAATACGCTGATGGATCTAAACGATGAACGCATTAATATCATCACGGGGCCGAACATGGCCGGGAAATCCACATACCTAAGGCAGGTCGCCCTGATTGTGCTGATGGCTCAGATCGGGAGCTTTGTACCCGCTGATGAAGCACACATCGGTGTAGTGGACAGGATATTTACGCGTGTTGGTGCGGCGGATGATCTCGCGACGGGGCAGAGTACGTTCATGGTAGAGATGAACGAAGTCGCGAATATCTTAAACAACGCGACACGTAACAGCCTGTTGATCCTCGATGAGATCGGGCGTGGTACGAGTACATTCGATGGGTTGTCTATCGCATGGGCGGTCGTGGAGCATGTGGCAGATGCGGAAAAGCTCGGCGCGAAGACGCTGTTTGCGACGCATTATCACGAGCTCACGGAGCTCGAGGGTAAGATCGCAGGAGTGAATAACTATTGCATAACCGTAAAGGAAATGGGTGAGGACATCCTCTTCCTGCGACAGATCGTCAGGGGCGGCGCGGACAACAGCTACGGCATACATGTCGCACGGCTCGCGGGATTGCCTAAGGAGCTTACAAGCCGTGCCGAAGTCATACTTTACGCACTGAACAAAGCCGACATCACAAACAACAAGGCCGACGTATACGAGGAAGGTGTCGTGTTTTACAACAAGGTAAGACGCAAGCGGCAAAACGATGATCTGATGGTAATACAACAAACCTTGGACGGGATAGACGAATGAACATAGAAGTCTTAAGCTACGAACTGATCAATCAAATAGCCGCCGGTGAGGTGGTCGAAAGGCCACTCTCTGTCGTGAAGGAGCTCGTCGAAAATTCGCTCGACGCTGGTGCGTCACGTATTGCGGTTGAGATCAAGTCGGGTGGGATCGAATATATACGCATAACGGATAACGGCTCGGGTATCCCGAAGGATCAGGTCCAAAAGGCCTTTTTGCAGCATGCTACGAGCAAGGTGCGTACGTTTGACGATATCATGAATGTGAGCAGCATGGGCTTTCGCGGTGAGGCACTTTCGAGCATTGCCTCTGTGTCTAAGGTTGAGCTTGTGACGCGTGTGGACGGAGAGGAAACAGGCACGCGTTTAGTGCTCGAGGGCGGCGAGGTTATCTCGCAAAAAGATGTAGCCTGCCCGGTCGGCACGACCTTTCATATACGCGATCTGTTTTATAACACGCCCGCCCGCTTAAAATTCCTGAAAAAGCCCGCGACCGAGGGTAACTATGTCTCGGAACTGATGGGTAGGCTCGCGCTTGGGCATCCGGACATCGCGATGACCTATGTAAATAATAATGAGACTGTCCTGCAGACAAACGGAAACGGCGATCTGCGGACGGTTATTTTTTATGTGCTCGGTAAGGATGTAGCCGCAAAGCTCATCAGGTTAAAGGACGATCGGGATGTAGACATATCCGGATATATAGGCCGCCTCGACAACACAAAAGCCAACCGTACGGGTGGCGTGGTGTTCGTAAACGGGCGATATGTAAAGAGCCCTCTTCTGCAGTCCGCTGTCGAGAACGCGTACCGGACGATGTTGATGGGCGGGAGATTCCCGGTATATGTGCTAAATCTCGCGGTAGATCCGGCTATGGTTGATGTAAATGTGCATCCCGCTAAGACCGAGATACGCTTTCGCGACGAGGAAGGGATATATCGCGCGGTGACCGATGCCGTATACAATACGCTGTCGGACGAGGTTCTCGTGGCCGATCACAGACGCGCAGAGCCTGAATGCAATCGCACCGAATCGGAGCGTCGGAGTTTGACGGTTGCGGAGAATAAAGAGGTAGAGGTAAAAAGCCCTTTTGTACCGATGGAGGCCGAAAGGCCGAGACCGATCGCAGATATACCGCTGTATGTGACGGAACCCAAACAAGCACCCCAAGTGTCGTACAAAACCGCAAACACAATCGTCTTCCACGAACCCCCCAAAGAGCCATCTTCCCCAGTAATATCCGATCCCTCGGTCGCTCCGGCACCTCCGGCACCTCCCGAAGAACCATTCTTCTCATCATACCGGCTAATCGGGCTGGCGTTCGGGCTGTACTGGATAGCGGAGCAGGGCGACAGGCTATATATCATCGACCAGCACGCATGTCATGAACGGATCATGTATGAAACACTAAGGCAAAATCTCCAAAGCGGCGACATCGTCTCACAGGGGCTTATAGAGCCGATGGATATCCGGCTTGGGTTTTCTGAATATCGTGTGCTCACGGACAATCTCGAGACACTCGAGGGCTTTGGTTTTGATATCGACGTGCTCGGCAGTAACCGCGTGCTCGTTAGGGCCGTACCCATAGCTGTTTCAAAGCCACTAGGCGAGGATTTCCTACATGACATCCTCGATAAAATAGAAAGGATACCCGCCAATACGGCGGATATCCATGATTATCTCGTACACTCTATAGCGCGGATCGCGTGCCGCGCTGCTGTAAAGGCCAATGATTTTCTAAGTGAGGACGAGGCACGTGCAATGATCACCCGTGCGCTCGCGCTCAAAAACCCATTCACATGCCCTCATGGCAGACCCACAATCATCGAGATTACACAGAGCGAATTAAACAGACGCTTTAAACGCACCTGATAATTAGTAAAATTTATATTAAAGATGATGTAATTTTAAGCTTTGTGAGTTACAATGTTCACGGAACGGTTACACGTATGTTGAATCCGTGCATACCGACAAACAGGTGAGGAGGATTGTAATGGGTGAAAAGATCAAGATAGGCATAATCGGAACAGGTGGCATCTCGCATGCCCATATGAGGCCGTACATGTCGTTTGAGGATGTCGAGGTCGTAGCGGCATGTGATATCGTACCCGGAAAGGCACGCGCGTTTTTGGA
>CAZUNC010000175.1:0-4669 GCA_964621475.1 uncultured Defluviitaleaceae bacterium | reverse complement strand
ATTATTTATCACGCTGCCGAAATACGGCCGGTCATTGACATATACCTCCGCCGTACGGCCAGCTCGACCCGGGTGTGAGATCAAACGCTATGCCCAACCGTTCGCAGCAGTCCGCAGTAAATTTCAACGTATCCAAAAATTCCGGAGACATAAACTCCAGATTATGTATACACTTTTCTGTATCGTCCGGGGAAAGCGGATACAATATCTGTAACTCTACCCCTCCAATGTTCGCCTCCTTCATTAGCTGCAATTACCTTTCGATCTCATCCTTTTTTACGGCGCAGCCGTACCACCGCCAACGGGTATAACCCCTCGCGGATGCCGGCGGGTTTATCATCAGCTCTGTATATCCCACATTAACCCTTCTTCACTGTATTTTTGCGCAGACATTATCAGAATTCCGGGAATGTTTCAAGGGATTACGCATAGCCTATCCGCTTTGCGCATATACATCAGTGAATCATCGGCATGAAACATTTACCACCATGGAGGTTTTAATGAACACAACAAAGGCTCATCTGCCGCTTGGTATCATATGCTTGGCGGCACTGATCATCATGACTTTACTCGCGCCCGTAGTAGAGCACAATGCGCCGAGGCTTTTCTCACGGCTTCGGACAGGCTCGCTGCCGTCTGACAGCTTGGTCACAGAGTCCATGTATGCGCGTGTGTTCCACGCACCGTCCGACAGCGAATTCGTACCGATGATCACACGCAGCGTGGATTTTTATCTGCCGCTGCTGCTTACAGACTTCGGTATGCAACATAACAGTGCTACTCAAAAGGCCACGATCATCATCTATTCGGACGCGGATACATATGTAAAAGCGCTCGGCGGCAAGCTCCCGTCCGGCGGTAATATAGATGAGCTGCCGATGGGTGCGTATGGCGGCGGAATTATACATATACTTACGCCTCTGCTCTGGACAAGCGCCGAGACTACCGTCGATATCAAGGACGATTTCCTGCAGCAGGGTCCGATCATACACGAGCTCACGCATTTTCTAACCGACAGGAAGGTATCCGGCTCGCGCAGCAGCATCAGGCCATGGCTCATGGAGGGCATCGCTTTATATTACGAGACCAAATATACGGGACGCGAATGGATGCCCGAGCTTGCCTCTGCCGCGGCAGCGTTTCCGTATGAGGAAATGGTAGCGGATTTCCAAAATGCGGACGCGGATACGGCGTACCGCAAGGCCTTTGAGACCGTAAACGCGTTTGTGCGGATATATGGCGAGCAGACATTACAGGATAGCATTGACACAACTCGTTGTGTTACCTTACAATGAACGATACATATAATGCTTCATGGGAGTTTGGATTGAAATATAGCGGAGGTTGTTATGGCTCAGAAGATTTTAGTTGTAGACGATGAGAGAAACATCGTGGACATTGTCAAATATAATCTCGAAAAGGACGGCTTTGAGGTCATATCAGCGCCGGATGGCGAGGCCGGGGTCGCGGCAGCGCGGTCGCAGTCGCCCGACTTGATCTTATTAGATATCATGATGCCAAAGATGGACGGTTTTGAGGCCTGTAAAAAGATCAGGGAATTCGCTCAGACCCCGATCATCATGCTCACAGCGCGCGCAGAGGAGATCGACAAGGTGCTCGGCTTTGAGCTCGGTGCGGACGATTATGTTACAAAGCCATTCGGTATCCGTGAATTGATGGCGCGCATCAAGGCCAACCTTCGTCGCAAATCCGGTGACGAATCGCCTGTAGCAGGTCAAAACGTACAGGTGTTCGGCGATATATCATTTGACTTTGACATGTATGAGGTCAAGCGCAAGGGTGAGATCGTGGATCTCACGCGCAGGGAGTTTGAGCTGTTGAAATTTTTGGCCACGCAGAAGAATTACGTCTTTACACGTGAGCAATTGCTTGAAAAGGTATGGGGCTACGAGTATTTCGGCGATGTACGCACGGTGGATGTAACAATACGCCGTCTGCGCACAAAGCTCGAGCTCAACCCCGAAGCCCCCGAATACATCATGACCCGCCGCGGCGTAGGCTATTACTTTAACACCTTATGAAAACCGATAACCCGCAGCCGGTTTTTAGACCGCTGCTGCGACTGCCGCGTCTACGCAGCATAAGGCTCAAGATCGTAATGCTGTACCTGATCTTGGTGTTTATCATCATGACAGTCAGCGGAACGATCACGATCATGCAGATAAAGGCCAACGAGGTCGGCAAGCTACGCCGCCAGTTGGAGGAATACGCTAAGCTCATCAATACGGAGATCATCGAGGGTAACAGCACAATCGCGGACTTTCAGCATGCTTTCGAGCAACGTATGGCTATCAGTACCGCGCAGGGCATGCAGGGCTTTGTGCTCGACCAAAACGGCGTCGTCGCACCGAAGGAATTTCTGGGCATGCAGTTTTCCGATCCCACGATCATTGCCGCATTCGGTGGTGAAACGGGTTTTATCTCCGAGACCCGTGACTTTGACGTGGACGGCACTACGGGCAAGAAATGGATCAAATTCGCGCGGCCCGTCATCGACGAACATACCGGAGAGGTCAAGTATGTACTGCAGACGCGTATGGAGACAAAGGGCATCGAGAACAGCATCGCAGAGATCACCGTTATCGTGTTTCTGATGATGATACTCGCACTCGTGATGACCGGAGTATTGGGCTTATTGTTTGCAAATACAATTACAGGCCCGATCATCGGTCTGACTAAAAAGGCCAAAGAGATGGCCATAGGCAATCTCGATCAGGAGATACCCGTGTTCTCGCACGACGAAATCGGCCAGCTCACAGAGACAATCAACAACATGGGCAACGACTTGAACAACAGCTTTGCACAACTCGAAAGCCAAAAGAACAAGATGGAGATCGTTCAACACAATATGACCGACGGTGTATTGGCTTATTCACGTGATCTGGAGCTGATACATGCAAACAACGCAACCTCAGAGCTGTTAAATATTTCCGACTGTAGCCGCATCGAGCCGCATGACATGCTGTCCCGTATCGGCTTCGCGGAGCTCGATATAGACAAGCTCACCCCGGGCTCGATACTTGAGGCCACCATCTCTATCGGCGACAAGTTCATCTCCGCCAACCTCTCTCCGTTTATCAACGCGTTCAGCGTGATCGAGGGCATCGTCATCATACTGCGCGATGTCACGAAGCACACAAAGCTCGATACGATGCGCAAGGAATTCGTCGCAAACGTCTCACACGAGCTGCGCACACCGCTGACTACGGTCAAGACCTATACAGAGACACTTCTGGACGGCGCGATCAATGATCCTGCCTCCGCAGCAGAGTTTTTAAAGGTCATCGACAAGGAAACCGAGCGGATGTCCGAGCTTGTAAAGGATCTGCTGGAGCTCTCCCGCTTTGATAACAATCAACTCGTACTGGACCTCGAGATCGTCGATCTAAACGGTCTTATCCGTATGTGCATAAAGCAGACGAGCATCTTGGCCGAGAAAAAGCAGCAGAAGATCAAGTTTGACCGCTCCATAAAGGATTGCTTTATCGAGGCGGATGTGAACCGTATCAATCAGGTTCTTACAAATATCATCACCAACTCCATCAAATACAGCCCCGAGGGTTCGACGATCGAGGTATTTATAGAAGAATCCGGCTCATATTACCGCGTCTATATCAAGGATAACGGCATAGGCATCCCGCAGGAGGATCTGCGCAGGATATTCGAACGCTTCTATAGAGTGGACAAGGCCCGTTCACGCGCGATGGGTGGCACAGGTCTCGGGCTCTCGATTGCAAAGGAGATCATGGAAGCCCACGGTGGCCGCATCACGGCGTTTTCCGAATACGGCAAGGGCACGGCTATGATACTGCGCTTTAATAAATGCGAGGCTGCAAGCGGTGATGCTCTATGAAAAACACGGTAAAAAATGCTTCTATTGCCTTGTTGATCTGTTTAGCCGTATATCAAGCGACCTGGCTATGGTTCGAAAACATCTCAAACCAAAACATCGTGAACATATTCTTCGGGCGTGTATTGGCGAGCGGCACATTAGCCGAACGCACACATTTTACTTATCCATACAGGATCATAACGCCCGTGGACAATGCCACCGACAAAAGCTTCAATATCCACTACGCGCAGCTCGGTGACAATCCATATCGCATACTCGGAGACGAGGTCATAGCACAGACCTTAAAGGACGGCGAGTTCGTATCCTCTGAGCCGTTTATGTCCTGGGACTTCATCAGTTCCATGTCGGCTATGTACGAATACGCGTTTCCAATGCCCTCTACCGTTTTTACCCAAAACTTCGGCTTGCGTACAACGCTTGTTTCGTCAAAGGTCAGTAGCTTTGACATCATTGGCTTTGAGGCCACAGACACAGGCTCGCTGGTGACCTTCGTTGACCTGCAAAACCGAATGCTGTACCGCTTCACGACGCAGTTTGAGTTTATTTTATCCTCACCCGTACCACCCAAGCCGCTCTCGATCAGATATCACGCCAGCAGCTTGGACGATTTGGGTTATGTCTTGGACAATGTCTTCATCCCGGATATACCCGAAAGCGGTGCGATGTATCAGTCTGTGCGCGTTATAAACCCCTACGCACCGTCCGGCGAGCGCCTACGTCCCACGATCGAAAAGAAGGTTGATATCTTCTTTGACAATCCGGCCTCGAAGCTTTCGTATTTCGGCAAGAACGATG
>CAZUNC010000174.1:0-4873 GCA_964621475.1 uncultured Defluviitaleaceae bacterium | reverse complement strand
CCGAGACACAGGAAACAGCAACCGACACTACCTCAGATACCAACACCGAAGTATCGGCAGAGACCGGTGCTGACCGTTTCAATGCACCGGGCACATTTCCGATCCTAAAGGAGACAGTACCGCTCAAGGTTGGTGTTGTACAGGACACAAATGTCGACAGAAGTAATAATCTGTACACACGTCTTCTCGAAGAGCAAGTCAATGTAAAGCTAACATTTGAAGAACTGCCGGCCGGAACCGAGCCGTCTGAACAAAAGCTCGCTCTTATGATTTCGTCAAACAGCAAGTTGCCTGACCTGATCGTAATGCCCCTACCTTCTATAAAGGTATATACATACGGTTCGCAGGGCTACTTCATCCCGCTGGAAGGTTATTTGGAAAACCAGTCCTACTTTATCAAAGAGGGTCTGAAGGAATATACCGATAACCCAATGAAGTATGTTACCTCCATCGACGGCCATACATACGGCACTCCACGTATCGTCGAGGAGATCGGTAACGACTGGTCATACCGCCATTGGATCAACAAGACCTGGCTTGAGAAGCTCGGCCTTGATATCCCTAAGACCACAGATGACTATTACAACGCGCTAAAGGCATTTAAGGAAAAGGATCCAAACGGCAACGGCAAGGCTGACGAGATACCGCTTATAGGCTCCACAAATGGCTGGAACTCGTGGGTATACCCGACACTGATGAACGCATTCATTTACAGCAACAAGGATAACAACTATCTGTTAAATGTTAACGGTAAGGTAGATGTAGCTTATAACAAGCCCGAATGGAAGGACGGTCTTGAGTATATGGCTAGGCTCTGCAGCGATGGCCTGTTCTCGCCTATGACCTTCACACAGGACACCAACCAGCTCAAGACATTGATAGAGGATCAGGACGCTCAATTGATCGGTTCATTGGCGATCGGCTCCATGAGCGTTTATAAGCCTGACAGCAAGCGTAAGGAAGACATGATCCATCTGCCGCCTCTCACCGGTCCTAAGGGCGCAAACTTCGCTACGCTTACGAACAGCTCAATCCCCGGCACTTGGGGCTTTATTACCAAGGACTGCGCCGATCCCGAGGCCGCATTTATGGTTCTCGACTGGATGTGGAACACGGAAGCCTCTATGCTCTCACGCTTCGGTGAAAAGGGTGTAGACTGGAAGGATCCGGATCCGGGCGTAAAGGGTCTCTACGAAGATATGGGATATCCTGCACTCGTGCAGTATGTAAACCAGATATGGGGCACACAGCAAAACAAGCACTGGAGCGAAAATACCGCAAGCAGACGTTCTCATGCAATCAGTGCCGGTATCTGCTTAAACCCGTTCAATCCGTTTGATTCGCAGGCTATGACCGCAGCTTCCGTGCCGTTCTATGTAGGCAAGGCCGAAAAAGATCCCGTCAGGGGACTGATCTACGCACCCGATGAGCTCGAAGAGGTTTCGGAGATCAACGCATCACTGCAGACATACATGGAGGAATCGACAGTAGCATTTATAACAGGCGCAAGGCCGCTGTCCGACTGGGATAATTATGTAGCCGAGTTGGACCGTATCGGTCTTCAGAAATCCCTCGAATACGCTCAGAAAGCATATGACAGAATGAAATAGTGTTTCTTTAGAAATCCCTGCCACGGATATATACTGCCTAAACGTCCGGCGGCAGGGATTTTATAGTATAGAAATGAGGGTTGCTATGGCGAAAAAGATTCTTTCAAAGTGGCAGTTATATCTGTTTCTGTTGCTGCCGCTGATATATATCTTAGTTTTTTCCTATTACCCGATGACGGGTATTCAGCTTGCATTTAAAAAGTTCATGCCAGTCCAGGGTATATGGGGCAGTCCATGGGTAGGCTTTAAGAACTTCGAAAAATTCTTCACATCTTATCAGTTTCCGCGTGTCATGAAAAACACACTGACGCTATCCTTTTACGGCTTGTTTGCGGGATTCCCAATGCCTATCATCCTTGCGCTCGCACTCAATGCGCTACGGTCAGACAGATACCGCAAGTTCATTCAGACCGTTACATATCTCCCGCATTTTATATCCATGGTGGTCATGATCGGTATCCTGTACCAGATGTTCAATCCACGTATTGGTTTACTGGCCGGACTATTCAGTGTCATCACCGGCAAGGAAAACATCGACTTACTTGCCATACCCGAGGCCTTTCCGCATCTGTATGTTTGGTCCGGCATATGGCAAAGCATGGGATATTCGGCGATTATTTATATAGCTGCGCTCGCAGGTGTGGACCCGGAGCTACACGAAGCCGCAGAGATAGACGGTGCGAGCCGTTTCGCCCGTGTGAGGCATATTGACTTCCCATCGATTTTACCGACGGCTGTAATCATGCTGATCCTTAGTGCCGGACAGATCATGAACGTCGGCTTTGAGAAGGTATTTCTGATGCAAAACAAGCTTAATGCCGCCACGAGTGAGGTTATATCGACCTATGTATATAAGGTGAGTATCGCAGCCTCGCAGTCTGACTTCTCATTTGGTACCGCTATCGGCCTGTTCAATTCCCTGATCAACTTCGCACTGCTCATTACAGTGAACTTTATCAGTAAAAAATTGAACGACACAAGTCTCTGGTAGAATGGGGGATCTAATGAACAGGAAAATAAAGCTATCGTCAGACGATCGGGTGTTCTACACCGTTATAACAGTTATTCTTACTTTGATACTGCTTATCGTTTTATATCCTCTAATCTATATCGTGTCAGCCTCGTTCTCATCCCCATATGCGGTGAGCACAGGGCAGGTAAAGCTATTACCCGTTGATTTTAGTCTCGAAGGTTATAAGGCTGTCTTCATGAATAAAGACATCGTGGTCGGATATAAAAACACGATCGTCTACACCGTGCTCGGTACATTCATTAATGTTACGATGACGATGTTAGCTGCTTATCCGCTCTCGCGTAAGGATTTACCTGGCAGGAACTTCTTTATGTTCATGTTTACATTCACTATGATGTTCTCAGGCGGCATGATACCGATGTTCATCCTGATACGGGACCTGAATTTTATTAACACGATGTGGGCCATCGTAATCCCGGGTGCGATCTCCGTGTATAATATGATCATCACCCGCAGCTTTATTGTTTCGAGCATACCCGGCGAGCTCCTTGAAGCCTCTCAGATAGACGGCTCAAGTGATGCGTATTATTTTTTCCGGATACTGCTACCGCTCTCTAAATCGGTAATAGCCGTTATAACATTGTTCTATGCGGTCGGACATTGGAATGCATACTTCAATGCGTTTCTATACCTAAGTAACCGGGCCCTGTTCCCGTTACAGATCATACTGCGTGAGATTTTACTATCCAATACGATCGACGCATCATATGTAAATGATCCTGAACTCTTGGCTGCGAAACAGGGAATGGCCGAGCTGTTAAAATTCTCGCTGATCATCGTAGCTACCTTCCCCGTGTTATGCCTGTATCCTTTTGTGCAGAAATATTTTGTAAAGGGTGTAATGATAGGTTCGATAAAAGGTTGACGAACGATTTTTTCAAAATAATACCGCAGTACCATCGCACACAAAACAGCGATGATACTGCGGTATTATTTATTTAATATTATTAACGTTTAGTGATTTACTCAGCGTCCTGAGACTCTGCATAACCCTCGTCTGAGGTGTATTCCTGGGACATAGCGTTCTCGTCGGCATATGCTTCCTCGTCCGCATCCGCTTCACGCTTTGAGAGGCTGATCTTGTGCGTCGACTCGTCTACAGCCACGACCTTTGCATTGATGACCTCGTCGATCGAGAGTACATCCTCGGGCTTAGCGACATGCCTCCTGGATATCTGTGAGATATGCACGAGACCGTCTACGCCATCCTCAAGCTGTACAAACGCGCCGAACGGTACGATGCGCACGACCTTACCCGTTACAATCGAACCTACCGGATATTTGTCTGCGATATTGGACCACGGATTGTTGTCTATATCCTTGAGTGTCAGTGATATCTTGTTCTTATCTTTATTAAAGTCTATGACGGTCACGGTTACGTTATCGCCCTCTTTGAGCACATCAGTAACCTTTTTTACGCGACCCCATGAGAGCTCCGATACATGGATCAAACCATCTACGCCGCCGAGATCTACGAACGCGCCGAAGTTTGTGATACGGTTTACCGTACCCGTGAGACGCTGACCGATAAATACATTGTCAAAGAAGCTGTCGCGCGCTTGGTTCTGCTCGAGCGTCGCAAGCTCCTTGCGACCGGCTACGATACGGCGCTTTGACTTATTCATTTCGAGGATCTGGAAGTTGAGTTCCTTACCCTTGAATGGGTTCAGGTCCTCGACAAAACGATTGCTGATCTGCGACGACGGCACAAATGCGCGCATACCACAGATACGTACCATCAAACCGCCCTTGACGATCTCGATGACCTTACCAGCTAACGGGGTTTTGTCTTCAAACGCTTTTTCGAGTATCTCCATGTTTTTCTGAGCGTCAAGCTTACGCTTGCTGAGCATGACAGTGCCTTCGCCGTCGTTTACGCGGATAACGGAGGCTTTGATCTCGTCGCCGATTTTTACGATGGTCTCTAAATCTACGTTTGAATCGTCCGTGAGCTCCGAACGTGCCAATATGCCATCCGACTTATACCCCAGGTTTACCGAAACCTCTGTGGGAGTAATCGCAATAACTGTTCCCGTAACAATATCCCCTGTATGTAGAGTCAGCAGAGATTCGTTCAACATTTCTTCGAATGTTTGTGTAGTGGATTGTGTTTCGGAAACATCTGGCGTATTTGTGGTGTTTTCAAGTTCGCTCATATACTTTGCAGCCTCCTTTGTGATTGCCGGCGGCGTTGAGGCTCCGGCAGTAATACCAATTCTATCACCTTCGG
>CAZUNC010000173.1:0-4913 GCA_964621475.1 uncultured Defluviitaleaceae bacterium | reverse complement strand
ACCATGATGATTTCCGGGTCCTGGCGTAAAACAGAACGCAGCACGCTCCCAAACCCCAAACTCGCACGCGGGTTTATCTGTATCTGGTTTACACCCTTCATACGGTGCTCAACCGGGTCCTCGATCGTGACGATGTTTACGCCCTCCTTGTTCAAATCCATCAAAAAGCTGAACAGAGTGGTTGTCTTTCCGCTACCCGTTGGACCTGTGATCAGTATCGCACCGTTCGGTATTGCAAATATCTCTGACAACCGCTCCATGTCGTGCTCGAGAAAGCCCATTTCGGCCTTTCCGATCAATGTGCCCGAGGTGTATATCAGGCGTATTACGGCCTTTTCGCCAAAGACCGTAGGCATCGTGCTGATCCGAAAATCCACCGCGCGACCGTTTACACCCATCACAAAATGCCCATCCTGAGGCATGCGTTTTTCCGAGATATCCATGTTCGCCATGATCTTGATGCGCGATATGATGTTCGGCAGCAGGTTCACATCGACCTGCTCAAACAGCTTAAGCTGCCCGTCGATCCTATAACGCGTGCGCAAAATATCCTCATACGGCTCGATGTGTATGTCGCTCGCGTTGTATAAAACCGCCGACTCGATCAGTGAATCAATAAGCCGTACGGCCGGCGCATTTTGTACGTCGGCATGTACGGCTTTATTCATATCGAGATTCATATTTTTGAGGTTTTCGTCCACGATAAACTGTGACGCTATATTACTGATGCGGCTGTGACCGTAGTAACTGTTGATACAGACCGTGAGCTGCTCCTCGTCTGCGCATAGAGGCTCCGCAAACAAGCCCGTTTCAAGCCTTACCTGCTCTGTGGCGTTTGTATTGTTTGGGTCGACCATCGCTATGTACAGCACATTGTTACGGACATAGAGCGGCATGAGCTTATGCCGCCGACATGTCGAATAGTCTAAAAGCGATACTGCATCGGCATCTATGGTTGTGTTGGAAAGGTCGACCTTAGCCGTTGCCATGTCGTATTACCCTCACTTCTTCGGTTTGATCTTGTCAACGAACCTTGTTATCGCACCCAATGGGCCGTCGTTTCCACCCTCGGAGCCATCGGCTTTGGCCTGAGCCTTCTTTTTCTTTGCGATCTCCTTGAGCTCCTGCTTCGTCTTCATGCCCTTCATCTCGGCTATATAGATGCCCGCTACCGAAACCTTTACACTCTTTTGCAGCGGCAGCGCTTCAAATACATCCTTATCACACATAAACGTCATGATCTGTGGTCCGATCTTGGCCTTTACCATCGGCATCTTCATCCAGCTGTAATACTTCGGCATCTGGTCGGTTACGACCTTCGGCAGGTTAGCCTCGGTCGGCTTCATCTTCTTTTTGTCGATTACATAGATCGTCACGGCTTGCTTTGAACGCTCGAGCATGCTCTGCTGATCCACCATCTTGCGTGAAGCCCATCTGTTCAAGAAATATAGTCCCACACCCAATGCCGCTATTACCACGAATATGATGACTAAAATGTCGCCTGTCGTTAACATCATTTTTCCCCTTTCGGAAGCGGTATATCGTTCTGTGAACGGTTCGTGGTATTATAGCATAGAAAAGTAAGTATGAGTACAACTTTTCTATAACCTAAACGCGGTGATTCTGCTTTCCTTTTAGTATTTCATCGGTTAAAATGGCAAGAAGTATTCCCGAAACTATTCCTCGGAGGCGCTGATGAGCGATATTATCAATCTTTTGCTGAATATAAACATCGTATTGAACATCATATTCGGTATCGTAATCGTATTCTTTGAGCGGCGTAACCCCGCCGTTACCTGGGCATGGCTTATGGTGCTTACGTTGGTGCCGTTCGTGGGTTTTGTGCTGTACCTCACATTCGGGCTCGACAGCCGCAAAAGCCGCCTGTTCGCGACCAAAGCCAAGCATGACGGCCAGATCTTTTCCGCGTGTGTGCAGCTTGAAAACGTGCAGCAACTCTACGACGACACGAGGAACCGTACGGAAGCCGGTGGCATATATACGGACATGATCCGGCTCAATTTCTATTCAAGCAAGGGGATATATACCTTAGGTAACAGGCTCCGACTCTATTTCGACGGAACGGACAAGTTTGACGCGCTGCTCGCGGACATCGCCTCCGCACGCAAATATATACACATGCAATACTACATCATCCGATACGATAACACCTCGCGCCGTGTCATAGAAGCGCTCGCACAAAAAGCTGCAGAGGGCGTCAAGGTGCGCCTGCTGTACGACGGTATGGGTTGCGTGTTTACGTCAAAAAGGCTCTTTTCGAACCTAATAGCCGCCGGAGGTGAGGTCACAGCGTTTTTGCCACCATCACCTATTCGCATCAACTACCGAAATCACCGCAAGCTTTGCATCATAGACGGACAGATAGGTTACATCGGCGGCTACAATATCGGCGACGAGTACCTAGGGCTCGTCAAACGCTTTGGCTATTGGCGGGATACGCATCTGCGTATTGTGGGCACCGCGGTATACGATCTGCAGATACGCTTCATCATGGACTGGAATTTTTATTCGAGGATCAAGATATCGATGACATTGTCCGATCTGTTGCCACTGTTTCCGAGGATCCATGAGCAGGAGGACGACGAGGAGCTATCAAACGCCGATGTGCAGATCGTTTCAAGCGGACCCGATACGCAGCACCACAGCATCCTCTACAGCTACACAAAGATGATCTCCGAGGCGCAACGTTCGGTTTATATACAGACACCGTATTTTGTGCCCGACGACAGCATCCTCGAGGCACTGCGTATAGCCGCGCTGTCTGGTAAGGACGTACGTATCATGATACCCGCGCATCCGGATCACCCATTCGTATACTGGGCCGCGCTCTCTTATCTCGGAGAGCTACTGTCAATCGGTGTAAAGTGTTATCAATATCAAAATGGCTTTATACACACAAAGGTGCTGATCATCGATTCGAAGGTCGCATCGGTAGGCACGGCCAATATGGATGTGCGCAGCTTTAAATTGAATTTCGAGTGCAACGCGTTTATATATGACCGTGAGACCGCGACGCGGCTCGAGAAACAGTTCTTGATCGATCAGGACTTTTGCTCTGAGATCACAGGTGAACTATATGAAAATCGGTCGACGCTAACGAAGATAAAAGAGAGTGTGTCGAGGCTTTTGAGCCCGCTGCTGTAAAAGGAGGTTCGTGTTAAATGATTACGGGCAATATAAAAAGAATAGATTTGGGACAGTCCTCATTTGAAAATTTAATAAATGACAATAATCTGTATATCGATAAAAGTAGGTTTATCGAGAACTTTTTGAATGAGAGCAATTCCGTGCAGCTTGTGGTTCGACAGAGGAGACTCGGTAAAAGCCTCAATATTGATATGCTCAGAGTATTTTTGACAGACTTGCAGGATACAAGACATTTGTTCAAGGATCTATATATCGAGAGTAGCTCCGTTTGGAACGAAATTAATACGTCCCCTGTCTTTCTGTTTGATTTCAAAAATCTCAACGCTAAGACCTACACAGATCAGATCTCTAATCAGATAATCAAGCATATCTTGTGTTATGTGGATGTCGATAAGCTTCCTAAGCAATATATCAAGCCATATAATGAGCTATTAAATAATCCGGCATATACGGAGGGATTATTATTACTTACCGAGCTTGTTCATGAAGCTACAGGCAAACGTTCATATATTTTAATTGATGAATACGACAAGCTCCTAACAGACAACTACAACAGTGATGATTATGAAGCCATTAAGGCATATGAAACCGCTTTGTTATCAACCGGACTTAAGGGAAACAAGTTTTTAAAGAAAGCACTATTGACCGGCGTAATGCGTATATCCAGAGAGAGTATATTAAGCGGCTTAAATAACCTCTATACCTATGATATCTTTTCGGATTATCTATATCAGGATGATTTCGGGCTCACAGAACACGAGATTAACGAGCTATATCTTCTTGGGTATTTTGATAGGGAAACAGTAAAATCATGGTATAACGGCATTAAAATAAATGGTAAATCAATATACAATATCTACTCCGTATTATCATTTATAAAAAGCGGTCACATTGGTAATTATTGGGGGCGTAGCGGAACACTCGATATCATCAGGAGTCTACTGACAAATGATAGGCTTACTGTGTTAGAAAAGCTACTATCCGGCCAGACGATTGAAGCCGAAGTAGACAGACGGATTTCGTTAAATGACTTAAGCACTGACACTAGTGATGCAACCTACTATTCTGTACTCGTACAAGCCGGGTATTTAGCGTTGGAGCATATCAATCATGAAAACGACAATGTCCGCCTGTCTATACCAAATACAGAACTGATGAATGTATGGAAGGAATTTATCCTGCAACGTCTTACCAAGGGCGAGGTGCCTGTAAAGACACTGTTTAATAATATTGAAAATTTAGAATTATTTGACAATGATCTACAGTATTTTTTATCAGATAAATTATCGTATTATGATATTGATAACAGCACGCACAAAACACGTGAACGCATTTATCATGTATTTGTTTTAGGCCTACTGTCTGCATATGAAGACATCACATATATAAAACCACCGCTATCAAACCGTGAAAGTGGTGACGGTCGATATTATATACTGCTTGAACGAAAGGGGTTTTGCATAATATTCGAGTTTAAATCAGTGGATCATGCTGACCAACTACCCAATGCTGTACAAGATGGTTTGCGGCAAATTGAAGATAAACGATACTACGCAGATGTTCCAAAGGGCACAAAGCTGATTAAAACCTCCATTGCGTTTTGCGGTAAACAATGCATAACAAAGAGCGTGCTGCATGTATGGGACAAATAACAAATGGGGCTGTAGCAGAAAGTAAACCGAATGGTTTTTCTGCAACAGCCCCTTTTCTCTTTTGTCACTATCTGAACTTATCAGTCTCTTCTT
>CAZUNC010000172.1:0-4942 GCA_964621475.1 uncultured Defluviitaleaceae bacterium | reverse complement strand
TAATTTTTTAACCTGTACGCATTATAGGTAAACAAATAGGCAAAATCAACCAAAAGCGTTCCCCAAAAAGCTTGTCTATTCGTGGAAAAACTACAAAACGCCCGTATATGTTTCGACATACGACGGACGTTTGACAAATAAAGACATCGTTGTTAAATAATAATGCGATAGTGTGTTGAAAAAAAGGCGAGACCTAATAGTTAAACAGCACCCTCGTCAGGAACAGAGCGGTCAATACCCCCGCTAAGTTTGCTATCAAGGCCCCCGGCAGGGTATAACGCGTTTTGCTGATCTTGACGGACAGGAAGTAGACGCTCATCGTATAGAACACCGTTTCGGTCGAGCTCATCATGATAGAGACAAAACGCCCAATGAAGCTGTCGGGGCCGTAGTTTTTAAATATGTCGATCAGCAGTCCCGTGGAAGCCGAAGACGATACGAGGCGCATCAGTGTGAGTGGCACAGCAGCTGTCGGATAACCGAGGCGGCTCGTGAGCGGCGATAGGAAATCCCCTAATATATCCAACGCACCCGAAGCGCGTAATATGCCCACCGCCACCATGAGCCCCACGATCGTCGGAAAGATATTTAAGACCGTTTTCAAACCATCCTTAGCGCCGTCTATGAAGGTATCATAGATGGCGATTTTTTTTGTGTAGCCATAAATGATGATCGTCACGAACATAAGCGGGATGATCAGATCCGAAATAAACAAGATGATATTCATGCGGCATGCTCCTTACGTGTGCGAACGGATCGTGGGTTTGATCGTGCGTCCCATGTTTTTTCGAGGCATTTGCATGCGATGATGCCTGTTATTGTAGACACGAGCGTCGCGATGATACCCGGGCCGATAATCTCTGACGGAGAGACCGAGCCGTATTGCGACCTGTACGCGACGATGCTGATCGTAATCAATTGCAGGCTCGACATGTTTATCGTCATAAACATACACATGCTGCGGCTCGCGGTGTCCTTTTTTGTGTTCAGGTTTTGCATCTCCTCGATAGCTTTTAAACCCGCAGGGGTAGAGGCCCAGCCCAACCCAAATATATCCGCTATGAAATTCATCGATATGTATTTGAACGCGTTATGACCCGCCGGGATCTCCGGAAACAGAAAACGCAGTAGTGGCATCATGCGTTTTGATAACGCGTCTACAAGCCCGGCTTTCTCAGCTATCTTTATTAGCCCCGTCCACATGCTCATCACGCCGAGCATCGTTATACAGAGCGTCACGGCATCCTTTGCGGAGGTGATCGCCGCATCTGTCATCTCGGCGAGCCGCCCGTTCAATAGCCCGACGAGCACGCCTATCAATATCATCCCGCCCCATAGGTAATTCAGCATAATAATCTCCCTTTTTCATACAAAGCCTCTATACAACCTATTCGGATATGCCGGGAAATATGAGGATTGACTTTGTTGTATAAAACAATAAACTGGATTGAAACACAAGAATGAAGGGAAGAACGGTATGGACATCAAGCAGTACATCACATCGGCCTGTATAGCCGAGTACATCCTAAACGGTGAAAGACATGTGCCGCCGCAGGTTTCAGGAGATGGAGCAGAAGGGATATATAAAGACGAGCGTATCAGGATAAGCCGTACGATCACCGACTGCGGGGACGGCCTGTTCAAGATTGAAAGCACTTGGCAGAAAATAGACGGTGAAGCGGACGGGGCTGCCGATGATTATATATTTTCGATCCGACTGACCACAGTAGACGCGCCACACTTCAGTGTGATCCCGGGCGTAATGTATAACAAAAACGCATTTGGCAACGGCAATGAACCGAAGGGCTTGTCAAAAGACGGTGAACCATGGGTATTCAGCTATTCCCGCAGCGGTATACCATCGGCCACGATCAGCGAAGGGGCATATACAGTTGCAATGTTTGCGGACTGTACCACAAAGGACAGTCTGCTCTCGGCGGGTTCACTATCGGAGAATCCGGATGGCACATATACACACAGGATCTATTACCCGGAAATAGAGCTACCTTTTACCTATGCGTACAGAGATGCTTACGGCGCACCAACCGTAAATTATATCTGCCTATCTAAAGGCCAAAGCTTTTCGGTCACTGCGTATGCGGTAATTTCGAAACCTAAGTATCCAAACTTCGGCTTGATGGCGGTATATGATAAAGCGCTGGAGGTATTTAATCCGCAGTCCGAAAAGGTCTTAAGCAATCAGAAGGTCTGGGATATGGGCATCAGCTACGCAAAGGAGCGGTTGTTGGAGACGCATGGGGAGTATAAGCTATTTTCGATCGGCTGCATGCCTGACAAGGACGGTATCGTTAGGACGCGTTCGGGTGGGTTGTATGAATTGGGTTGGTGCGGGCAAAACGCAGCATTAGCGAGGGCGTTCATTTGCCACCATAAACGTTACGGTGACGAAGAGCTCATGCAAATCGGTATTGATGTCATCGATACATGGGTAAAACACAACAGATTTGAAAATGGGTTGATCGGTACGCATTTTCCGGACGACCTGACAAAGCCAGTGCCGGATGTGGCCGATACATGCAACATGGGCGGAGGGGCCTATCATGTGTTGTGTGCATATGAGGAGCTCAAAGCAATGGGCATAGATAAGCCCGAATGGCTTGCATACGGAAAGAGCCTATGCGATTTTATGTGCGGATATTACTCGGAGGATTACGGTTTTGGTAAGCTATGGGATGCGAACGGAAACCTCGTAGACGGTGACGGCACTGTGGGTATCTTTATCAATATGGCACTCATAAAGGCATATCAGATATGCAAAGACGATTGCTATCTGGAGACTGCCGAGAGGGCACTGGCCTTTTATGATCAAAGGGATTTGCAGCGCTTCGCGTGTACGGCCGGGGCGCTGGATACCTGCTGCGTGGACAAGGAGACCTGTTATCCGATATTAAACACGGCCATTTCGTTATATGAGATAACTGGCAAGCCATATTATCTCGCGGTCGCGGAGCGCGCAGGGTATTACCTGCTGTCATGGACATATTTGTATGATGTGGATATCGATACAGACAGCGACATGATACACCTCGGTTACAGAACACTCGGAGGCACCTCGGTGTCGGCGCAGCATCATCACCTAGACCCGTGGGGAGTGCTGATATGTCAGGACCTTGAACGACTGTATAAGATAACAAGCGAAAGCAAGTGGCATAACATTGCACAGCTGATGTGGAACAATGGGATACTTTGTATAGCGGACAGAGACTTTGTATATGACGGCGTAGCATATCCATATGGTGCACAGGGCGAAGCCTCATTCCATACGAACTGGGGCTTTCAAAAGGCATACGGGAGCAACCCGAAGGGTGGTATAAACAAATGGTTTGTGGCATGGCCGACGGCTATGCGGCTTTGGACGCTCATGTATGATCAGGAGTTTTTAGATATCGTATAACTAAGGAGTGCTCTCAGATGAAGAATAAAAGAATAGTTTTCTGTGCTTTGATTGTTGCTTTATCAATTGCATGTTTTTCATTTGTTATAACATCCGGATCACATCCTGAGCCTACAGATAATGAATACAAAAACCTTGACCTTTATGAAGCCGCTTTCGCAAAGGCTACAGACGAACAAAAACTTCAAATACAAAAGATAGTTGATGACCTTCCATCGGGAGCGATTGATGAGCGCAGGGTAAAGATTGTCCTTGGTGAATTACCGTCCGATCAACCACGGATCGACTTAGATAAAGCGAAGGAGATCATCAGAGCACATATGGAGTTAAAGCAAGAAAAAGGCATTATTTCAGACGAATTAATATCGGAGTTCAATCAACATAACACATTTACTTGCTATTTTTTCTAAGATATGTTATATCTAAACCAAATACCGCAATACCTAAACGAAAGGGGTATGTACTATGATGAACACTATATCTAATGTTAAAAGCTCGGTAACTGTAGGTTTATTAACAACATAGGGCATATCAGGTAACCTTTCGAGTATTCCGAAAACCGTACCGCGGTTCGGCAGTCTGTGTAAAGGCTGCTTGACCGCGGTATTTTTATGCCCTTTTGTCGATCCCCAATAGCATGGGGATATGTTCAACAGGAGGATATAATGATCGATTTAACACAATATGGTTTTACAGAGGATTTAATGCAGCAAAACGGTAGTACGGCACGCGTGACGGCTGTGCACAGGGAGCGATACGCGCTGGTGTGCGAGCATGGGCATACCCACGGGCGGTTGAAGCCTACCGTGTATTATCTGCAAGGCACTGAGGAATACCCGACCGTAGGGGATTTTGTGGAGATCACATATAACCCGACGGGCGACAGCCAGATATATAAGACGCTGCCGCGCAGGACCTGCTTCAAACGTTCGGATGCTTGGACGCTGCGCGGAGAACAGACTGTGGCAGCAAATTTTGATTATGTATTCGTAATCCAGTCTCTAAATGCGGACTTTAACCACAAGCGACTCGAACGCTATATCACGCAGTCATGGCAGAGCGGAGCGACACCGGTCATTATCTTGACAAAAGCGGACCTGGACGGCGATCATGCCGAGACCATCGCAACAACCAAACGATATGCAATCGGTGTCGATGTACACGCGGTCAGCGCGAAAACGGGCTATGGCATGGAAGCCCTTGATAGATATGCGTTGCATGGAAAGACGATCGTATTCTTGGGATCGTCAGGTGTAGGTAAATCGAGCCTCGTAAACGCGCTTGCGGGTGAGGAACTGATGGCGACGAAAGAGATACGCGAGGATGACGCGCGTGGGCGGCATACAACAACTCATCGCGAATTAATTTTGCTGAAAAGCGGCTTGATGATCATAGATACGCCGGGCATGCGCGAATTGGGCATGCTTGACGTATCGGAGGGATTGGGCAGTGCGTTTGCGGATGTCGAGGAATTTTTTGGAAAATGTCGATTTGACGATTGCAAGCATGAACGTGAACCGGGCTGCG
>CAZUNC010000171.1:0-4947 GCA_964621475.1 uncultured Defluviitaleaceae bacterium | reverse complement strand
ACGCTGTAAACGGTAAATAAATTACTTATATCAAAGGCTCTCGGATTCATCTCCGAGAGCCTTTTCTGATTCTTGTGAGGGTTGCGATTGGGGTATCTGTGCCTCTGCTTGCCTTTCAGCGGGTTGCCGCTGTGCATTCCGATGTTCGCTGGCGCGTTGCTCAGCTTTCCTCTCTACACGCGCGCGCGACATCTGATCCTGCGCAAGCTTCTGCGTTAGAAACGCTATCTTCATTTCCTTTTCCGCAATGATACGACGTGCAGCCTCGAGCTCAACCATCAAGTCGCGCTCGTCATTTCTCGGCACATCAGGACGCCTGCTGGGTTCGCTTTGCCTCGGCATGTCTGGATGCCTACCACTCTCACTCTGTCTCATCTCGCGCGACGCTTCCCCGTACCACGAGGACCATTCATCCTCGTATTGCCGCGGGGGTTCGTCGTCATACAAATCCTCCCTACGGCGATCGTTTGTATAATCGATTTCAGCCTCGCGTGTCGGTAAAAAGTCGTCGTATAGCTCCGGTATCATCTGCACATCCCAAGGCCTCGATGCGTCTACATACACCTGCCGTGCAAACAACATATCCGGTTCCATCATATACGCATCTATATAATGCGCTTTCATAGGTAACTGGCAGAACTTGTTTGTGTATCGCACGGGCCGCGAAAAGCTGTCGCCGTCGTCCTCGGATACGCACATATAGGGCTGACCGCCGATCATAAAGGTCACATGGAGGCGGTTCTTTATATAAAACAGCAGACAATGCTCTATGCGCTGACCCTCGTAGATAATTACGGGAGCGCTTAAACCGATATCCGTGCGTTTCCTATATACAAGCTGCCCCGAGAACATCCCCTTACAAATAAACAGGAAATGTATGCCCTCGTAGGTCGTCAAGAACGACATATCCGTCACGCTGTAACCGGTCGCAAGCACCGGAACAAAGTCTCCGTAACGTCTCGGGGTGACCTCCCTGTAGCCTATCTGCAGGTCTTGGCTCTTGGTCTGGTAAAACACAAGCCCATGGTCCGCCTCTACGTTTTGCATCTCATATACAAGGGCCCGCGTTGACGCAAAGCGGTCTATCGCGTTCGCTTCGTCCCATAGCCCGTCCGCTCCCATATGCCTCATCATTATCAGGTTTTCCCTGAATTCCTCACCGCCTGAGTCCGAAACGCTGTTGTATATGAGCGCAATTCCTTTGCTGTAGATAAGCGGATGGATCAGGACCTTGTTACTGCGAACGGCACTACTCTGCATGATGACCTTTGTGGGTACGGCATCCAGTGACGACCCGAGACGGCTCGGCGGTATCGTGGTCAGTGTGATATTGCCCCTCGCGTCGCTCGCAAAGATATACAGCGTGTCCCTTACCTGTGTCAAACTGAATAACGGATTAGCGGCCTTTATCATAATGCCCTCGTCATACCAGCGCCCGGACTTAAACATGCGGTAGACAATCCCCGATCCGGCTTTATGGTAAAAGGCGTAGATACAATCCCTGCAGCGGTAGATGTAATGCATCGCGTTATCCCCGTTTCCGATATACTGTTTTATTATATTATTGTAGACGGCGGGGATGTGTGAATCCAGTCTATCAGATTATACTTGTATAACCACAGCAGATAACGTAAACCCTAACCGTAAGTTTTCTAAAACAAGGAGAATGTGCCATGTATATGAATCAAGAAATGCCCATACCGGAACCTACGCCGGAACCCATACCGGAGCCGATCCCCCAAACGACACCTGGGCCTGCCTCCCCTAATCCGTCCGCGCAGCAGCAAGCGCCGATGCCGGGTTCGTTTCCACCGGGCAGTCCGGTACCGTACAACAACCCGCGCGGCAATATATACTTCCTGACCATAATAGGCCAGATTGAGGGGCATGTGCTGTTGCCGCCACAGAACAAGAGCACAAAATACGAGCATGTAATACCGCAGCTCGTGATGGCCGCAGAGAACCCACACATACACGGGCTGCTTGCAATATTAAACACGGTAGGCGGGGATGTGGAGGCCGGGCTCGCGCTGGCCGAGATGATCTCGCATCTGGGTAAGCCTACGGTATCGCTCGTGTTGGGAGGCGGGCATTCGATAGGCGTGCCACTCGCGGTATCCGCCAAATATTCGTTTATAGCCCCGTCAGCGACCATGACGATACATCCGGTGCGGCTGAGCGGCACGGTAGTGGGTGCACCGCAGACCTACGATTTCTTTGACAAGATGCAGGACCGTGTGCTGGACTTCGTCGTTGGCAACTCTCGCATTACCAAGGAACGGCTCAGTAATCTAATGCTCGATACGAAGCAGTTGGCGATGGATATGGGTACGGTGCTCGTGGGTAACGAGGCCGTCGATGAGGGTCTGATCGACGAAACCGGTGGCCTATATGACGCGATGGAAAGGCTCTATACGATGATCGAACACGAACGGAGTGAGAAGCGAAGTGCGGAAGAAAACGCATAAATGTGTTTTTGCTTTACGTCTTTTATGATACAATAGCCGGTAAAAATACACAGAACGATTCACCGAAGGGATGATAATGTGGTTAATACCGAAAAGACAATGGAAAAAATCGTCGCGCTGGCTAAAAACAGGGGCTTTGTATATGCGGGCTCTGAGATCTACGGCGGGCTTGCGAATACATGGGATTACGGCCCGCTGGGTGTGGAGCTAAAGAATAATGTCAAAAAGGCATGGTGGAAGAAGTTCGTGCAGGAGAGCCGCTACAATGTGGGCGTGGACTGCGCGATCCTAATGAACCCAGCGGTATGGGTAGCCTCAGGGCATGTTGGAAATTTCAATGACCCGCTGATGGACTGCAAGGAGTGTAAGGAGCGTTTCCGGGCCGACAAGCTGATCGAGGATCACTTGGGCGAGGGTGTGGACGGTTGGCCGTTTGATAAGATGATGGAATACATCAACGAACACAACATCAAGTGCCCGAGCTGCGGCAAGCATAATTTCACAGACATCAGGCAGTTCAACATGATGTTTAAGACCCATGCGGGTGTAACAGACGATGCAAAGAACGTCGTCTACTTGCGTCCGGAGACTGCGCAGGGTATCTTTGTAAACTTCAAAAACGTACAGCGCACGACGCGTAAGAAGATCCCGTTCGGCATCGCACAGATCGGTAAGAGCTTCCGCAACGAGATCACACCGGGTAACTTCACGTTCAGGACCCGTGAGTTCGAACAGATGGAGCTTGAGTTCTTCTGCGAGCCCGGCACGGACCTCGAATGGTTTGCATACTGGAAGCAGTTCTGTGTAGACTGGCTCTATGGGCTGAACCTGAACAAGGACAATCTGCGTATCCGCGACCACAAGGCCGAGGAGCTTTCACACTACAGCAAGGCCACGACGGACCTTGAATACCTCTATCCGTTTGGCTGGGGTGAATTATGGGGTATCGCTGACAGAACGGATTTCGATCTCAAGCAGCATATCGAGCATTCGGGTGAGGATCTCGATTATTACGATCAGGTCGCTAACACGCATTACGTGCCATACTGTATAGAGCCTTCGCTCGGTGCTGACCGCGTGACGCTTGCGTTTTTAATAGAGGCGTATGACGAAGAGAAAATAACAGAAGGTGGAAAAGAGGATGTCCGTAGCGTATTGCGTTTCCATCCCGCGCTCGCGCCGATAAAGCTTGCGGTGTTGCCGCTTGTAAAAAAGCTCTCGGAACCCGCGACCGCATTATTTGACTCGCTTAAGGGGCATTTTGCATGTGACTACGACGAAACGGGCACGATCGGTAAGCGTTATCGCCGCCAGGACGAGATCGGTACGCCGTATTGCGTGACCTTTGATTTTGATTCCTTGGAGGATAAGGCTGTAACGGTGCGCGATCGCGACAGCATGCAGCAGGAACGCGTACAAATCGATGCGCTGCTCGGGTATTTCACCGAGAAGCTGAGTTATTAAGAGGGTATTGGGGAGATATTTATGCACGGGATATTATGCGAAGAGACGCGTGGGGGTATCGTCGAAAACATACACTACGGATATATATCGGTGACAGATGCGGACGGTAAAGAGGTGTTTGCGGTCGGTAAGCCCGACCGTCGCATCTTCTACCGTTCGGCTTCAAAGCCGTTACAGGTGCTGCCGCTGCTGCAGATGGGATTGCACAAGACTTATGGACTGGATGCGTCCGAGATCGCCATTATGTGCGCATCGCAAATCGGCACCGAGAGACAGCTCTCGGTCGTTGACAGCCTGCTCGCTAAAAGCGGTATAGACGAAAATATCATGGTCATGAAGCCGACATATACGATCCACAACCCAGACAAAAATATGCCGCCGCGCAAGCGAAATCACAACTGCGTAGGCAAGCATATCTGTATGATATTACTATCGAGGCATCTGGGTGAGCCCGAGGCAGACTATTATCGTATGGACAGCAAGTCCACCGCGATCATAAAGCAGACCATTGAAACCCTGACCGAGGATAATGGGATCATCTTGGGTGTGGACGGTTGTGGTGTGCCTGTATTCGCTACAGAGATGGACAGAATGGCGCGCTCGTTTGCGCTGCTCGCAGTGGCGGCGAGACATGGGAACGCGGCACGGCAGGCACGATCACTGGCTTTCCTTGGCGACAGCCTCACCGAGGCGCTATATACCGTGGCTGATTCTATGAGCAAAAATCCGGACTTGATACGCGGGGACGGTTATCCATGCACGGAGATCAACAGGGACAAGAACATAGTAGCAAAGGGCGGCGCGAGGGGCGTATACGGCTTTGGTCTCAAGGACGAGGGCCTGGGTGTCGCATTAAAGATAGAGGACGGCTCGGAGGATACATGGGGTTATATCATCGCGGGCATCATGAAGCGCTTAGGGTATTCAAACCTTGAAACGATTGAGCGTATGCAGGGGCTATGCGGTGAACAGATCATTAACGACAACGGGGATATCGTAGGTGAGAGGAGATTTT
>CAZUNC010000170.1:0-4988 GCA_964621475.1 uncultured Defluviitaleaceae bacterium | reverse complement strand
ATTATCTGTGCTGTTTGGTTTTTTTACAACATTTATTTTTCAAACAAGGCCTAGTTATAAGCTTTGTTTTAATTATACTTCAGCTACCCATTATTGCTACAATATCCAACTCCATTAACATAAGCCATAACCCTACAAAACACATTTACATCCCTGTTGAAGCCTCAATAGCCTCTTCACAACTAAGAATACTTCCTTTCAAAATTCATAAAATTGTACCATATGTTTGTCCACTCAGCAATCATACATCTGTAAAAGCCGCAAAAAAACGACAACCAAAATCGGTTGTCGTTTACAACATTTTAAGACTGCTACTCTACTCCCTATTTCTTCCCCTAACCCCTACCCTCTCATTCTGGAACTCACAACCCCCACCATACATCCCAATACAACCAGTAGCCCCGTAAATACCCATATCGCCACCATCTCCCGAATGCCTCCGTCATCGGATGTCTTGGGGTTTTCTTTTTTCTGAGCAACCGTAGCCTCTTGACCTCTCACATCAGCCTCATTCCCTGCATACGTAGCTAACTCAGTCTCACGCACTACCCCCGTGTCCATCGTATTCCCGGTCTCCATCTCCACCTGCGGCTCAGAGGCATACTGCGGTTCTGCCATACGCGTCTCAACCTTATTTGTATCTATATTTGCTTTGCCTGTACTCGCTTTATCTGTACCCACACTACCCAAAGGCGCATCCACCGCACCCGCTTCGTCTACCGCGATTTCATCACTGACTACACTACCCATATCGCTACCTGCAATTTTATCCTTGTCTGCATCCTTCGCCGACGCGCTTTCATCCAAAATTACCTTTCCCATCGGCAGCGCCATAGTCGTCAATACATTTTTGTCCGGCTCAACCGAGGCTTTAGGCTCTGCCATAGCTCCTGGCCCCGGCGTAGCCGTAGCCACCGCCATCCCTGTCTTCGCCGTGCTCTGCACAGGCTTCAGCGTTACATCCATGTATGCGAGTGTACCGCCATTTCCGCGAGCTGCGCGGCTATATGCTATGTTACCCTTCAGGCTGCTATTATCCGATACGCTAACCTGACCGTCCGCGTATACACCGCCGGACCAGCCCTTGTCACCGCCCTCGGCTGTATTATTTTCTATCTTGCTGCCGTTCTGGACTGACATGCCGCCGTACATCGTATATATGCCGCCACCTACAGCTGTAAAACCGCCTTTTACGTTATTGTTGGTCACAACGCTTTGGTTATCAATCGCATACATGTCCGGGGTTTCCTCATAACCGTACGCATATACGCCGCCTCCATACGCGTTCTCTGCTGAGGTCGCTAAGTTTTGGGCGATCGCGGAGCTATCGTCGAGCCGGAGCTTTGCGTCGGCTATATATACGCCGCCGCCAAAGGCCTCCTTATCCGATACCGACCTATTGCTTTCTACTCTGCTGCCGCCCGATATTTCTATGGGTGATTCCTGAGAAAACACACCGCCGCCGTATGACAGCTTTATGCCGTTTGCGGTGTTGTTCTGTATCACGGTCGACGCATCGGCCTTTAATACACCGCTGCTTACAGCTACGCCGCCTCCTCCGGCAGTTCCCACTGATATGACCGTGTTTCCGTCTATCGTCGTACCGCTCAGGCTTACAGTTCCACCCTCGGCGTACAATGCACCGCCGAACGCATTCTTGCCGAACGGATTATGTTCGTTTGGCGCACTCTGCCCTCCAATATGCATGCAATCCCTAATCACAGTGTCCTTGACGTTCAGAAGCCGCGCCTTACTCTCGATGCCGCCGCCCTTTCCTTTGCCGTCGAACACCATATCCACGAGCGTCACGCGTGCGCTTCCCTCGCCTATCGAGATATGACGCTTGCCCGCCGCCGAAACCAATGCTGCTTCCTTGTTTCCCTTGATCGTCAGGTTCCTGTCGCCGGGGATTTCTATCGTATCATCGAGTGTGATACTGTCTTCAAGCCTTATGATGGTGTAACCGTTTTTTATCGCTGTACGCAGCTCGTTATGGGATTTCACGGTGGCTTCCGTACCCGCCGCGTATATGCAGACCGTATATGCAAATAAAAATATGCCTACGGCACAAAGCAATCTCTTCATGTCCTTGCCTCCCGGTATTTTTTATTTAGTATGGCATTTATAGGAAAATACATACAATCTTTCTTTACCAATGTGTGCATCTTGTGTTAGAATGATTCAAACAAAATCGGAGGGAACCATGTGGCATACTACATAGGCATAGATTTAGGTACGTCTGCGGTCAAGCTGTTGCTTTGCGATGAAAGCGGAGCGATAACAAAGACCGTGTCCCGGGAATATCCTCTTTATATGACAGATGATGGCCGTTCGGAACAAAACCCCACCGACTGGTGGAGCGCAACCACCGATGGCATAAAAGAATTGGTCGACGGTGTATCCGATATCGCAGCCATCAGCTTTTCAGGGCAGATGCATGGGCTTGTGATACTCGATGAAAACGATAATGTTTTACGTCCAGCGATCCTTTGGAACGATCAACGCACGACAGCGGAATGCGATTATTTAAACAACGAGATCGGCCGCGACAAGTTACTCTTACATACAGCCAACATCGCGCTTACGGGCTTTACGGCACCTAAGCTTCTATGGGTCAAAAACAATGAGCCCGATATATTTAAGCGCATACGGCGCATCATGCTGCCAAAGGACTATCTGGTATACAAGCTCACAGGCATACACGCTACGGATTATTCGGACGCGTCCGGTATGCTGCTTTTAGATGTAAAGAACCGTTGTTGGTCGGATTTCATGACCGACATCATCGGTATAGATAAATCACAGCTCGCCACTCTGCACGAATCCTACGGCATCGTAGGTAATGTCTCAGCATCCGCCGCAGCCGAAACACATCTATCCACAAGCGTAAAGATCATCGCGGGTGGCGGCGATCAAGCCGTGGGTGCAGTGGGAACGGGCACGGTTTCCGATGGTATGTGTTCTGTATCATTAGGCACCTCGGGTGTCGTATTCGTTGCGAGCGACAGCTTTGCTGTAGATACGAAACCATCGGCTTTACATGCGTTTTGCCATGCTAACGGTGCATATCACATGATGGGTGTCACGTTAGCGGCGGCGGCTTCATTTAAGTGGTGGGTTGAGGATATTTTAAATGCGTGCGACTTTACAGCCGAACAGGATGCAATAGATTCGAATGCGGACCTCGGGCTCAACAGGGTGTTTTATCTACCATATCTGAACGGCGAACGCACACCACACAACGACCCCTACGCACGCGGCGCGTTTGTAGGTATGAGCATGACGACGGAGCGTTGCCGTATGACACAGGCAGTGATGGAGGGCGTCACCTTCAGCCTAAGGGACACACTCGAAAGGGTGCGTGAGCTTGGCATCAAACCGGATCGCGTGCGTCTGATCGGTGGCGGCGCAAAAAGTCCTCTATGGTGTCAGATGACCGCCGATATATTTAACGTAAAAGTGGAAAGAATTAACAGTAGTGAGGGGCCCGCGCTCGGTGCTGCGATCCTTGCGATGGTCGGTGACGGGATATACGCATCCGTAGAGCAGGCCTGTGCAAATGTGATAAAAGCCACAGACAGCTACGAACCGAGACAAGAGATCGTATCGATGTACGACAAACGTTACGAAATATTTAAGGGGCTTTATGCTGCCCTTAAAAATAGTTTTACGGAGATGAGCAGATAAATCAATGAAGGACAATAAAAAAGCCCCTCCGAATATCATGACATATCTGATATTGGCGGTGCTGCTGACATTGCTGTTTAATGCGTTTATATCGTACATAAACAGCGAAACCTTTGAAGAGGTGCAATATAACGAGTTCCGAGACTTTATTACTCAGAACAAGGTTGAAAAGGTAGAGATAGAGTCGGACAGGCTGCTGATATGGTTAAAGGAAGAGACCGGGACAGAGCCGAGCAAGCTGAAGAAAACGTACTATACAGGTTATATATTTGACGCGGACTTGTTACCGATGTTAAACGATCACGGCATTTCGTACGGTCGAAAGGTCACGAACAACAACCCGGTAATGGATATTGTGATGACATGGGTATTACCGATAGCGATTATCTACGGGCTCTCTACGTTATTATTAAATAGCGTCGCGAAACGTATGGGTGGCGGTGGCCGCGGCGGGTTTATGTCGTTCGGCCAGAGTACAGCCAAGGTATATCTTGAGAAGCGTACGGGTGTTACGTTTGATGATGTCGCAGGGCAAGCAGAAGCCAAGGAATCACTGACAGAGATCGTAGACTTCCTGCACAATCCGGGCAAATATACTGCGATAGGCGCAAAACAACCCAAGGGCGCTTTACTGGTAGGCCCGCCGGGTACAGGTAAGACACTGATTGCAAAGGCCGTTGCTGGCGAAGCGAATGTCGCATTCTTCTCGCTGTCTGGTTCGGATTTTGTGGAGATGTTTGTGGGTGTTGGCGCATCACGCGTGAGGGATTTGTTTAAACAGGCGGCACAGCATGCGCCATGCATAATATTTATCGATGAGATAGATGCGATCGGTAAAAGCCGCGACAACGCAATGGGTGGCAACGATGAGCGCGAGCAGACATTAAACCAATTACTCGCGGAAATGGATGGTTTTGATTCTACAAAGGCCGTCGTGATACTCGCAGCAACGAACAGACCTGAGATATTAGACAAGGCTTTGTTGCGTCCGGGTCGATTTGACCGACGAATCATCGTCGAGCGTCCCGACTTGAAGGGCCGTGAAGACATACTCGGTGTTCACGTAAAGAAGGTAAAGACCGACGCATCGATTGATTTAAAGAAGGTAGCACTCGCAACGCCGATGGCTACAGGTGCAGATCTCGCGAATATCGTTAACGAGGCGGCATTGGCCGCCGTACGTGCAAAACGTGACCGTGTAATCCAGAACGATCTAATGGATGCGGTCGAGGTCGTTATCGCGGGCAAGGAAAAGAAAGACCGCATCATGAACGAACGCGAAAAGCGTATCGTTGCGTATC
>CAZUNC010000169.1:0-5006 GCA_964621475.1 uncultured Defluviitaleaceae bacterium | reverse complement strand
TATTATCTGTGCTGTTTGGTTTTTTTACAACATTTATTTTTCAAACAAGGCCTAGAAATCTCATCAATTAATTCGTTTTGTATCATCCCGATTTCATCATCAATGCAATCTTGGGCTTGACCATTATTTAAAAACCATGCGCCAAATGTTTCCCTATTCACCCAATATGATTTATCGATTATTGTTGCAATAGTATTTTGTGTTTTATACGGGCATTGATTTGCATAGAGTAGATTATTAATACTACCCAGCACATATGGGCTATGAGTGGTAAGTAGTATGTCATGCCCATATGAATTCACTAGTGATATTAACTCTGATACATATTTTTGAGATTCTGGAAATAGATGTGACTCCGGCTCTTCAATAATCATAAAAGTCTTTTTGCCATTTAGTAAATAGTAGTAAAGCAAATTCAATATCCAAACTACCTCTTGTTGGCCGGAGGAAGTGAAGTTTATTTTTACATAATGGTTTTCATCGATTTCCAGTTTCTCGTCACCGTTGTTGTATGCATATGAACCCTTTAGAATCTGTGATATTAACTGCTTAGCTTTCTGTAAAACAGCTTCGTTTCTACGGTATTTCATTGCATTATTACGATCAATGCCCTGTAACCCGTTTTCGAATTCAGGTCTTTTTTTAATAATATTTTCAAGATAAGTCCGTGTAAATAAATCTATAGACCGCTTTTGCTTATCGTCCATTGTTGAATAGATATAGTTAAGTTGAGTTGCTAAAAGGGTAATCATACTTCTGCCTGCCGGGATATATACAATATCACATTCGTCTGAAAAAAGACTGCGCAATTCTCCTTGAAATAATGCCTTGTCATCCTCAGGGACAGAGGTTTGATACCTTGTTAAGACAGCATCATGCTGCGTTAAAAACATGGTGATATTTGGGCTGAAATCAATCCATACGTAATTCCTTGCGCCGTATCTGTCTTCTACAAGTGTGATCTTTATCCATGTGTCAGCGTCATAGCGGTATTCTAAAAACATATCATTATCCATCCCCCAAGAGGATCCGAAGGCTTGTAAAAATTTCTCTCTAATAAGCGCTTCTAATGCTGTCTTTAGTTTTTTAGGTATTTCATCGTCACTAACAATACCTGTTGTTTTTTTTAGCATTAGTGATAATGTATCATCTTTTATAGTTCTGAAAAAGAAAATGGCTTTTGCAATAGTGCTCTTTCCTGAAGCTTGACTTCCTGTCAAAAGCATAAAAGACTTTTCTGTTAGTTCAACATGTGAAATGGGGCCTAACTTATTTATTATTAAACTATGCATTGGCACACTCCCTTTCTGTTTTTTTACTCCTTGCCCGAGAGCAAAGCCTTTAACCTCTCTATCTGCTCTCTATTCACAGTGTTTAACGCCGAAAGCGTACAGCTTTCGGCTTTTTGTATGCGTTCGCGTGCTGTGTCGATATCGCCGTCCTCGTACGCAAGCTGCGCTAAATAATAATGGCTGTCCGGTAGGTCGTCCTTGTATTCGATGGCCTTTAGGAACGCAGCCTTGGCTTCGTCGCGTTGATTTAACGCATAGTTGATTTGTCCCATATTGTCCCAGGCAGAGCCCGAGTTCGGCGTGTCATCTATGGCTAAGTAGGTGATTTCTTTGGCCTTGTCATAGTCTTGCTTTACAAAGTACATATACCCGAGTGTCGTGAGCACATGTGCGTTGACATACTCATATCGGCTGCGCATGCCCTCGAGGATCTCGATAGCCTTGTCGATCTCACCTATTGTCCAATACGAGCTGCCCAAGGTCAGCATGATGTTCTTTTCGGTCATCAGCGTGGGCTTCAAGGCCAATCCGCGTTGTAGGTATTCGATGGCCTCGCGCCCGTTGCCGTTTCGCACGAGGTGTATAGAGTAGTTCAGATGTGCGACGGGGCTTATGGTCTTGCGCTCCAAGGCCTTTTTGAGTATGCGCACACCACGCTCCATGTCACCCGTTATATACAGGTAATTGCCTATGATCGCAAGCAAAGATGAAAAGAACACGATGATGAGTACGACTGTAATCACAGCGTACGTGATCAAAAGCTCCAGCCAACCTAAACCCAATACAAGCAATACAACGATAAATGCAAGCGTGTAAATAGCCGTAACCAAGCTGCGGCGTGGATTCTTTTTTATGTAATCCGAAATCTTGTTAAGCATATACAGCCTCCTTTTGTTATAAAGATATCACAATGTAGACGAGGTGCGCAACGTTTGTATGAACGCTTCTGCGGACATGTTCTAAAACCTGTCCAACAGCATATATTTTTAAGGGTTCAGACTATACAAAAGGGGTGGCTAATATGAAATCTACAGCGGAGTATTGCAGGATGACAACAGACGAGGCATTAACAGACCTCCGATGCGACCTTTCGCGCGGCCTATCGGAGGAGCAGGCGCGTTCGGTGCTGGATAGCGTGGGTGAAAACAGTCTTAGAGAAAAACGTAGTGAGAGCCTGCTCGTTAGGTTCTTCAAGCAGTTTAATGACTTTATGGTGATCATTTTGCTGTCGGCTGCGGCGATATCGTTTGTGATGTCGTTTCTTCAGGACGAAAGCGATATCGTGGACGGCATAATCATCCTATGTATCGTGACGGTCAACGCGATATTAGGGCTCGTGCAGGAATACAAGGCCGAGAAGTCACTCGAAGCGTTAAAGAAGATGACTGCGCAGCATATCAATGTTATACGCGGCGGAAGAAACTATTCGATCGAGACGCGGTTGTTGGTACCCGGGGACATTATATTACTACAAGCCGGGGATTATGTGCCCGCGGACGCACGGCTCCTCGAATGTCACAGTCTCAAATGCGACGAAGCCTCTCTGACCGGCGAATCCGTGCCGGTCGAAAAGGACGAGCATAATATTTCCGAAAAGACAAGCCTCGGTGATATGCGCAACATGGTGTTCTCGGGAACGTTTGTGACCTACGGGCGCGGAAAGGCGCTCGTCTGTGCGACGGGTATGGATACCGAGGTCGGCAAGATTGCGGACATGCTCCAAAACAACGAAACCCCACAGACCCCCATGCAAAAGAAGCTCGAGCGCACCGGCAAGACATTGGGTATCGGTGCGATGATCATCTGCGTGGTAATCTTCTTTATGGGGATATTTAGGGATCTGCCGCCGTTTGATATGTTCATGACATCTGTGAGCCTCGCTGTGGCCGCTATACCGGAGGGGTTACCTGCGATAGTGACGATCATGCTTGCGCTCGGCGTACGCAGGATGGCTCTCGAAAACGCAATCGTACGCAAGCTACCGGCCGTCGAGACCTTAGGTAACGCATCTGTTATATGCTCTGATAAGACCGGTACGCTCACGCAAAACCGCATGAAGGTCATACAGTGCTCATCGCAGGATGGCGTATTATCGGCAGACAGCACGCTGTACAAGCAAATATTACGTTACGGGATATTATGTGGAAACGCGTTCTTCTCCGAGGATGGGATAGCCACGGGTGATCCAACCGAAACGGCGTTACTGTCCGCTGCGTATGAAGCCGGCATGGGTAAGCTTGAAGCCGAGCGCGAGATGCCGCGTCTGGACGAGGTGCCGTTTGATTCGACAAAGAAGCGGATGTATACGCTGCACGGTAACACAGTAGAGGGCGAGGGTGCGGGGAACATCCTGATCGTAAAGGGTGCGCCGGATATATTGATCAAGATGTGCGGATACATACGGGAAGGGAACAATGTAAACGGCATGTCGGAGGTTGTGCCCATGAGCTTGTCGACGCGCTCGCGGCTGATATCGCAAAACGCAGATATGGCATCAAAGGCACTGCGGGTAATCGCGGTTGCGTACAAGGTGGTGAAGGAGAGCAAGATAAATGAAAGGACGGCGGACGGGGATCTGATCTTTCTTGGTATGGCGGGCATGATGGACCCTCCGCGCAAGGAGGCTGCACAGGCAGTAAGGACATGCAAGCGCGCGGGCATTAAGCCAGTAATGGTCACGGGTGATCATATCATCACCGCAAAGGCTGTAGCGCGCAACATCGGGTTATTTGTGGATGGGGACAAGGCTATCACGGGTGAGGAGCTATCGAAGATACCGGACAGCGAGCTTGCAAAGCATATATCCGAATACAGCGTGGTCGCGCGCGTATCACCCGAGACAAAGGTGCGCATCGTAAAGGCGTTTCAAAAGAGCGGAGCGATTGTTGCGATGACCGGTGACGGTGTAAACGACGCACCGGCGCTGAAGGCCGCGGATATCGGCTGTGCGATGGGCATAACGGGCACAGAGGTCGCGAAGGCGGCGGCGGACATGGTGCTCACAGACGATAATTTCGCGACGATCGTAAAGGCTGTGCGTGAGGGCCGAGCGATCCATGACAACATAAAGCGTGCTGTACACTTCCTGCTCTCGAGTAATATCGGTGAGATACTCACGATCTTTTCGGCGATCTTCATGGGTTGGGCGAGCCCACTGTTTGCTATTCATCTGTTATGGGTAAACCTCGTGACCGATTCGCTGCCCGCTATCGCGTTGGGCCTCGAGGCACCCGCATCCGATGTAATGGAACGAAAGCCCGTAAAGCAGAGTAATTCACTGTTTAATACAAACCTCTGGATGCAGATCGTCACGCAAGGGGTTATGATAGGGTTGTTGGCGCTTATTGCGTTCGGCTTCGGCTCAGCATTCTTTGACGAAACGGTCGGGCGCACGATGTGTTTTGCGACATTGAGCATATCGCAGCTTTTCCACGCGTTTAACATGCGCAGCGAGGGGTCATTATTCAAGATCGACATATTAGGCAATATGTACCTCGTGGGTGCGCTCTGTGTTGGTATTTTGCTGCAGGTAGCCGTCATCAGCGTCGGAACGGTAGGTACATTATTTAAGGTTGTGCCACTCTCTATAGAGCAGTGGGCAGTGGTATTTATGCTGAGCATATTACCGATTTTGATTGTTGAATTATGTAAACTTGCCTCGGGATCGTTGACTGTGGGTTCGGTTACCTCTGTGACGGGTGATAAATAATTCTA
>CAZUNC010000168.1:0-5015 GCA_964621475.1 uncultured Defluviitaleaceae bacterium | reverse complement strand
AAGCAAACCAAAGAAATCGCTTGGGCTAATGTTAATGTCTGTGGCAATTGCGGTGGTTGTAGCAATGTCGGTGGAATGCGCAAAATGATTTTAGGAAAAGAATTTAATAACCTCTGCAATTCTGCTATGGCATTTACAGATCCTGATGTCGAAGCGATGGAATGTGCGAAAAGAATGGTTGGGATAAGAATAAACGATATTCTCAAAAACAATTAACTACACATTATGTAATCATTAATGGCAGTGGAACAATATCCGAACCATTTTATGTTGATGAATTTGAAATGATTGAATTGTCTGTTATGCTTAAATCTCGTTAACCTTATCAACTCACAAGGACATAGCTTTTGGTACATAGGTGAGGTGTTTATTCGGGAGGTCACGAATGAAGTTTTATATTGCCTCAAAACTTACTAATTATGAACAAGTGCGTAGTCTTGCGCGGTTACTCAAAAACGCCGGGTGGATACATACTTACGATTGGACATCATCTATTTCGTTGAATGTGATGATAATACGTCAACATTCTATTGGCTGTCAGGAGTAAATCATCTTACTGGAAATACAGAACATATTGCGTCAGAATTACTTAAGTTAAAGTAAGATCATAAATTTAAATCAGGAGGGATCATCATGATCAAGGGTATAGCGCATCTGGCATTTAAGGTTACGGACATGGAAAAGGCTATCGCGTATTACTGTGACGGGCTCGGGTTTACAAAGGCGTTTGAGATCAACGACAACGAGGATAGGCCATGGATCGTTTACATAAAGGTAAGCGATGGGCAGTTTATAGAACTATTCTACAATGCGGTCGCGCAGGAACGCGAAGCTAATGCGGCGGGTTACGCGCATCTGTGTCTTGAGGTGGACGATATAAACGAGATCGCCGACAGGCTGGTCAATAAGGGGCTTCCACTCGACGTAAAACCAAATCAGGGTAAGGATTTGAACATGCAATGCTGGTCACACGACCCGGACGGCAACCCGATCGAGTTTATGCAGATGTCACCGGATTCCCCGCAGGCAAAGGCATAAGAACTCTCAATGACATTACAGCAGCTTAAATACGCGATAGAGATCGCAAACAAGGGCTCGATCAACGAGGCGGCCAAGAGCTTGTTTATTTCGCAGCCAAGCCTTTCCAATGCGATACATGCACTGGAGACGGAGATAAAGACGACCATTTTCGTCAGAAACAACAGGGGCGTTTCGATCACGGCAGAGGGGAATGAATTCTTGGGTTATGCGCGTCAGGTCGTACAGCAAGCGGAGCTATTAGAGGAAAAATATCTGAGTGGCATGCCCACAAAGCAGCGTTTTTCCGTTTCTACGCATCATTATCTATTTGCGGCAAACGCGTTTGTGGATCTGATACGTGAATTCGGTGCGGACGAATACGAGTTCTCGTTTCGCGAGACAAAGACCTTTGAGGTCATCGACGATGTGAAAAACCTCAAAAGCGAGATCGGCCTGATATATTTAAGCAGCTTTAACGAGACCGTAATACGTAAGCTTCTGAAAGAAAGCGATTTGATCTTCGAGGAGTTGTTTGTAGCAAAGCCGCATATCTTTATCTACAAGCATCACCCACTCGCACAGAATGCGATCATCACGCTTGACGAGCTCGAGGATTACCCGTGCTTAAGCTTTGAACAGGGCGAGCAGAATTCCTTCTATTTCTCGGAGGAGATATTGAGCACGCGTACGGTCAAAAAAAGTATCAAAGTCAGCGACCGTGCCGCGGTGGTAAATCTTATGATCGGCGTGTTGGGATATACCATATCGACGGGCGTGTTTCCGGAATATCTGCATGGCGAGGACATCATAGCTATCCCGCTCGATGTGGATGAGCAGATACATGTCGGCACAATCATACATAAGGATGTCACGCTGACACATTTGGGCGAAATATATTTGGTCGCGCTCAAACGTATAGCCGCTAACCTGAAGCGTCTGTAATGGATATAGCTGAGTGGATATAGGCATAGGATATATCAAATTATAGTATTTTGATGTTACCCTATATCTAAGAATAGTTATATAATCCTGTCATACAAATTTCGAGGAGGAACGACTATGAGAGATGAAACGAAATGCCTGCATTCCGGCTATAGCCCAAAGAACTCGGAGCCGAGGGTAGTGCCTATATATCAGAGTACGACATATGTGTTTGATTCGATGGAGGAGATCGGTTCGGTGTTTGACGAGCCCACAAAGGCGCTTATCTACTCACGATTTGCAAACCCGACCGTTATCGCCGTAGAGCAAAAGATCGCGGATCTGGAGGGTGGGATCGCGGCGATGTGCACATCGTCTGGTCAGGCTGCTACGCTGCTGTCGATCCTGAATATCTGTAAGGCCGGGGACAGCTTCATCAGCACCGCGCAGATCTACGGCGGGTCGCTGAACCTGTTTTCCGTAACGCTCAAGAAGCAGGGCATCGAATGCATCTATGTCGACTGTGATGCGGATGACGAAACCATAGAAAAGGCCTTCAAGCCCAACACAAAGGCTGTATACGGTGAGACGATCGCAAATCCTGCTCTTACCGTGCTTGACATCGAGCGCTTCGCACGTATTGCGCACAAGCATAACTGCCCGCTGATCGTCGACAATACCTTTGCTACGCCGATACTTTGCAAGCCCATGTCGTTTGGTGCGGATATCGTCGTGCATTCGACATCTAAATACATGGACGGCCATGCGGTGCAGGTCGGTGGTGTAATAGTAGACAGCGGCAACTTCGATTGGACAAACGGAAACTTCCCGGATTTCGTGGAGCCCGACCCGTCTTATCATGGGATTTCGTATACAGAAACCTACGGAAAGGCTGCGTATATCACGAAGGCACGTATGCAGCTGATGCGTGATTATGGTGCGTATCCGGCAGCGAATTCCGCGTTCCTATTGAATTTGGGGCTCGAGACGCTGGCGATCAGAATGGAGAGGTATTGCCAAAACGCATTACGCGTTGCGCAATATTTTGAAAAGAACGACAAGATCGAGAGGGTGTTGTATCCGGGTCTTGAAAGCGATCCGTACAACGCGCTTGCAAAGAGGTATCTAAAGGGCGCGAGCGGTGTCATTTCGGTCGTGATAAAGGGCGGCAAGGACAACGCGGTCAAGTTCATGGATGGGCTGAAGCTGGCATCGAAAGAGGTACATGTCGCGGACATCCGAACATGCGTAATACATCCCGCGAGCACCACACACCGTCAGCTCACCAACGAGCAATTGGTCGAGGCGGGAGTAAACCCGGGTATGTTCAGGTTCTCGGTGGGACTTGAAAACGTAGAGGACATCATCGCGGATATAGAACAAAGTCTACAGAGGATATAATAAAACATATGGAATGGGCTGTAGTAAAAGAAAAAATACCGCGGATTTACACGAATATTTGCGGATTCGCACAGATATTAAACGTAATGCTTTATCTGTGCAAATCCGTTCTTTACCGTGTATATCCGTGGTAAGGGATTTCTTTTACTATAGCCCTTTTGTGTATAATAGCCGAAAGGGGGATATTATGTCTAACGAGTTAACACAGGAACAACAATTTCGCCTGTTTCATAACGCCGAGATAGCAAGGACACTGAGGATTTTAAAGGAGCGCTTTGGGGAAGGTGTATACGAGGAGATTGTAAAGCAAAACGGTGAGCGTTCGTTAAGGGAATGGGAGCAGATAGCGAAGGATAATGGAGGCAATACGATCGCGGATTTAATTAAGCTACTATGGGAGCCGTTAAAAAACGAAGGCTTTGAATATGATATACAAGAAACCGAGGACGGTGTTCAGATGACCTGTACACGCTGCGGGCTGTATGAAATGGCAAAGCATTTGGGCATCACGGAGGAGGCCTTTCATATGTACTGCGCGAGTGATCCATACATAACGGAGGGCTTTAATCCGAATATCGGCTTTAAACGTACAAAGACGCTAATGCAAGGCCATGACTGCTGCGATCATTTTTATTATATGAAGAAATCCAAGTGAGGGATTATATGCAGGGATTCAATGTCATCGCTGTTTATAACAGGGATGCTTCTAATATACTGATGTGCAGGCGAAAGAAGAAGCCGTACAAGGGCATGCTAAATCTAAACGGCGGTAAGATCGAGCACGGCGAGGATGGTTTAGAGGCCGCGTATAGGGAATTGCATGAGGAAACCGGTATATGCAAAGACAATATCCGATTGACCCTGTTGATGAGCTTTACATATCCGCTCGATAACTGTTACCTCGAGGTGTACGCAGGCAGACTGAATGCTGATGTAGATATATGCGGGGACGAGAACGATCTTCTGTGGGTTGATGCCGAGAGTGATTTCTTTGACCTGAAGACTTACGCGGGCGAGGGGAACATAGGCCATATCGTCGAGCATATAAAAATGAAAAAAGAGGTATTGGGTATTTATTATGATGAAGAGATTTGTCGAGGAGTTTAAGTCGTTCGCGTTACGCGGTAATGTAATTGATCTGACGGTGGGTGTATTGGTAGGTGGCGCGTTCAACGGTCTGGTGACCTCGCTGTCGCAGAATATTATCTCGCCGATTATCGGTATGTTTGGCGGCGCGGACTTTAATAAATTTGTGCTGACCATAAACGGTACGGACATTAAGTACGGCGCGTTCATAACGGCTGTGATAAATTTCTTTATTTTGGCATTTATCGTGTTTCTGATCGTAAAGGTAATGCGAAAGCTCGGGAGCATCGACCTGATGAATAAAGACGCTGCCTCACCAACAGAGCCTAAACCCACGACAAAGGACTGCCCGTACTGCTGCTCTGAGATAAAGATCGAGGCGACGCGCTGCCCGCATTGTACATCGGTTTTGGATGAGCCTGTTCACTTGCCTTGATAGTTGAAATATCTTATAATGATTCAATCAATAATGATAACAACACATCGGTTTATATAGGCAAAGGCATCGATATTTATAAAAGGAGAGAGAATGATGGGTATATTAGAGCGTTTTGGGGCGATCATGTCGTCAAATGTCAATGCGATGT
>CAZUNC010000167.1:0-5058 GCA_964621475.1 uncultured Defluviitaleaceae bacterium | reverse complement strand
TGCCCGACGGTGAAAGCGAGCCCGTAGCCTGCGCTGTCTGCTGATCAGTACCTTCCTCCGTCTTTTCCGCTGTCTGCGCTGTGTTGCCCGATGTATCCGTCGCTGTCGTATTCTCCGCCGGCTTTGATCCGCATGCCGTCGCAAAACACATCGCCCCCGCAACCGCGAGTGCCGATACGCGTGTTAAAAAGCGTTTCATGATTCATCCTCCTTGAATTGTGTTTGTTTTATAAAATCTTTGCCTTTGCCGTTTCCATGATACGATCGAGTTCGTCGGCGGTTTTGCCGTCTACAGCCGGTGCCATGTTTTGATATCCCTCTGTATACTGCTCTACCAAAGCATGTGCGCGATCGAGCAGCTCATCTGCATTCGTGCGCTTGTGCCACTCATCAAAGTCATAACGCGTAAAGAGCTTCGAATCCCACCAGTTTTCACGCAGATAATTAACCGTGTGTTCCTCCGACAGGAAATCACCGCCTATACCGACCTCGTTGATCAATGCCTCCGCGATCGTTTCCTCTGTGACCTCGTAACCGCTGATCACATAGTTGTACGCGTCGATCCATTCGTTATCGATCACGAGCTGCTCAAAGCTAAAGCCCTGATCCGCTCCGGCTATGCCCTGGCAACCCATGCTCACGCTGCCCGACAGCAACGAGAACAACGCGCTGAAGGTCTTTTCAAAACCGCACTGGAAATCGGGCATCAACGCATCACTGAGCGCGGAATTCGAGCCCGACGGTATGCCGTAAAACTTGGCCATCTGCGAAACACCGATACCTATAACGGCCTGATTGGGAGAGCCGAACGAGCAGAGCATCGTCTTAGGATCCGTTGTGTGCGAGCCGTTTGCAAAGAACGCATTCAGTTCGCCCGTGAGTGCATATACCGCAAACAGACTGCCGAGTACCTCCGCACAGATCAACACCAACGCACCCGCCATCGTGACCGGACCCGTCGAGCCGCTCATGATCATCGGCGCGATACCGAGCCCATGCCCGCGATCGGCGTACATCAACGCCATCTCGAGCGTCTCCTTGCGGAACCTCAACGGCGAAACACTCTCAAACAGATAATAACTCTTGCGCTTCATCACCTCTGTCATATCCATGATGTAGTTGGCAGCCTCGGGGTTAATGATGTATGTGCCGCCTTCCTTCTGCGAATACTTGTAGATCAAATGATGCGCATGCAGATCCGAGATACGACTGTCGACATCGGACGGCACCGTAGCCGCGGAGCATCCCGGAATGTTCTTTAGATGCTTTACAAGCGCGATACCCTTCATGATATCGTCTGAAACCCCGTAACGCCGCGTCTTTGTCTTATAGTCCGTCACAAACACCTGCGTCGAAATCCCACCTGCGAGCGTCTGCACCTCCTCGGGTAAGCCGTTCTGCCTTTCCTTGAGCTTCTTTACAAAATCCTCCATGACCGACACAGGTATCTTTATTACCTGCTTGTCAAAATCTACCGCTGCACCCGCCTTTTGACAGCGGCGCAAGCATTCGTCGTTCGGCATGCCCATGCCCGTCTTCTCGAGCACATTTAACGCGGCTTTATGTATCCTTACGACTTCCTCTTGCGTCAAAATCTCTACCTTTGACAACATCCGTCTCATTTATTATCCTCCTCGATCGCTATCGATCAAATGTATTCGTTAATCCGTTCCTCTATCGCGAGCAGCGCAATCCCGGATATACCCGGTTCATTTGCGATATTGGCCTCGATAGTCAGCGGGCTTAGCGCCAGCTTGTTTACCCGGTCGCACATCCGCTTGATCAGCTCCCCGCCCGACTTCTCGGCGAGCAAGCTCTCGATCACGATCAGATCCACATCCAGCAGCGTGGCCATATTCACGATATGCGGCGTCAACAGCTCGCTCACATATTCCGTTACCCCGGGTGGTACCTCCGCGGCCTCCGGTGAGTAGCCAAACAGCGAGCTTAAGGCCTCGGTGTTTAAGCGCCCCTCCAGATAACCCTTTCGGCTGCGCGACGTGGGCCAGCCCGTGCTGTCACCCAGGTATCCGATCTCACCGCATAAGTTGTTCTTGCCACGCCTGAGTGTTCCGTTTAAAAGCACCCCCGCGCCCAGACCCGTACCCAGGTGTATGAGTATCAGATCATCTGTCTGGGCAAGCGAGCGGGCCATTGCCTCACCTATAACCGACGCGTTAACGTCGTTCTCTACGATGACCGGCAACCCCGTGAGCTTTGAGATATGCCCCAATATCCCGGACGCGTCCAGATCGGAGCGGATGCCAATGAGTGGCGCGAAACTGATGATCCGCGCATCCGGTATCACCACACCTGGAACCCCGATGCCGATGCCGATAACCGTTGTCCTGTTATCAAGCTCCGCTACGACCTCGTTTACATGTGCAGCGACGATGTCCGCAAGGTCCATATCGAACCGATGCGGCACGCTGTGCTTTGTATGCAGCAGCAGCTCACCGTCGAGCCCCACGACACCGATACTCAGTAGATCCCCTTCAAACGCAACCCCCACCGCCGCAAACGTCTGTGTGTTAAAACAGAGGCTCAGCGGTTTCCTGCCCAATGCCGTGTTTAATTCCCCCGCGCTGGTCAATAAGCCGTTTTCGATAAACCCATCCACGACCTTTGCAACAGACGGCATGCTCATGTTCAGATGCCTTGATATCTCTACACGCGTGAGCTGCTTGTGCCGCCTAAAAAGGTCAAAGACCATGCGCTTATTCATGCTCTTTACATCACTCTGAACGACCGAGCGCATTTAAACACCTCATAATTATTTAATAAACTTTATTATATAAATGAGTATAAATTTTACTAAGAACATTGTCAAGAAAAATGCGAAGGGCCGTAATGGGAAACATTCACCACGGATGTTCACGGATTAAAAAAGGATTTACATGGATATAAAACCAAAATAGGTTTTATCCGTGTAAATCCGTGGTAATGTTTTATGTTTTATATTTTCACTTCACCCGCCACGATCCTCTTATAGTCCTCGTAATTCTTTTCCAACAACGCGGGCGTATCCAATCCGTATGGGCATTTGGATTTGCATTTACCGCATTTAATGCAGGCCTCTATCTTCTTCATCATGTCCTGCGCGTGCGGTGTCAGGTGATTGTCTGAAGGCGAGCGTCTGATCAGTAACGACATCCTCGCGCACATGTGGATCGTTATATCCGCCGGGCACGGCATGCAATACCCGCAACCCCTGCAAAACTCCCCTTGCAGCTCCTGCTGCTCCCTCTCGATAAACGCCTTGCGCTCGTATGTCATCTGCGCCGGATGTTTCATGTAGCCTAAAAACTCGTCGAGCTCATTTTCGCGTTGTATCCCCCATATAGGCAACACGTTATCGTATTGGGACATGTATGCAAACGCAGCCGCCGAATCCGTTATCAAGCCACCCGCGAGGCTCTTCATCGCTATAAAGCCCATGTTCGCATCTTTGCATTTAGTTACGAGCTCGATCTCCTTGTCCGATGATAAATAGGAGAACGGATACTGCAGGGTTTCATAGAGCCCCGAATCGATGCATTCATGCGCTACATCAAGCACATGGTTCGTGATGCCGATGTGCCTGATCTTGCCCTGTTTCTTGGCCTCGAGCATGCACTCGTACATACCCGTGCCGTCTCCGGGCTTGTAACACTCCTTCGGCCAATGGAATTGATATAGATCTATATAGTCCGTTTTCAATTTCGTAAGCGAGGTATCAAGATCCTGCCAAAAGGCTTCGGGTGTCTTTGCGGGTGTTTTGGTTGCTATGAATATATTATCCCTGATACCCTCAAACGCCAGTCCGAGCTTTTCCTCGCTGTCCGAATATCCTCGCGCAGTGTCAAAGAATGTCATACCTCCATCATATGCCTTGCGCAGTATTTTTACCGCCGTCTGAATATCCACACGCTGAATAGGTAGCGCGCCAAACGCGTTTTGCGGGGTTGTTATACCCGTCGAGCCCAATGTTATACACTTCATTATTATGACCCTTTCTAATTTTTATTTCTTCCTATATTTTCTTGTACCTTTTTGGTAAACTATTATAAACCATTCAAAACCTTTTGCGAGGAAAATTTATAAAGGATCGACTGCGTCATGAACGGCAAACGTAATGCCGCACACATCGATCATCAACTCGCGTATGCGAAATCAACTTTTAGGAGGGTGTAAATTGAAAAAGATAGGATTTATCGATTATTACATAGACGAGTGGCACGCCCAAAACTATCCGGTCTGGATAAAGGAAGCCAGCGGCGGCGCATATGAGGTATGTTATGCATATGCAAAGGTAGAGGGCACGGAATTCGGCAAGCGCACATCTGCCGAATGGGCTGCAGAACATAATGTAGAGATGTTCGCCTCCATCGAGGAGGTCATCGAAAAAAGCGACGCACTCGTGGTGCTGTCACCGGACAATCCGGAGTTTCACGAGGAACTCGCAGAGCTCGCGTTAAAATCCGGTAAGCCTGTATACGTCGACAAGACCTTTGCAAACACAAAGGCCGGTGCCGTATCGATGTTTGAGCTTGCAAAGGCGCACAACACACCGATGTATTCGTCGTCAGCGCTACGTTACGCTGCGGAATATACCTTCTTGAATAATGCCCAGATCTCCGGTATTACGAGCTTTGGCGGCGGTAAGTTCTACAACTACGCCGTACATCAGCTCGAACCGCTCATCATGCTCATGGGTAATAACGCAAAGCGCGTAATGTTCATCGGCAGTGGGCACTGCCCATCGATGGTAGTGGAGTTCGAGGGCAACAGATACGCGACGATCAACCAGTATATCGATAGGGTGCCGTTTGGCATGTGCATAAACTTTGCAGACGGCAGCTGCGATTTCCTGCAGATCAACTCGGATTTCTTCAAGGCCTTTATAAAGGAAATGGTAGACTTCTTTGAGACCAGAAATCCCAAGGTCGACCCTGCCGATACAATCTGCATCATGGCCGTGCGCGAGGCCGGTTTAAAGGCCATCAATACCCCCGGTATCTGGTTGGATATATAGTAAATAATGTAAAAAACTATTGACTGATTCCAATTCTTATGATA
>CAZUNC010000166.1:0-5074 GCA_964621475.1 uncultured Defluviitaleaceae bacterium | reverse complement strand
TTCAACAGTGTCGAAGATGACATCATCGCAAGGCTCAGGGACACGTACCAGAAGAGGTCGCAATCTGCGCATACACAAACACAACATACACAGAACACGCAGGCACAACACACACAGGTACAGAATTCGCATGCGCAGAATGCGCATGCACAAAGGCCACAACAGGCTCAGCAGCAAACACATACGCAGTCACAGCATACGACGGGTTCGCCGGCAGCTGCTCCTACGCAGGCAAGACCGCAGACGCAGCAGCAGCAAAATATGCAACCGGCACCGAGCTCATCGGCTCCTGCATCCTCTAACCCTCAGCAACAGGGTGGTGGCCAAGGCGGACAGACCGTGCAGTACAAGCAGGGCTCGTTGTATCGCCCGCCGCAGCCACAGAGCGGAAGGGACAACAGGCAGCAGAATCAAGGCCAAAACAGAAGGCCTGCGTCATATCAGAATCAACCCCCGCAACGCAGACAAGGCATGGCAAACACGCCTGGCGTAGCAAGCACTCAAGGCGCAGCTAACACTCAGGGTGGAACAAATACCCAAAACGCAGCAAATACTCAGAGCGGAACAAATACTCAGGGCGGAACAAATACCCAAAGCGGGACAAACGCACCATATAGCGGTAACACGCAGAATAGCGGTGACAGACCGCAGGGTACGAACCAACGCCAGAATAGCAACCAGTATCAAGGCGGTCAAAATCGCAATCAGCAATGGCAAAACCGTCCGCCCAGACCTCAGGGTCAAGGTTCGTACCAAGAGCGCAGACCGCAAGGTCAAGGCTCATACCAAGGCCAGGGTTCCGGCCAAGGACAGGGCGGCTCACAGAGTTATTCTCAAAGCGGACAGGGTGGTCAAGGTTATAACCGAGACAGACAGCGCGGTCCGTCTACTGGTCAGCAGGGTTCCTCAGGCTATGGCAATCGCCCAAGCGGTGATCGTCCGAGCGGCGATCGTCCGGGTGGTTTCAGACAGGGACAGGGTCCGAGGCGTGACGACGGGCGTCCGGGATTCAATAGACCTCACGGTGACGGACAAAACCGCGGCGGTTTCCCTCCGAGAGACGGCGCGCGTCCGGACAGACCGCCGAGGCGTGACCCGAGGCCGATGGCTCCAGGCGGCAAAAAGGACGACAAGAAGGTCGTAGAGCAGCCGTCAAAGGACGACAGGAAGCAACTGTTCCAAAAGAACGAACAGAAGACCAATGAAAAGAATAAGAAGAAGGCTGAGGGCGATAGGCGCGAGAACAAGGTCTTCCTCGAGAAGATGGAGACCGGCGGCAAGCGCCCGGGACAGAAACCCGTTAAGAAGATCATGCCCAAGAAGGTCGAACCCGATATCAGCTTGATCCAGATCCGTGAGACGCTCACGGTTAAGGAGCTCGCCGAGAAACTGCACCGTTCGGGCTCGGATGTCATCAAGGTTCTAATGAAACAAGGCGTGATGGCAACGGTTAATCAAGAGATTGACTACGAGACCGCCGAAAGGATATGCATGGAATTCAACGTCATCGTCGAACCCCATGTGGATGTAAACCTATTTGATCAGGCATTCAACGAGACTGTGGACAACGAAGCGGACAAGAGCGAACGCCCACCTGTCGTCGTTGTAATGGGTCATGTCGACCATGGCAAGACCTCGCTGCTGGACGCGATCAGAAACGCGAACGTGACCTCGTCAGAGGCCGGCGGCATCACACAGCATATCGGTGCGTACACAGTATTTGAGCGCGACAAACCTATCACCTTCCTGGATACACCCGGCCACGAGGCATTCACCGCCATGCGTATGAGGGGCGCGTCCGTAACGGATATCGCGATATTGGTAGTGGCAGCAGACGACGGCGTTATGCCGCAGACTATCGAGGCCATAAACCACGCGAAGGCAGCCGGTGTCGATATCATCGTTGCGATCAACAAAATAGACAAGGCCGGCGCTAATCCGGACCGCGTCAAGCAGGAACTCACAGAGCACGGCCTCTTGGTCGAGGACTGGGGCGGCGAAACGATTTGCGTGCCCGTTTCGGCTATCAAGAAAGAGGGTATCGAGCATCTGCTTGAGATGATTCTGCTTGTATCCGAGATGAAGGAGCTACGCGCAAACCCGAACAAACCCGCGAGGGGTACGATCGTCGAGGCGCTGTTGGATCGCGGCAGGGGTCCGGTTGCCACAGTTCTCGTACAGGACGGCACACTCAATGTCGGTGACACCGTCGTAACAGGCGCGAGCTTTGGACGCGTGCGTGCGATGATGGATGATAAAGGCCGCAAGGTTAAAAAGGCCGGACCGTCTATACCGGTTGAGATATTGGGTCTTGGTGACGTGCCGCAGGCCGGCGATATGTTCTATGTGGCCGCTAACGAGAAGCAGGCGCGTATGCTGTCCGATTCCGTTATCGCAAAGGGTCGCGAGAACATGATCAAGGCCACACCGCAGAAGGTTTCGCTGGATGATCTGTTTAAGCAGATAAAGGACGGTAATACTAAGGATCTGAACATCGTCTTAAAGGCCGACGTGCAGGGTTCTGTGGAGGCATTACGTCAGAGTCTTGAAAAGCTCACGAACGAAGAGGTGCGCATACGCGTTATCCATGGTGGCGTAGGTGCGATCACAGAGACGGACGTTATGCTCGCATCCGCTTCGAACGCTATCGTCATCGGCTTTAACGTAAGACCCGAGCCTACCGCCAAAAACGTAGCCGATGCCGAGAAGGTAGATTTACGCATGTACCGCGTCATTTACAATGCAATCGAGGACATCACAGCGGCTATGAAGGGCATGCTCGAACCGGTATTTAAAGAGGTCGTCACGGGTCACGCAGAGATCAGACAGATCTTCAAAGCCTCGGGCGTCGGTAATATCGGGGGGTGTTATGTCACTGACGGTAAATTCCTGCGTAACGCAAAGGTACGCGTCACACGCGACGGCAAGGTCGTTTATGAGGGCACACTCGATACGTTAAAGCGTTTCAAGGACGATGTCAAAGAGGTAAACACCGGCTACGAATGCGGTATGCTGTTTAATAGGTTTAACGACATCAGGGAAGGCGACATTGTAGAAGGATTCATGATGGAGGAGATACCACGATGAAAAGCGGCGGTTCGAGGATAGCTCGGATCAATGACGAAATACTCAGGGAGACCGCTGGTATAATCCGTTCGGAGCTCAAGGACCCACGTATCGGGCAGGTTTGCAGCGTCACCAAGGTAGATACGACGCCTGATCTTAAATTCTGCAAGGTTTTCGTGAGTGTCCTGGGCGACGAGGAGCTTCGAAAGAGTACGGCTCAAGGGCTAAATAACGCGACGGGGTTTATCCGCAGGCAGCTCGCCCAACGGATAAACCTGCGCAACACGCCCGAGCTTACGTTTATAATGGATGATTCAATGGAATATGGCTTCCGCATGAACAGGCTGATCGATCAGGTAGTGCGGGAGGACGCATCGCATTCGGAGGATCACAGTGAACAATCATGATTTTCCGATGCATGTGCTCACGGATAGCGAAAGCTTTGCTATAGCGGCGCACCAAAATCCGGACGGCGACGCGATCGGCGCTTCGCTTTCCACCGCTCTACTGTTACGGCAGATAAAAAAAGAAGCGCGTATATACGTGCTTCTCGAGCCGTTTAACAGTAAGTTTGACATCATACCGGGCGCGGAGTTTATCTACCACGGTGATATAACATCACTCGATGTGCAGACGCTCATATGCTTAGACTGCGGCAGCGCCGACCGCCTCGGACGTGCGCAGGCTCTACTCGATACCGTGCGCGACACGATCTGTATCGATCACCATATCAGTAATACCGCTTATGCAAAATACAATTTCGTCGACCCCGGTGCTTCGTCCACGTGCGAATTGGTATACCGCCTATTCGCATCCGTGACAGACGTGAGCGCCGAGGCTGCGACAGCCATATACGCGGGGCTTGTGACTGACACGGGCGGCTTTCGTCATGGCTGCACCTCCCCGCTCACATTACGCATAACCTCCGAGCTCATTTCAAAGGGTATAGACTTTACAAATATCTATAATGAAATGGCCTATCGCCACAGTCTTGCGGAGGCCGTTATGTTTGGTGCCGCGATACGTAACATGCGTCTGACACCGGACGGCTTTGTCGCGTACACGACGATATCGGCTGAGGATTTCGAAACGAACAACGCAACGAGTCAGGATCTCGATGGTGTAGCCGAGTATTTGCTCAACACGCGCGGTGTAAAGCTGTCGATCCTCTGTTACGAAAAGGAACAAGGCTTAGTCAAGGTCAGCATGCGTTCAAAGATAGCCGATGTCAGCAAGATAGCCGTCTCACACGGCGGTGGCGGGCACAAGAACGCGGCGGGTTGCACAGTCGAGGGCTCGCTCGAGGCCGTATGTGCGAAGCTGCTGCTTGAAGCCGCTCAAGCCGTAAAGGTCTCCGGGGTCTTAAATATTTACAAGGAGCCCGGCTATACCTCACATGATGTGGTAGCGCTGGTACGAAAGATAACGGGCATCAAAAAAGTCGGACATACGGGTACATTGGACCCGGAGGCCGAGGGTGTATTACCTATCTGTATCGGTAACGCTACAAAACTCTCTGACAGCCTGACCGCGACCGGCAAGGCATATCGCGCTCAATTGATATTCGGCATCGAAACAGATACACAGGATATATTCGGGCAGATCACCCGCATGTCCACTACACCCGATCTAAACGATCCAACGGTGCGTCAACGTTTTGAGGATATCGTCATGGGCTTTATCGGGCCCATCGAGCAAATACCGCCGATGTATTCGGCTGTAAAGATCGGCGGCAAGAAGCTATACGAGCTCGCGCGCAAGGGCAAGGAAATAGAGCGTCCCGCGCGACAAGTCACTATAAAATCCATTAGTATCAACGGTTTTAGCACTTATACACACAAAGGTAACGAACACCCGATGCTTGAGTTCGATGTCGAGTGTTCTAAAGGCACATACATCCGTACGCTCTGTGCGGACATAGGAATGAAAATAGGCTGCGGCGGCTGTATGGGTAGGCTCATCAGGCTTAGGTCGGGGCAGTTTGACATAGAAAACAGCATTACACTCA
>CAZUNC010000165.1:0-5081 GCA_964621475.1 uncultured Defluviitaleaceae bacterium | reverse complement strand
GGCCGTAGTTTTCGGATTTGGTATAATACGCGTCTTTTTTGATCACGAAATTGATGATGTTCTTAATCGGTATATCGAACCTCACTATGCCCTCGGAACCGGGGGCTATTTTATTTGAGTCAAACAGAACATGCAGACTGTAATCGTCCGGATAGAACGCAAACCTTTGACCGATACCATCAAAGTTCTGATAATACTTAATCGGATCGGCCTTTATACGAGCCGAGATATACTTGCTTAAGATCTCGTTTCCATTAGGTCCGAGTATGTCTGTTACCGTAAGCAACTTCCTTGTCTGTGCGTCAAAGCACACTGAATCAACTTGATCGCGTGTAGTGGCCGATATGATTGAGGAATACACCAAAATCGTTACATAGCCCTTTGTGTATACGGTTTCGTATGAGAATACGACGGAGCGCGCTTTGCCTTCCTTGGCGATAGCCTTTTTTTGCTTTACGAGATCGGATATGATCGCATTGGCTTCGTCACCCTGTATGGCATCCAAACCTGTTAAAACGGGATACTCCCCTCTGACCTCAAGACCTTCCTCGCGATAGGATAGTTTACCTGGCGTGACGGAGATCGACGCGGTGAGATAGACAGAGCTCGGCGTGAGTGACGAGGGTATCACAGGAGGGGCATTAGGGGACGGTGACGGGGTAGCTGCAGACGTGTTGATAGTGTTTGTCATGCTGACGGGCCTTACAATGGACGAGTTATAGAAACTGCCGGCGTAGACCTTTACGACAACAAACAGTTGTGTACAAATCAACACTGCCAGAAATGATATGAGAACCTGAAGGGTCATGTTTGTATGTCTGTAATGCACGTTTATAGTCATCGGAATATACCTCAAACGGGATTGTATGATTATTCTATGTAATTTTCTCATGTTTCGGACCGGAATACAATTACAAAGACATTACAAATAAACATTACTTGAAGCGATTGATTGAACGGTTCATAAAACATTTGACAAATGACGAAAAGCGGCTAATATATATGGGATATTGAGGATTAAACGGAAGAATTTGAAAGGGATGCTAAAGAATGATCATAAAAAGATTAGCACTGGTTGTATTGGGAATGATGTGTGTAGGATTTACGGGTGTTGGATGCTCGGGCGGTTCGAAAGAAGTCAAAAAGGATCCGTTTCCGCAGGTGTCCGATCCGAAAAAGGGTGAGGAAATCGCGGTTATGGAGACCTCTATGGGTACGATAAAGATACGCTTTTTCCCGGAACAGGCACCTAAGGCTGTAGAGAATTTCGTAACACACTCGAAAAATGGATATTATAACAACACGATCTTTCACCGCGTCATGGACGGGTTTATGATACAGGGCGGAGATCCGACCGGCACGGGCACGGGAGGAGAAAGCATCTGGGGCGGTAACTTCAACGGTGAGATATCACCGGGACTGCATCATTTCAGAGGGGCGCTCTCGATGGCCAATTCGGGCAGCCCGGATACCCAGAGCAGCCAGTTCTTTATCGTTCAGCGTAAGGATTTGTCCGAGGGTGCAAAACAACAGATGGAATCCTACAGAGCAGTACAGGACGAGTCCATGGGCAAGAACCAGGAGGGCAAGGAAATTAAGATGTCCGACTTCTATCCGCTGCCCGTTATCGATAAATATGTCAATGAGGGCGGAGTGCCGGAGTTGGACTATGGCTATACAGTATTCGCACAGGTCATAGAGGGCATGGATGTCGTGGATGCGATAGCATCGACACCGATCACACCGGGTGCTCTTGGCGACGGATCTGGCAAACCTGTTGAAGATGTTATCATCAAGAGTATAACATTCGAGAAATATTGAACACCGCAACTATAGCGCTCGCACCGATGGCCGGATACACAGACGCTGTGTTCAGGCTTTTGTGCAAACGATCCGGCTGTGCAAAAACGTTCACGGAGATGATCAGCGCAAAAGCGCTCGTCTACGGGAACGAGCAGACGAAAGACTTGTTATTTGCGTTTCCGGAGGATAGACCGCTGATCGTACAGCTGTTTGGCAGCGAACCCGAGTTTGTGGCAAAGGCCGCAGCTATGATCGATGTGACACGCTTTGACGGTATTGATATCAACATGGGCTGTCCGGCTCCGAAGATCGTAAAAAACGGTGAGGGCTCCGCATTGATGCGAAATCCCGAGCTCGCAGGCCGCATTGTTGAGGCAGCTGTTAAGGTGACGGATTTGCCTGTATCGGTAAAGATGCGAAAGTCCTTCGACGGAGGATACGATGCTGTGGACCTTGCAAAGGTATGCGAGGAAGCGGGAGCGGCGTTTGTAACGGTGCATGGGCGCACACGCGATCAGTATTACAGCGGCAATGCGGACTGGGATATTATTCGTGAGGTCAAGAATGCTGTAAGCATACCCGTATACGGCAATGGCGATGTAGTAGATATGGACAGTGCGATTCAAATGCAAAGTGAAACGGGTTGTGATGGGGTGATGATCGGACGCGCTGCGCTCGGTAATCCGTGGATATTCGGAAAAGCTCCCGATCGACAAGAACGTGTGGAGACCGCGCTATTACACTGCAGGATGATGATCGATCTATACGGGGAACATTTAGGTATATTACAGATGCGCAAGCATTTATCGTTTTATGTAAAGGGTGTGGCGTCGGCCGCCAAGTTGCGTGTAAGCATCAACACAGCCGCGTCATATCAGCAGATAGAGAGACTGTTTGTCGAAAATATTTTAAGAAATGAGGATTGCTGATGTCTGAGAAGAAGACGGTTTTAACATATGACGGATTGAAACGGATGGAGAGCGAACTGCAGGAGCTCAAGGTCGTTCGCCGTAAGGAAGTGGCCGAGAAGATAAAAGAGGCACGCGGACAGGGCGATCTTTCCGAGAATGCCGAGTACGACGCGGCCAAGGAAGAGCAAGCCGAGATCGAGGCACGTATCATGGTGCTTGAGAAGATGCTCCGTAACGCAGAGGTCATAGACGAAGAGGATATAAACAAAGAGGTCATAGGCGTAGGCACTACGGTTAGGCTCAAGGATTTGGAGTTTGACGAGGATGTGGAGTATACGATCGTAGGCTCAGCTGAATCGGATCCGTTCGGGGGCAAGATATCAAATGAATCACCGCTCGGGTTTGCGTTGCTGCAAAAGATTGCGGGCGACATGGTAGAGGTGGAGACACCGGATGGCATAAGTAAGTACAAGGTAATCGAGATAGTCAGATAAAAACGATAGTAATAAAGACAGGATGTGGAGCAGCAATGGATATAGAGAACACGATAGATACACAAGCAGAGGAAATGAGCGCAGCAGAACAGGAACGTATGCGTAATGAGCAGGAGCAGATCCGCTTAGATAAACTGAACACGCTAAAGGAGCAGGGCAAGGACCCGTTCACACAGGTTAAGTACCCCGTAGACACATATAGCACAGATATACATGAGCGCTTTGATGAGATGGATGGTAAGGTTGTATCCATCGCAGGCCGTATGATGACAAGGCGCATCATGGGTAAGGCGTCGTTTTGCGATATCAAGGACGGAGAGGGTCGCATACAGGTATATGTAAAGCGCGACGACATCGGAGAAGATAGTTACGCGGAGTTCAAGAAGTTTGACATAGGCGACATCATGGGCGTAACGGGTGAGGTGTTCCGCACACAAAAGGGCGAGATCTCCGTTAAGGCAAACAGCATTACGTTACTCGCAAAGAGCTTGCGTGTACTGCCAGAGAAGTTCCATGGCCTTAAGGATCAGGAGATTCGTTACAGGGAGCGCTATCTGGATCTGATCGTAAATCCTGAGGTCAAGGATGTATTCGTAAAGCGCTCACAGACTATAAAGTGCATAAGGGAATTCTTAGATAAGCGTTCGTTCTTTGAGGTCGAAACGCCCGTATTGATGACACGCCCGAGCGGTGGTTCGGCTCGTCCGTTTATCACCCACCATAACGCGCTCGATATCGAGATGTATATGCGTATAGCACTCGAGCTTCCGCTCAAGAGGCTTATCATCGGCGGGTTTGATAGGGTGTTTGAAATGAGCCGTGTATTCAGGAACGAGGGCGTAGACATCAAGCATTATCCGGAATTTACGATGCTCGAACTGTATCAAGCCTACACGGACTATTACGGCATGATGGAGATCACGGAGGCCATGTTCAAGGAATGCGTGAAGACCGTAGCGAAGTCTGATGTGATAAATGTAAACGGTCATGAGCTTGATTTCACAAAGCCGTTTGTGCGTATCACGATGACCGAGGCCGTTAAGCAATATGCCGGAGTAGATTTTGATAATGTAAAGACCGATGATGAAGCTAAGGCACTCGCTAAGCAGCACCACGTAGAGTTTCAGGCCGTGCATACAAAGGGCGATATCCTGGCGCTGTTCTTTGAGGAGTTCGCTGAAAAGCAGCTCATACAGCCTACGTTTGTACTGGACCACCCGGTCGAGATTTCACCACTCACAAAGAGAAAGCCCGACAAGCCGGAGCTCACGGAACGCTTTGAGTTGTTTATCCTCGGAAGAGAGTTTGCGAACGCGTATTCGGAGCTCAATGACCCGATCGACCAGCGCGGGCGCTTTATGCATCAGGAAAGCCGCCGCGCAGCTGGGGACGATGAGGCTAACGAGGTCGACGAGGATTTTATTCTCGCGATGGAATACGGCATGCCACCGACCGGAGGTTTGGGTGTCGGTATCGACCGCTTGGTCATGTTGCTGACGGATTCCTATTCGATAAGGGATGTCATCTTGTTCCCGACAATGAAGACAAAGGATTAAAAATATAAAGGAATAACACATATGAGTAGAAAGCTCGTTTTATTCTTTCTATGTCTCGTGCTAACCGTACCGTTTTCGGCCTGCTCGGGCAAGAAGTCCGCGGAGGCCTCGGTTTCGGTAGATGCCGAGGCTTCAGAGACACCAGATGATCTTGCGCAAGCTGAGCCGCCACAAACGGACGCTGAACAGTCAGATGCCAACTCGCTGCAGGATGCAGAGGCTACTGTAGCTCCTGAGGCTGGCGTAACCGATGCGGCAGTTCTGCTGTCGAATTACATAGATCAACCCGCGACACCGTTTTCGGATCTCTCGGGTAT